>JAFQFG010000116.1 GCA_017398695.1 Alistipes sp.
CACTCGGTTCAGTCGTGAGCATCACCATAGCGACATCGGCCTTGAGCGTGACCTTGCGCACCACTCGCTCGCCCGAGACGGTAAACGTGCCACTCTGCTCGTGGTAGCCCTTGGCGATTACGCGGTAGTTATATGTACCATTCTGCAACACGGCCGTAACAAAGCCCTCCTGCGTAGCCTGTGGCTCGTTGTCGATAAAGAGCATGGCGTGCGTTGGTTGCAGTTCGAAGACCACATACTGCGGCTGTGAGCTCTCATCGTTGACCTCCACGCGGAACGAGATATTGCCGCTATTGACATTGACCGTCTGCTCGGCAGTGGCTGCACCGTGCTGAATCTTGATTTTATGCTCTCCGGGGGTTACACCCTCAACCGAAAGCATATAGCTCTCGCCGATAACTCCCTTGTATTGGTTGTCGATGTAGACATCAGCACCCTTGACATTCGATGCCACAACTACCGGCAGCAGCAGATCGAGCTGTGCATCCATAAGGTAGACCTTATCGCCCTCCAGATCGACCGTCACCTCGTTGGAGTCGCCATACTTGTCGTGGTGGAGGTAGAAACGGGTCTGCGGCTTGGCTGTCATCTCGAGAATCAGGCCGTTGCCCTCGAAGTTTATCACTCGCTTGGTCAGCTCGACCATGCCACCGGCAGTAAAGACCTGCAGACGGTCGATATCGTCGCGGGTCATGCGGTTGACATGCATCTTGATGCGGGCACATGGGCGCTTCGAACGATCCTTGGCAATCGGGTCGATATTGACATCTTCAATCATACTCTTCTGCTCGGCGCGGAAGCTCGACTGATTGATATTGATAAGCTGCTTCGACCCTTGTGCCGCAGCACCGAGCCAAACAAATAAAGATATCGCAATAAGGAAAAGTTTTCTCATAAACGTGCTTGGGTGAAATTTCACAAAACCGAGCCAAAATTAAACAAATCTTTCCAATACGACAAACTCCGCAAAGTTTTTAACGACATTGAGGTGTCGGGTTGCAGGTCGACGGTGGCGGGGTGCAGGCCGTCGGTGGAGGACTGTCGAGCGTACCGCATCAATTTGCGCACAGGCGGTCGACTCTATCGCCCAATTTTGAAGAGCTTGCCATCGAGGCTCATAATCCAGACATTGCCCTGTTCGTCCGAGCAGATGTTGTTGATATCCGCATCTGTGAATTTATGCTCCCAGAGCAGCGCTCCGTCGCTCTCGCGCACAGCGATAACCCAGCCTCCGGCAGCACCCTTATAGACAACTCCGTTAGCCACTGTGATAGCGGTCGGATTGCGGTCCATCTTGACCTTCGGGGTCGCAGTGCGCCAATTGAGCGCAAAGCAATTTGCCGTGGTCTTCAACGAGATGATATCGGCTTCACGGTTCTGCAGTAGCACGCTCTTGCCATCGCTGCTCTTGCCCATCGACTTGCGGTAGGAGAACATCTCATCCTGCCAAAGCTGCTCACCCCTCTTCAGATCGAGAGCCGTAATCTTCTTCTCGATCGAGACATAGACCCGACCATCGACAATCTGCGGGAAGATCAATCCCGGGGCAAAGTCGTAGCTGTCGCTGCCCGAGTACCAGCGCCACACCTGCTTACCGCTCTTCACATCGTAGCAGCGCACATCATTCTCCCAGGTGCTCACCACCACTCGTCCATCCGCCACTGCCGGCACACACTGCATTTGCAGTGAGCCCGAGCGTGCCGTCCAGAGCAGTTTGCCGCTCGCGGCATCTATCTTGGCGAACAATCCCACACCAAAGCTGCAATAGAGCATACCATCCGCAACCACCGGATCGCCCGTCACGGCTCCCTTGGCCTGAAGAGTCCAAACCCTCTTGCCCGTGGCGGCATCCAAAGCCGTAAAACGTCCCGTGGGCGAGACGTAGATGACCTTGCCGTCGTGCCATACCGGCTCGGCACAGAGTATATCGCCCATATCGTGGTGCCAACGCTCCTCACCCGTAGCAGTGTCGAAGGCGTAGAGCGTGCCGTTGGAGTGTCCGACATAGGCCGCCCCACCACGCACCAGCACCGGAGCATAGACTGCCGGTCGCAAATCCTTGAACAATACTGCACCCGCCTCGGAGTAGCTCTTGGGCTCGATCTTCAGTGGGTTACTCTTGCGTTCGAGCAGTTCGGGCGAAAAACCGAGCTTATTGACGGCAAAGAGTTTCGGTGCAGCATGGTCGAGGCGCTTCTGCAAGAGGTAAATCGAGTCGTTCTTGAGCTCGATGATATTGTAGCCGACACCCCAGCCCCTATCCAAGTAGTTAAAGCGACGGCCCATAGCACACGGCAACGAGTCGACATTCAGCATCAAGGTCGTATGGGCATGTCCGCAAATCTGAGCCTTGACTCCATACTTTCGCATCAGAGCCGTAACCTCGCGATGGTTGGCAATATCGCGATTGAGCGGCATGTGGCTGATGCAGACAATCTTCTCTCCGGGACGAGCCTTGCGGAACTGCTCCTCGAGCCACTCGATATCCTCCTGACGCACGATGCCGATCGAGGCTCGATTGTAGGGACCCGCCTCGAAACCTACAAAGAGGTACTCTCCGGCACGAAACACCAACCGACGGTCGTAGCCATAGAGCTCCTTATGCGTCCGATTGCCATTGTCTGTGCGGATAACCTCATGGTTGCCAATCACTCCGAAGAGAGGCTTGCGGATTTTTTGGTAGATTTTGTACGTGCCGCGAATGTCGGCATCATATCCGCTCGACACATTATCGCCTCCGAGTAGCACAAAGTGGCAATCCGAAGCGTTAATCTCGGCAATGGCCGGAAGGAGCTGGAGATCGGTATCCTCGCCCTTGTGAAAGACGTGAGTGTCGGTCAGAAATGCAATCTTCAACTCTTTGGCATCGGGGGCAATGTGCGGAATCTCGCCCGAGCCGTCGGGAATCTGCGCTGTTGTCGTCAACGAGCATATCGCCGCAGCGATAATCATCAAGGTTTTCTTCATAGCAGGTTATATTTTTTATTGTCAAATCTTCTCTAAAGCCAAACCGCAAAATCGGCCTATCTCGGAGCGGGAAACGAGAGCGTGCGTGCATCGAGGTAGCTATTGGGGAATGGCCCCCAATTCCAGGCCTGTCCGTTCGATACATTAACCCTGCCCCACGCCTCCAACGTGTTATTCGGCAGGATGACAAAGACCCGCTCGGGACGCTCGCGGTGCATGCCCGTAACCAGCGAGGTCATCGATATCATCGGACGCACCGAGTGGCGGTCGATGGTTGCATCCTCGGGGTGCCAGGTTCGAATGTCGGGCATGGAGTATCGCAACGTATCCAGCCCTCCGCGGGCTTCGATCTTATAGCGAAGCGTATCGACCTCGCCCTGCGCCCAAGCCGAGAGGCTACACGCCAACATAATCACTATCGCAATCCACGCTTTCATCAAAACACCTCCTGCAAAATCCGTATCGAGCGCACCGTATTTATAGCCTCGAGGTGATAGCCATAGTAGCGCATCATCTCATCCAGAAACTCGACCCTCTGTCGGCGATTGAGCCCTATCTCGGCAAGATAACGCACATCACACTCGAGCAGGTCGCGCAAAATCTCGGCATTCGGGGCATCCATCACGATCGAGTGACCCGAAGGGGTCATCGTGAAGAGGCCCTCCCTCATATCGAACATTGCCCCCGAACGATATTCGCCCGCAGGACTAAATCCGAGAAATCGGCTCAAATTGGCCAAGAACCAGAGGTGAAAGTTAGCCACACCCTCCTCCATAGCATCCAATGCCTCGACCGAGCCCCACACAAAGTCGAACAGAGCCTCGTTCGGTTCGCTCTCACGCACCAAACGATACAAAACCTCTGCCATAAAGAGTGCAATGGTCGACTTACGGAGATTGAACGGAGTACTCTGCAGAACTATACCACTTCGCAGCTCGCGGAAGCGGTGCATATCCATCTTCGCAGACTCCAGCCCCTCGAACTCGACGGCAAACATCGGTTGCAGCAGTGCCGCCTTTGAGCCTCGCCCACGCGATGAGCGCACACCCTGCACCATGTAGCTGCAACGCCCTCCCACATCGGTCAGCAACTGCGCCACCATCGACGAGTCGCCATACTTGACCGTATTGAGGACTATACCGCGAGCTTTGTAGGACTTCATCTCCGAGAATTATCGTATGTTTAACAATAGAGTTTCGAGGAGGTTATTTGCAGAATTCGAGGGCCATCCAGCCACCATCACCCTTGCTGCGACCGGCACTCAAGCCGAGTGACTCGGCACGCTCGGTGATTGCAGCAACATCCTCCTCCAGAAATCCGCTCATCACAAGCACACCGCCCTCATTAAGCATTCCGGCATAGGCCGGCATATCTCGCAACAGGATATTGCGATTGATATTGGCCACGATAAAGTCGTACTTGCCACCCGCCACCGAGCGCACATCTCCCAAAATCGGATGCATCCTCTCGGCTACGCCATTGGTCACAGCATTCTCGCGACAACTCTCATCGGCCATATCGTCAATATCGACAGCATCGACCATCGCAGCACCCAGTTTGGCTGCCAAGATGGCCAAAACGCCCGTACCGCTACCCATATCAAGGCCCCGACGTCCCTCGACATTCATCCCGAGCAACATCTCGACCATCAGACGTGTCGTTGAGTGATGCCCCGTGCCAAACGACATCTTCGGCATAATCACCACATCGAGCGCTCCGAACTCGGGATGTGGAGCATGGAACGGAGCGCGTATAGCCACTCGGTCGGCCACCAACACCTCCTCGAAATTACTCTCCCACAGCGCATTCCAATTCTGCGATTCGATCTGCACATAGCGACGTTCGCTCACTCCATAGCGGTCGAGCAGAGCATTCACTTGCTCCATACAATCGGCCATAGCCGTCTGTGGGATATAAGCCTTCAGCATCGACGGCTCGTTTGCAAAGCTCTCAAACGGATACTCCGCCAACTCCGCAACCACGATATCAGCCAACTCGGGATCTTCGATGACTGCATTTAGTTCGATATAATTTGCCATAGGTCGATATTATGTAAAATTTTTTGTACTTTTGTATCGACTACAAAGGTAAGAAAAATGGAAGAAAACTCCAAGAAGTGGGAGCTTGCAGCAAAACGCTACCACTCGTACATACGTTTCGAGAAGCGGCTCTCCGCAAACTCGATAGATGCTTACATGCGTGATTTAGAGCAATTCTGGCACTACATCCTACGCACGTTCGATGTTGCACCTGCCGAGGTCGAAGAGCACATGATCGAGCGTTTTATGCAGTGGATTTACGAGAAAGAGATTACCGATCCTGCCAATCGCACCCACCACTATGAGAAGAGTTCGCAGGCGCGCATTTTGAGCAGTGTCCGCAGTTTCTACAATTTTCTGTTGGTGAGCGATGCCATCAAAAACCTGCCGACCGAGTTTGTGGTCACACCCAAATTCGGGCAACATCTGCCCGAGATCCTATCTACCGAGGAGATAGACGCGATAATCGCCACCATCGACACCTCAAACACCAAGGGCAAGCGCGACCGTGCGATGCTCGAGACGCTCTACTCGTGCGGATTGCGTGTCTCGGAGCTCACCTCGCTGCGACTCGGTGACCTCTTCTTCGGAGAGGGGTATATCCGTGTCATCGGCAAAGGCGACAAGCAACGCCTCGTCCCAATCAGTTCGACAGCCCGCAACTGCATATCGGAGTATCTCGAATGCCGAGGTGCCAAAAACTCCAACATAGAGAGTGGCAAGGGCAACAGGGGCAGCAAGAGCAGCAAGAGCAGCAAGAACAACAAGGGTGGCAATAACGACACCCTCTTTCTCAACAATCGGGGCAAGGCACTGACCCGAGTGATGGTCTTCACGATTATCAAGCAGGCTGCCGAGCGCGCAGGCATCGACAAGTCCATAGGGCCACACACCTTCCGACACTCATTTGCCACCCATCTGTTGGAGGGTGGCGCGAGCATACGCCAAGTGCAGGAGATGCTTGGTCATGAGAGTATCACGACCACCGAGATATACACACATCTCGACACCTCACGTCTGCGCTCAACGATAGAGTTGATTGACGAGTGACAACTACTGTTTGGATATCACAGCAACAAAACCTCCTCCGGGAGCCATCTTGATCTGCAACTTACGCTCAGCCGGCACCTCTATCTTCTCAAAGCGGTAGTCTGAGGCTCGCTCGGCTGCATTCGCGCCATCGCGGTAGATATCGGCCTTGAACTTACCCGACTCTCCGAGGATAGGGCTCAAGTCGATTGTCATCTCACGCGGAGTCCACGATGTCAATGCACCGACATACCATGTCGAGCCCGAGCGGCGCGCTGTAACAATATACTCTCCGACCTTACCATCGAGCACCACGGTCTCATCCCACGTTGTCGGGATCTTCGCAATGTAACGCAGGCTCTCCGGCTCACGCTCGTACTGCGAGGGCGAGTCGCAGAGCATCGAGAGGGGCGAGAAGAACACCACATATTCGGCCAACTGATGACAACGTGTACCTTGACTCATCGCCTCGTGGCTCACGGGACGATAGTTTCGCTTCGAAGCGTTACGCATAGCTCCTTGAGTGTAGTCGATAGGGCCTGCCAACATACGGATAAAGGGCATCGTCACATCATACTCGACATGATTAACCGAAGGCTTGCTCCATTTCATCTGCTCCAGCCCGAATACAGCCTCAAAGTTGATAATATTGGGATAGGTGCGGTTCAGGCCCGTGGGCTTATATGTTCCATGGAAATCAACCAACATTTTATGGCGGGCTGCTGCCTCTGCCACACGGTAGTGGAAGTCGACCATAGCAGCATCATCTCGATCCATAAAGTCGATTTTGAAGCCTTTGATACCCAGCTTCGAGTAGTGGGCACAGATACCCTCGATATCGCGATTGAAGGCGTTATAGCCTGCCCACAAGATAAGTCCCACACTGCGCTCCTCGGCATACTTGACCAACTCGGGGAGGTCGATTTCGGGAACTATCTGCATGAGGTCGTTGGCATATTTAACAGCCCACCCCTCGTCCAGAATCACATACTCGATATTGTTCTTCGCGGCAAAGTCGATATAAGCTTTATAGGTCGGGGTATTGACACCCGTGACGAAATCCACGCCATTGAGTCCCCAATAGTTCCACCACTCCCAAGCCACCTTGCCCGGGCGAATCCACGAAGTATCCTCCACACGCGAGGGCGATGCCAGACGGTAGACCATATCGTTTGCCGCCAATGTGCGGTCGTCATCCGTAACGAGCACTATACGCCACGGCATGGTACGCTCAGCCTTGCAGTTGGCGATGAACGACTCGCGCTCACGCACCAGACCCTGCAACTTATTGTGGCCACCCTCCTCGGTACGACGAGGCAGCGGAGCAAAGTGTCCCGTCAAGGCATTTTCGCCCGATGTGTTGCACAAAAACATTCCCGGATAGGCCTCAACATCCGACTCGGCAATGCAGACCTTCACATCTCCACACTCAACCAACACGGGCGAGAAGGCAAGCTGCGATGCATCGACCTCCGACACTGCACAATGGGTATACGTATTCTCGAACGAGGTCATATAGCGGTCGTTTTTCTCGCCGGTCAGATTGTTGTAGGCAAGCCACACCTTTGCCGGCTCCGAAAAGCGAAACTCAGCCACCTCATTTTCAACCGTATAATCGCTCTTGCGCGAGGTGGCAAAGCGATAGGTTATACCCTCGTCATAGGCACGGAACTCGACCGAATAACCTTCGCGGAATGAGAGTGTCAGCGCATTATAGCGGTCGGCTATCTCGGTGCGGAAGTAGAATTGCGGCTTCACGACCCTATCTACCGATGCGCTCTTGGCCTTCTGGAGGCGGTCGCCCTCACCAAGCACCTCGCCATCAGCCAAGCGCAGAGCTATCTGCGAAGGGGCAACGACTCTCTTGCCATCGAAGGTAACGGCATAAGTAAGTTTATCACCAACAGAAACTATTGCTCCGACTCTGCCATCGGGCGATGAGAGAGTGTAGCTCTTCTCGGCAGCAACCACAGCCGAAGCCGTAACCAAAGCCAACATTGTGGCCACTGCGGCCATGAAAAATCTCTTCATAATCAGTTTATTTTAGTTTTCGTTTGATTCTATTTTCACAAAGATACTAAAATTTTGATTTTTTTCTCCTATTTTTGTAGATGATTATCGAATGATTCTAAATCGAGCAACTATGGCAGCACCTTTGGCGGAGCGACTACGCCCCACAAACATAGATGAATACATCGGCCAAGAGCATCTGGTCGGCACCAATGGCGTATTCCGCAAATTCTTCGAGACGGGCAACGTCCCCTCGTTCATTCTGTGGGGGCCTCCGGGTGTCGGCAAGACCACCCTCGCCAAACTCGTCTCGGCGACGCTTGAGCGTCCGTTCTTCACACTCTCGGCCGTCACGTCGGGCGTGAAGGAGGTGCGTGAGGTCATCGAGAGTGCCAAGCGCCAGCATCTGTTCAACCAACGTCCGCCATTCCTCTTTATCGACGAGATTCATCGTTTCAACAAGAGCCAGCAGGATTCGCTACTCGGCGCCGTGGAGCAGGGTATCGTGACACTCATAGGTGCCACGACCGAAAACCCCTCATTCGAGGTTATCTCGCCACTGCTCAGTCGTTGCCAGGTCTACACGCTCAATCCGATGGATGATGGCGACTTGCAACGGCTGCTCGACCGAGCCCTCACCGCTGACAAAGAGCTGCAAAAGCGCGATATCGAGGTGCGCGAAACGGCAGCTCTCTTCAAGTTCTCGGGTGGCGATGCACGCAAGTTGCTCAACATCCTCGACATTCTGGTTGGTGCGACCGATGGCAAAATCATAATCGACGATCACTACGTTACAGAATGCCTCCAACAGAACATCGCCCTCTACGACAAGAACGGAGAGCAACACTACGACGTAATCTCGGCCTTCATCAAGAGTGTGCGTGGCAGTGACCCCGATGCAGCGATATACTATTTAGCACGCATGTTGGCAGGTGGAGAGGAGCCCCGATTTATCGCCCGCCGATTGGTAATTCTCGCCTCGGAGGATGTAGGACTCGCCAATCCCAATGCTCTGTTGTTGGCCAACGCCTGCTTCGACACCGTCCACAAAATCGGCATGCCCGAGGCTCGCATAACCCTTGCAGAGACGACCATCTACCTGGCCACAAGCCCCAAGAGCAACTCGGCATATATGGCAATCAACGAGGCTTTGGACCTCGTATCACACGACACAACCAACCGACCCATACCGCTCCATCTGCGCAATGCTCCCACGAAGTTGATGAAGGAGTCGGGATATGGCAAGGGGTACAAATATGCACACGATTACGAGGGCAACTTTGTCGAGCAGCAGTTTCTACCCGACTCCCTCGTCGGTAAAAGGTTCTACCACCCCAACACCTCCAATCCCACCGAGGCGAAGATTGCAGAGCGAATGGAGCGATTGTGGAAAAAATAGACCTTTTCAAAATTAAAAAATTAGTAATCCGCTATTACCAAAATGATGAAAGCAAAGTTTATCACCCTGCTTACGATATTCATTATTGCCGCCCAATCGGCTTGGGCAGCTGCTCCTTCGGGCAAGACCACACACCTCTATGCCGTAAAAGGCACCGATTCACTCCGACTCGACCACTATGCCGCGCCCGTCGAGGGGTTGCGCCCTTGTGTGATGTTTGTCTTTGGCGGAGGTTTCTCGCACGGCGTGCGCGACAAGGAGGCAGACATCCCCTACTTCGAATTTCTGCAACGCAGTGGCTATGATGTGGTGTCGATAGATTACCGACTCGGCATGCGCGAAGCGAAGGATGTCGGCGTTCTCGACTTTTTCCCGCTCTTCCGCAACACCATTAACCTTGCGGTCGAGGATCTCTTCAGCGCCACATCATTCGTGGTAGACCACGCCGAAGAGTGGAACATCGATCCAACAAAAATTATCGCCACGGGATCGAGCGCAGGAGCAATAACAGTCTTGCAGGGCGAGCACACCATCTGCAACCGCCTACCACTCACTTCGTTACTCCCCGAAGGATTCAACTATGCCGGCATAATCTCGTTTGCAGGTGCGGTATTCACATTGGGCGGAGCGCCCGAGTGGAATGCGACCTCGGCTCCTACCCTGCTCTTCCACGGCAACTCCGACACACAGGTACCCTACAACAAGATGGCCTTCTTTGGTTGCGGAATGTACGGCTCGAAGTACATAGCAAAGCATCTGCGCGAGGTGGGCGTACCCTATTGGTTCTACTCGGTGGAGTACCAGACCCACGCCATGGCTTGGGAGCCTATGCACAACAACCACGCAGAGATACTGCTCTTCCTCGATGAGTTTGTCGCCAAAGGGAGCCGCCAGCAACGTGACACCCACATCCGCGACCTGTCGCTCCCCGAGCGCAAGACCTTCTTCCTGCCCACCGACTATCTGAGTTCCAACTATTAGCGATGCAATGGTCAAAGTAGGCATCATATCCGACACTCACGGCACCTTCGATGAGCCACTACGCGACTTTCTGCGCGATGTGGATGAGGTGTGGCATGCAGGCGACATCGGCTCCATCGAGCTTGCCGACACGATCGCAGCCTTCAAACCGTTGCGAGCCGTCTATGGCAATATCGACGGAGGCATCACGCGCCGTGCATACAACGACTTCGCCTTTTTTCGCACCGAGCAGTGCGATGTCCTGATGACCCACATCGGTGGTTATCCCCGTCGTTATGACCCACGAGCCGTGGCTAAGATTCAGGCGTGCCGACCCAAGATTTTCGTCGCAGGGCATTCGCATATCCTCAAAATCATCTACGATCCCGTCTACGACCTGCTCCACATCAACCCCGGAGCGGCGGGCGAATACGGGCCACACAAGGTGCGCACCGCAGTTCGCTTCGAGATCGACGGCAGCGAGATTCGCAATATGGAGATTTGGGAGTTTCCGCGCAAGTAAAAAAATACAGTAAAATATTTTAATTTATATCTTGTTCGTTTTTAGCAAGATACCCTCTTTGCACCCATACACAGCCTTTTTTGAGCATAATATCCCATCTGTAGGCATCGTTATATCACCGAAATTTAATATGGATTAACACAGATGCAGATAAAGATTTCAAAGACACTCGAAGGCATCATTGCCGCAATCGTATTCGACACCTCAAAGGCCGGGCATAGTCGCGCATTGAAGGATCATCTCGCATTGGGCATCATCCGCTCGGAGGGTTCGCTTGCTCATCAGCTGCTTGCCTCCCGTCTTCAGGATTGGGAGCTCTACCAGATGTGCCTGCGCATTGAGCGTGAGGCCGCCACCGAGCACGATACCGAAGTCGCCCCCGAGGAGTTTTTTCGTGCTTTTATCGAGGAGTTGCGACTCGCACACCCCGACACACAGACCATATCGACCATCCATGCCCTTATGGCAATTGCCGGTGACAAAGCGACCTGCACAGCGCGGGTAATGGAGATGTATCGTCTTGCCCCTGAGGCTCTCGCAGCTGAGGCCGATCGGTTGGCCGAAAGTAACGCCATAGGCAGACCTGCCGAGCCACGTCGTCTTGACTACAACGAGGAGCGAAGTGAGGAGTTTCGAAGAGCCGACCTCTCACAACTATCAAAATTTGGCACCGACCTCACACGCTTGGCTCGCGAGGGAGCTATTGACCCCGTAATTGGGCGCGATGCCGAGATTGAGCGTGTGGTGCAGATTCTCTCGCGTCGCAAGAAGAACAACCCCGTACTCATAGGTGAGGCGGGTGTGGGCAAGAGTGCCATTGTCGAGGGCTTGGCCCTTCGGATGGTTGCGGGCGAGGTTCCCTACACTCTCTCGACCAAACGTCTGTTTGTACTCGATGTCACCTCGCTCGTTGCCGGCACCAAGTTCAGGGGAGAATTTGAGGAGCGCATACAGCAGCTTATTGGAGAACTGCGCAAAGCCAAAGATACCATAATATTTATTGACGAGGTACACACCATTGTGGGTGCCGGTGCTTCACAGGGGAGTCTCGACACGGCCAACATACTCAAACCGGCATTGGCTCGAGGCGAGATACAGCTCATCGGAGCCACCACGCTCGATGAGTATCGCGAGAATATAGAGTGTGATTCGGCTCTCGAAAGGCGTTTTCAGCGGGTGATGGTCGAGCCGACAACCCGCGAGCAGACCTTACAGATTCTGCGCAACGTGGCACCACACTATGAGCGTCACCACAATGTCCGCTACAGCGATGCCGCCATCGAGGCCTGCATTACCCTTGCCGACCGCTATATCACCGACCGCCACTTCCCCGACAAAGCTCTCGATATTCTCGATGAGGCCGGTGCCCGTGCACACATCGCTTTGGCTCGCGAGCCGTCCGAGATCCGCACACTCGAAAAGGCACTTGCAGATGCACGTAATGAGCGTCGCGAGGCTGTCGAGGCGCTGGTTTATGAGCGTGCCGCAGCTGCCCGTTTACGCGAGATTGCCCTGCGCTCGAAGATCGGGGAGAGCCGTACCGAGTGGCATCGTTCGCTTGTCGCCAATCCCGTTACGGTCGATGCCAACGATATTGCCCAAGTGATTACCACCATGACAGGCATACCCATCGAGCGCGTAGCCGATGGAGAGTTGGAGCGCATCAAGACTCTGCACACCGTCCTCTCTAACCGCATCATCGGACAGCCGACGGCAGTGGAGCGTGTTACTCGCGCCATACACCGTTCTCGCGCAGGTCTTAAAGACGAGCGACGACCTATCGGTGTATTCATGTTCGTTGGCCCCACGGGTGTCGGAAAGACCCTTCTTGCCAAAGAACTTTCACGCCACCTCTTTGATGAGCATAGGGGGCTTATTCGCATCGACATGTCGGAGTACAGCGAGAAGCACAATGTTGCACGTCTTATCGGCTCACCACCGGGCTATGTAGGCTATGGCGAGGGAGGCCAACTCACCGAGGAGGTGCGCCGACATCCCTACTCGGTCGTCCTCTTTGACGAGGTGGAGAAGGCTCATCCCGACATCTTCAATACCATGCTCCAGATCTTCGATGAGGGGCACTTGACCGATGGCTCGGGAAGGAGGGTCGACTTTCGTAACTGCATAATAATCATGACCTCGAATGTCGGCTCGCGCGAGCACACCGCAAAGCCCTCGCGTGTCGGCTACGCAACCTCTGCCAGGGCTACGACAATAGAGCAGATGCCCCAAGCCGAGTATCGCAAGGCTCTCGAACGGAGGTTTTCACCCGAGTTTCTCAACCGAGTGGACGATATCGTGGTCTTTCGCTCGTTGGAGTTGCCGGATGTGGAGCACATCATCGAATTGGAGTTGAAAGAGATTCTCGCCCGAGCCGAGAGGTTGGGCTACACCATTCTAATCACTCCCGAGGCTAAACACTCATTGGCTAAAATGGGGTATGAGGAGCGATATGGAGCTCGTGCTCTCAAACGTACGCTGACCGAAGAGGTTGAAGAACCGCTATCGACCCTCATAATCGAGGGTAAACTCCGCCAAGGCGACACACTCATTGTGGAGCATTCCGAGCGAGGCGTTTCACTCAAGGTGGCGTAACCCCTCGTTCACGAAAAAGTTGATAATTAAAGGCTTTGTATTGCGGTAAAAGGCTCCGTTTTCGGGGATAAATTATAAATTTATTTGGCAGTTAAGTAAATAATACTTATCTTTGCGGGCTTAAAAACCCAAAGTGGGTTAGCGTATTTTATTAACTTAATTAAAATTTTATAGCAAAATGGCTGTTAAAATTCGTTTGGCACGACATGGTAAGAAGGGTTATGCTTTCTATCACATCGTCGTTGCAGATAGCAGAGCGCCACGTGATGGTAAATTTATCGAGAAATTGGGTACTTACAATCCCAACACGAATCCTGCTACGATCGACCTGAACTTCGAGCAAGCATTGGGTTGGTTAATGAAGGGCGCACAACCTACTGACACTGCTCGTGCGATTCTTTCGTACAAGGGCGTACTCTACAAGAAGCACCTGCTCGGAGGTGTTGCCAAGGGCGCATTCTCGGAGAGCGATGCAGAGGCTAAGTTCAACAAGTGGCTCGGTGAGAAAGAGGGTAAGGTAGCTGCAAAGGTTACCAAGCTCGCAACCGATGCAAAGGCTGCCGAGAAGGCTCGCCTCGCTGCAGAGACCAAGATCGCGGAGGACCGCGCAAAGGCTATCGCAGAGAAGAAGGCTGCTGCCGAGGCAGAGGCTGCTGCCGCAGAGGCTACCGAGGAGGTTGCTGAGGGCGCAGAGGCTACCGAGGCTCCCGCAGAGGAGTAGTATAGCTCCCGAAGCGGCAAACAATGCCGATGGCTTCTTAAATTTGTGGTGTCCGGATTGTTCCGGACATCATTTTTTTTCACAATCTGTCGGTTTTCCAATATATTTTCGTAAATTTGGCAAAAAGTTGTAAACTCACAGAAACTATGCTGGCAGTAGCACGTATAACCAAACTTTTCGGCACCGAGGGAGGCGTATTGCTTAACCTCTACACCACCCTGCCCGACGAGTTCGACCCCGCAACCGACCCCCTCTTTGTAATGGTCGATAATCTTGCTGTACCCCTCTGGTGCGAGCAGTTTGAGCCACACGGAGCAAGCGGTGCACATGTAGTGTTTGCCGACCTCGACACCCCGAAACGCATCGGGGAGTTCGTCGGACGAGAGCTCTTTATCGAGGAGCCGGAGAGAGAGGATGACGAGTTCTACATGGAGGATCTTATCGGATTCTCGGTTACGGCAGGCACGTTGCGTGGTGAGATTACGGACTACTACGATAGCGAAGCAAATCCCCTCTTCGGCATCACATTCAAGGGTCGCGAGGAGTCGTTGATACCCGCTGCCGAGGAGTTTATCGCTGCTATTGATTTCGACAAGCGCAAAATCAAGATGGTACTGCCCGAAGGTCTACTTGAACTATAAACTACCAATCAGCAAACAGAGATGGCACAGCGTGTGGTCATAGGTCTTTCGGGAGGTGTCGATTCGTCGGTTGCCGCCTATCTGCTCAGAGAGCAGGGCTACGATGTTGTAGGTCTGTTTATGATTAATTGGCACGATACGACCGGTACGCTCGAAGGCGACTGTCCATGGCACGATGACCGCGTATTTGCCGAGTTGGTGGCCAAAAGGTTGGATATACCACTGCATGTAGTCGACCTCTCGGAGGAGTATCGCAAACGTGTGGTGGAGTATATGTTTGCAGAGTATGAGCGCGGACGCACCCCCAACCCCGACGTGCTGTGCAATCGCGAAATAAAGTTCGATGTCTTTCTGAAGGAGGCGCAGAAGCTGGGTGCCGACTTTGTTGCCACGGGTCACTACTGCCGCAAGGCCGAGGAGGTTGCACCCGACGGCACGACGATATATAAGTTATTGGCGGGTGCCGACAAGAATAAAGATCAGAGTTATTTCCTATGCCAACTCTCGCAGGAGCAGTTGCGCTATGCGATGTTCCCCATTGGCGACATCGAGAAGCCCGAGGTGCGACGCATCGCCGAGGAGCAACACCTCGCCACCGCCAAGCGCAAAGATTCACAAGGCATCTGCTTTGTAGGCAAGGTTGATCTACCGGTATTTCTGCAGCAGAAACTCAAGGCTGCGAAGGGCAACATCCACGAGATCAAGCCCGAGTGGCCAAAATTCAATCGCAACATTGCAGATGACGACCTGGTTGCCCTCTCCGAGCCTTGGCGTTACACCGTGCGTGATGGCAAGAAGATTGGCGAACATAAGGGAGCCCATTTTTACACCATCGGTCAGCGCAAAGGTCTCGGCATCGGAGGTCGCAAAGAGTCGCTCTTCATCATAGGCACCGACGTAGAGCAGAATGTCATCTATGTCGGTGAGGGCGATAGCCACCCGGGACTCTACCGCAAAGCACTGAAGATTCGCAGCGAGGAGATTCATTGGGTCAACCCCACAAGGGCGTTGCAGGTGGGTGAAAGCGCGCGCTTCGCAGTCCGGATTCGCTATCGCCAACCACTGCAGCAGGCGACACTCTTCATCCGCGAAGAGGGAGCCTACATCCTCTTTGACGAACCACAGCGAGGCATTGCTGCCGGGCAGTTTGCCGCATGGTATGACGGTGAGGAGCTGGTCGGCTCGGGAGTGATAGAGAGATAATCACAATTCACAATTCACAATTCACAATTCACAATTCACAATTCACAATTCACAATTCA
>JAFQFG010000010.1 GCA_017398695.1 Alistipes sp.
AAATATGTTGCACAGTCGACCAACGGCATCATCGTTGAGTCGCTTGCAGATGGAAAGCGCATGAATGCTTCGGCAACCTCTCGCGTGAGTGCTCTCACCGAGATTTCGATGTACACCGAGGGCGAGGATATCGCCTTGGCTCAGGTATTCACCAACATCTACAACTACACCGGTGGCAAGGAGGCTATCTCTCACAAGGAGTCGCCCGAGAAGCTGAAGGCTTACTTTGCGGAGGTCTTGCCCGACTACGATCGCGAGCGTGTACACGTTTCGGACATCAAGAAGGTATTTGCATGGTACAACGCACTGCTGGCAGCCGGCTTTACAGAGTTCAAACTTCCCGAAGAGCCGACCGAGGAGTAAATTTCAGCAGGTAATAAGACTAAAAACCAAAAGAAGAGAGTGCCAAATGGAAATTTGGCACTCTCTTCTTTTTCAGCTATCTATCAGGATTTTTTCCTCACCACCTCCTCGGCAGCCTCCATAATTCCCTCATGGAGTGTCGGGTGGGAGTGGATAGTGCGAGCAATCTGTTTTGCGGTTGCGCCAAGAGCCTTGGCCAGCGTAGGCTCACCAAGCATCTCCGTAACATTTGCACCGACCAGATGCGCACCCAGCAGGCGGTCATCCTTATCGAAAATGAGCTTCACAAAGCCCTCTCTGTCGCCTGCCGCTGCTGCCTTACCCGAAGCGGGATGGGTTCGCAAGAACCAAGCGCCGCTTTTGGCATCATTACCTTAGTCTGCAAAGAAGAACGAGACAAAAAAAGCGCAGACCAAAATCTGCGCTAAATAATAAAATCAAAAGCCTTTATTAAAATGCCGCCACTGCACGAATTAGTTCATTAAAATACTTTTCTGATCGAAACGCTTTGCCGTCATTAAGGTTGACGTTGTATGCTAAAGTATAGCCAAACACTTTATCAGCATATTCAGTAGAAGACCAATAATACGATCTTATTTCAGCACCAGAATAACGAGACAATGTATGATTAATTGCATTCCTTATTTGCTCATTAAGCGTAAATATCTTCAACTCCTCAATGGCAGGTAAATACCAACCTTCACCCAAATCAGAGCACCACTTAAAGGCTGGATATTTCGAGTCCCAATCGGGTCTCTGTTTTACTATTGCCATATTTTTAGCGCCATTATATTTATCATCTGCTCCAATTAATATTTTTTGCTCAGATTTGCTCAATGCCCACTCAATAAGTGTTTCCGACTGCGTTAGACTTACAATCTTGCCGTGCTTACCTTCATCCCAAACTTGGAATACTACACCCTCCTTTTTGCCATCATTATAGTAATCACCAACCTTATAGGTTTTAACTTCGGGGACAATAAGTTGTTGTGGCGAAAGGGTCATAGCGGAAGTATCAGTAACTACGGCTGGAGAGTTATTGATTGTCAGGCGAAAAGAGATTTTTGCACTATTAACTTCGACATTCTGACGTGCTGCAAAGTTCTCATACACAACGAGTAGAGAATGTTCACCTGGTGCAACCTCGGCAATAGTTCGCAAGCCATTCTCATCGGTTAAGCCCGCAAACTCTCTATCGATAAAGACCTCTGCACCCACAACATTTGTTGCCACCGTAATAGGTAGTAGCAGATCGAGATGCGCCTCCAAATAGTACTCCTTATTACCCTCTAGATTGAGCACAACCTCGTTCGAGTCGCCATATTTGTCGTGGTGGATGTAGAATCGAGTCTGAGGTTTGGCGGTCATCTCGAGAATAAGACCATTACCCTCGTAGAAGGTCACCTTCTTGGTCAGTTCGATATTTCCACCGATGGGATAGACCACCAATTGGTCAATATCCTCGCGCGACATTCGATTGATATGCAGTTTGATACGGGCACACGCTCGCTGTGAGCGATCCATGGCAATCGGGTCAATATTCACACCCGACAGCGCACCAGTCTGCACGGGCTGAAAACTTGCAAGATCGATAT
>JAFQFG010000011.1 GCA_017398695.1 Alistipes sp.
ACATGTATCTTGATGCGTGCGCAGGAGCGCTTCGAGCGGTCGGGAGCGATCTTGTCGATAGCCACGCCCGACAATGCTCCGGTCTGCACCGGTCGGAAGCTCGAGGGGTCGATATCGATAAGCTGCTTGGCGTTCTGCGCCGATACTCCCAGCGACACAGCTGCACACAATAAGATAAGTATAAGTCGTTTCATAGACAATTAACACAATCTGATTTTTCATCACAAATATATGGACTTTCCTCAAAAAGGACAAGAAAATCGGCAACTACCTCGAAAAAAAACAGCCAACACCACAAAGGTACCGACCATGTCCGGATCGAGGCACACGGCAAGGGGTCGAATATCGCAACAAGCAACACACACCGAAGGGCTTATGCATCGGGCACAAGCAAAGCAAATCAAGCATAAGCGCCACAACATTTGAGGGCGAACACAACGATAAAACAGACTCTTTATTCAGCCATATTTTTCGTGCGAATAGAATCTTGCAAAGAAATTATTGCGAATTGTAGATTGCAAATTGCGAATTTTTCATATCTTTGTGCAATTGTGCGCATGCACATACGTAAAAGCAGACAAAAAACACAAACTATACTATGGGAAAAATCATACTTACGGGTGACCGCCCGACCGGAAAACTCCACTTGGGACACTTTGTTGGCTCGTTGCGCCGCCGTGTCGAACTCCAAAATTCGGGAGAGTTCGAGCGTATCTTCATCATGATTGCCGATGCTCAGGCTCTGACCGACAATGCCGACAATCCGGACAAAGTACGTCAGAATATTATCGAGGTGGCTCTCGACTACCTTTCGTGTGGTCTTGACCCCGAAAAGTCGACCCTCTTCATCCAGTCGCAAGTCCCCGAATTGTGCGAGTTGGCATTCTACTATATGAACCTCGTGACGGTGCAGCGTCTGCAGCGCAACCCGACCGTCAAGACCGAGATTCAGCTGCGTGGCTTCTCGGAGAATACCAATGAGGGTGACACCACCCAGCGACAGGGCATTCCCGTGGGTTTCTTCACCTACCCCATATCGCAGGCAGCGGATATAACAGCCTTCAAGGCTACGACCGTACCCGTAGGTGCCGATCAAGAACCGATGATCGAGCAGACACGCGAGATTGTGCATAAGTTCAACTCGGTGTATGGCGAGACGTTGGTCGAGCCCGAGATTCTGCTCCCCGACAATGCAGCATGTCTGCGCCTGCCCGGAACTGACGGCAAGGCAAAGATGAGCAAGTCGCTCGGCAACTGCATCTACCTCTCGGACTCGGCTGAGGATGTCCGCAAGAAGGTTATGACCATGTACACCGACCCCAACCACCTGCGCGTGGAGGATCCCGGACAGGTCGAGGGCAACACCATGTTCACCTACCTCGATGCGTTCAGCACCCCCGAGCACTTCGAGAAGTATCTGCCCGACTACGCCTCGCTCGACGAGTTGAAGGCGCACTACCGTCGTGGCGGATTGGGCGATGTGAAGGTTAAGCGATTCCTCATTGCCGTATTGAACGAGATACTCGACCCGATTCGCGAGCGTCGCCACTATTTCGAGCAGCGTATCGAGGAGGTGTACAGCGTTCTGGAAAGAGGCTCTGCCATTGCGCGAGCAACCGCAGCCGAAACCTTGAACGATGTTCGTAACTCTATGCGCATCAACTACTTTGCAGACAAAGAACTCATCAACGAACAGGCAGAGAGATTCCGAAATTCATCCAATTAAAAATATCTTTCACAGAAAGATATGATTGAAAGGTCAAATTATATCAAGGCGGCCAAGCGGGATAAGATCTACCGCTGGTTTCTGCGCGTAACTAAACGTTTTAGCGAGCGTCAGATGCTCGCCATACTCGGTGTGGTTGTAGGTGCAGCAGCGGGTCTTGGCACCTGTATATTTGAGGTACTGCTCCACCTAATCAAGAGTTGTTTGGTCAATTGGTTCGACCCCGACACCTACCACATCCTCTACCTCTTCTACCCCGCTATCGGTATAATTCTGGCAACGCTGTTCGTTAAGTACATCGTCAAGGATAACATCTCGGAGGGTGTTACGCGCGTACTCTATGCCATGTCGAGTCGCGGTTCGCGCATAGCGGGTCACAACTGCTGGACCTCAATAGTCGGAGGTGCCACAACCATCGGATTTGGAGGTTCGGTCGGTCCCGAGGCCCCAATAGTCTTAACGGGTGCTGCCATTGGCTCCAACATCGGAAAGCTCGCCCGACTCAACTACAAGAATATCACGCTGATGCTATGCTGTGGCGCGGGTGCAGCCGTAGCCGCAATCTTCAAGGCTCCGATCACGGGCGTAGTTTTTGTGTTGGAGATTTTGATGCTCGACATCACAGCCGGCTCGGTCATTCCACTACTCATCTCATCAATCACAGCAACAACCATAGCCTTGATGCTACGCGGCTTTGACCCGATCATTGCAGTGTCGTTATCACCGACAGATTCGTTTGAGTTGTCGCAGATTCCGCTCTTTATACTGCTCGGTGTAATCTGTGGACTTATGGCTTACTACTTTACGCAGACCAATGCCTATGTCGGAAAGCTCATAGGAAGGCTCGACCGCCCCTACAAAAAGTGGATTGCAGGAGGCTCGGTGCTGGGCATACTCATATTCCTCTTCCCGCCACTCTATGGCGAGGGTTATGAGTCATTCGTAGCACTGATGCACGGAAAGACCTCTGCAATATTCGAAAATTCACTATTTTACGACTATAGCCACATTGGCTGGGTTGTACTGATATATGTTGTGGCGGTGATGTTCTTCAAGGTTATAGCTATGGCCACGACCAACGCCTCGGGAGGTGTTGGCGGTACATTCGCGCCTTCGCTCTTCGTGGGAGCCTTTGCCGGAGCATCGCTCGCTCTATTTTGCAATGTAGTCTGCGGGATGAATGTTTCGATAACATCGTTCACATTGGTCGGTATGGCAGGAGTGATGGCAGGAGTGATGAAAGCTCCTCTCACCTCGATATTCCTTATAGCCGAGCTGTCTAACGGATATGAGCTCTTCATCCCGCTGATGATATCATCCTGCATAGCCTTTGCTGTGGATTACTACTTCGAACCGGACTCGATATACACCAAACGTCTGCGCAGTCAGGGATTGCTCTTGACCCACAATAAGGACCAATCGGTCTTTGTATTCCTCAAGTTGGAGGATTTGATGGAGACCGACTTCGTGCGCATCAAGGAGAACTTCACATTGGGCGACATTGTCCATATTATCGCTACCGCACATCGTAATATCTTCCCCGTAATCGACAACTTCGGGCATCTGCTCGGTGTAGTTCAGCTCGACGACCTTCGCGAGGATATGTTCAAGCGCGAGAAATGGGGCGAACCCATCACGGCATATATGATTGAACCGGCAGACCGCATCTTGGAGAAGGAGCAGGTGCAGAGCATCTTGCCAAAATTCGACGAGTGCAACACGTGGATGCTGCCCGTGGTGGATAAGGAGAATCGCTACCTTGGCTTTATCTCAAAATCGCGCATTCTGAACGCCTACCGCCAGCAGTTAGTCAAGATTTCGCAGTAGGTAAAAAACTGCGGAATTTGAATTTAACCTTTGAATACCACACACATCTTAAATAAAACCGCACTTTAGAATTATGGTAACAACAATTTTCAAACGCATAGCGTATTTGATGCTATTTGTTCTTTGCACTATTACTATTGGCAATGGTTGCACAAAGGAGCACTCGGAGGAGGAGAAGAGTAAAAGCGTAACCGAACTCATCAAAGAGGCTCACCAGGCGGGCAAGATAATCAGCAGCAT
Organism: Alistipes sp.; assembly: GCA_017398695.1. Lineage (GTDB taxonomy): Bacteria > Bacteroidota > Bacteroidia > Bacteroidales > Rikenellaceae > Alistipes. The sequence goes on from JAFQFG010000011.1 coordinate 3,794, forward strand.
AAAGACCCAGAGCGAGGGCTGGGTGATAACATTCACCGACAATACTACAATCGAGATTAAGGTCGGTGCCGATTACGAGAAGGTGGTAAACTCTATAGTCAAGGACATAGAGTGGGGCGTAGCAAAGATTACATTGACAAGTGGCGAGGTATTTATCTTCAAGATAATCCTTGACTACCCTTCGGAACTTGCACGCGTCTACATCACCACCCCCGGCAAGGTCGAGATTACCAGCAAAGAGGAGTGGCTCAAAGGGTGTAATATAAGAATTATAGACACCGAGGGCAACGAGGATTTGAATGTCCCGACCAGCATTCGAGGTCGCGGTAATAGCACTTGGAAATACCCCAAGAAACCATACGCCATAAAGTTGGATTCGAAGGCCGAGGTGTTGGGTATGCCCAAACACAAGAGATGGGTACTGCTTGCCAATTGGTTGGACAGAACACTGCTCCGCAACGATGTTGCGCTCGAAATGGCAAGGCAAACGATGGCGTGGGCTCCGCGTGGGGAGTTTGTAGAGGTATTCCTCAATGGCAAGCACCAGGGAAACTACTATCTCTGCGAACAGATTAAGATAGATAAAAACAGAGTTAATGTGGATGAACTCAAGGAGGATTCCGACTTTACGAATAGCAGTATAATTTCGGGAGGATATCTCCTGGAGTTCGACACATATGGTCCAAAAGATGAGATTAACTACTTCTACACTGACTACAAGAAGTTTCCTGTGACCATCAAAGAGCCAGACGAGGAGGTAATCACATCGTGGACTCACCCCGGATATCTATACATTCAAGATTACGTCAACGAGGTTGAGATGCTATTGAAAGATAAGGCCCCGTGGAATCAAATATGCGAAAAGATTGATATCACTTCGTTTATAGATTTTTGGTTTATCTACGAACTTGCAGTCAATCGCGAAATCAAGCATCCCAAGAGCGCCTATATGTACAAGAAACGTGATGGGAAATTATATGCAGGGCCTGCTTGGGATTTCGACTACGCAACATTCCGAAATCTGGATATTGTACCTGCCAATGGAGAGCATTTGTGGTATGGCGAACTATTACAATATCCCGAATTCAAGGCAGCGGTTAAGTCGCGATGGAGAGAGCACAAAGCCCTCTTCGAGTCGATTGATGGCTACATCCTCCGCCAAGCCGAACTAATCCGCAAGTCGAATGAGGTAAATATCGAAATGTGGCCAATCGACAAGGATATCAACAAGGATTACAATATGTCATTTGATGATGCCATAGCAGCCATGCGCTCGGCATACCAAGATCGATTGCAGAAAACCGATGCCTACATATCGGGATTATAACAAACCCATCTCCCAGCCACCGGCCAATGGCTAATGGCTAATGGCTAAAATAGCCTGCGAAATCGCAGGCTATTTTTTTATAGTTTGATATCGTAAATTTGGATGATGCCAACCAGCTGCTCAGCGTCATCAACGACCAACAGCGAGTTGACCTTGTGACGTGTCATCAACTTCTCGGCTGCGATAAGTTTCTCATCGGGCGATATACTCTTGGGTCGCTTGGTTGCGATATCCATAGCCTTGATATTAAAGAATTCCGCCTGACGGCTCTCCATAGCTCGACGTATATCTCCATCGGTCACAATGCCGAGAATCTTACCCTCATCGCATATAACGATAAGTCCTAAGCCTCCGCGACTCACTGCATGGATCATATCTTGAGCCGAACAGTCCGGAGCAACCACGGGCAACTCCTCGCGGCGCATCACATTGCCCACCTTCATCAGCAGACGACGCCCCAAGCTGCCTCCCGGATGCAGACGCGCAAAATCAACACTTGTAAAGTCGCGCATCTTCATCAATGCAATAGCCAGCGCATCGCCCAGTGCAATCTGAGCCGTGGTCGAAGAGGTCGGAGCCAACTGCAGAATGCATGCCTCCTGCTTCACCGCCACATCGAGATGCACATCGGCATTCTTCGAGAGTGACGACTCCGCATTACCCGTCATGGCAATCAATCTATTACCGTTATCGTGGACAAAGGGTACCAACTTGAGAATCTCGTCGGTCTCACCCGAATACGATAGCGCCAAGATTACGTCATCTTTCGAAATCATGCCGAGATCACCATGAAAAGCCTCTGCCGGATGGAGGAAGAAGCTCGGGGTACCGGTACTTGCCAACGTAGCAGCAATCTTACAGCCTACATGGCCCGATTTACCCATACCCGTAACCACAACCTTACCCTTGCTCGCGAGAATAATATCTACCGCGCGAACAAACGCTTCGCCAAGCGATGCTTCGAGATGTTTGAGTGCCAATGCCTCGGTATGAATAGCCTTGCGGGCGACATCCAGCACAATATCATGATTTACTGCCATAACTCTAAATAAGTTTTGTAATCAATTCTTCAAGTTCGTCCAACACCAGCATATTCGGGCCATCGCTCAATGCGTTGTCAGGGTCGGGATGCACCTCAAAGAAGTAACCCGTAGCACCAAAAGCCTTTGCTGCCAAGGCCATAGCCGGCACAAATTCGCGATTACCTCCTGTCTTACCACCGGCAGCCCCGGGGCGCTGCACCGAGTGGGTACAATCCATAATCACGCGCGAAGCAATCTTCAACATATCGGGGATATTGCGGAAATCGACTACCAGATTGTTATATCCAAACGAGTTTCCGCGCTCGGTAAGCCACACCTCACCGGCACCCGACTCGACAGCCTTCTGATAGGGATAAGCCATATCTGCGCCCGAAAGGAACTGCGCCTTCTTGATATTAACCGTCTTACCCGTTTTTGCCGCAGCCACCAACAGGTCTGTTTGGCGACAGAGGAATGCAGGGATCTGTAAGACATCCACAACCTCTCCCACAGGCGCGGCCTGCCACGACTCGTGGATATCGGTCAGCAGACGCACACCCCACTTCTCTCGCACATCCGAGAGCATCTGCAAGCCTTTATCAAGACCTACACCTCGATACGACGAGAGCGAGGTGCGATTGGCCTTATCAAACGACGCCTTGAAGATTATATCGACTCCCAATCGACGATTGATATCGGCCACACGCTCAGCCACACAGTCAAGCAACTCCGCAGACTCTATAACGCAGGGGCCTGCTATAAAGATTGGTTTCATATCTGTTATTTCAAAGTTCCAATAATCTGCTGATTGATCTGGCGAACTCGCGCAACGTCCATCTTCACAACCTTTCGGTCGTAAGTCACAAAGCCATTGACCTCACCCTCGACATCGGTCGTCTGCGTGTAAATCGCACCCGACATACCCTGCTGCACGAAGGGCAGAATCATCTTTGCGTAGTCGACGTAGGTATTGGTAACCTCCTCAATATCCTGCTTGTTACCACCATAGCCCCAATTCTTCATATTGGCATTCCAAAGATGTCCCTCAACCGGCAGACCGATACCGCCATACTCGCCAAGCATCAGGATATAGTCGGCATGGTGAACTCCCATGCATGGCTTCGGATAGTTGTGCCAATCCATAATGTCGCCACACTCGCGCAAGTTTCCACCGCTGGCGGGGTTAATCAATCGAGAGCGATCCTGACCATAGGTCCATTCAACAACCTTCTCGGTATCGAACTGCGACCATGCCTCATTGAACGGCACCCAAACAACAACCGACTGGAAGAAACGGGTATAGTCGATAATCTCACCCCACTCCTTGTAGTAGTTCAGTTTGAACTCCTCGGCAAGTTCGGTATCCGAGCCTCCGTTAATCTGATGGCGCGACCACGAGTAGGGACGTTTCATCTCACCCGAAGGCATATCCTGCCATACGAGCATACCCATCTTATCGCAGTGGTAGAACCAACGTGCAGGCTCAACCTTAATGTGCTTACGAATAGTATTAAAACCGAGTTCCTTGGTAAACTTGATATCCCAAGCCAAAGCCTCGTCGGTCGGAGCCGTATAGAGGCCATCGGGCCACCAACCCTGATCGAGGGGACCATACATAAATATCGGTTTGTCGTTGAGCGTTGCTCTCAGGTGGCCATACTCATCGCGCACCTTGCCAATCTTACGCATTGCTGTATAAGAGTTTACACTATCGATAACCTTACCATCCTTCTTCAACGTAATCTTCAGATCGTAGAGGAATGGATTGGTCGTATCCCACAACTTTGCATCCTGAACATAGACCTTAGCCGGCACTCCACAAGGAGCAGAGCCCTCGCCAACTTTCACCTCACCATCATAGACCTCAACCTCGACAATACCATCATTTTCAGCGCACTCGGTCTTAACAATAATCTCCGAGGTGTAGATATCACTATCAGGGTAGATTGCCTCGATATGGTTGGCTGCCGACACCGGCTCCAACCATACGGTCTGCCAGATACCCGAGACCGGAGTGTACCATATATTTCCGAGAGTAGAGAGCTGCTTACCCACAGGCTGCTCGCCCTTCTCGGTCGGATCCCACACGCGGACAACCAACTTCTGTACGCCCTTTTTGTTCAGTGCCGAAGTAATATCCATACTGAAGGGGGTATAACCACCCGTATGGCTACCTACCAAAACATCATTGACGAAGATATCGGCCTTCCAATCCACAGCACCGAAGTTGAGCATCACTCTCTGCGACAACCACTTCGACGGCACGGTAAATTCGCGCTCATACCAAAGCAACTGATTCTCGGTAATCCACTTACCCACGCCCGACAATGCCGACTCGATGGCAAACGGCACCAAAATCTCGCCATCAAAAGCGGTAGGCTCTGCCGACTTCAAATCGGTAATGGCATAGTTCCACAAACCGTTAAGATTTTGCCACTCGCCACGCACGAGTTGCGGACGGGGATACTCCGGCAGTACATTTTCGGGATTTACCTGCTCTGCCCACTCGGTACGAATCTTGTCACCTGCGATCTTCCACTCTGCTGATGCTGTGAGAGTCGCAAACGCACACAACACAATTGCTAAAAAAGTTTTCTTCATAGTTGTAATTATAAGTTTTAGTTTTAGTATCAGTATTTCAGTGTTTCAAGAAATTTCTCAGCCTTTTCCAAATCTTCGGGTGTATCAATACCTATTGTCTCTACATCCGAGATGCCGACTCCAATCTTATATCCATTCTCTAACCAGCGCAGCTGCTCAAGCGACTCCGCCTTCTCAAGCGAAGATTGTGGCAATGAAGTCACCTCGCGTAACGCGCTCGCGCGGAAGGCGTACATACCTATATGTTTATAGAATGTATGGCACTTAAGCCACTCCTCTGGCTCCACACCACGCAAGTAGGGAATCACCGAACGCGAAAAGTAGACCGCTTGTGATGCAGCATCGAGCACCACCTTCGGAGAGTTCGGATTTTCGAGAGCCGCCAGACCATCTGCCTCGGTAAAGGGTTTTACCAGCGTAGCGATATCGGTTGCCGGATTATCGAAGCATCGTTTGATAGCTTCGAGCTGCGAGGGATGGATGAAGGGCTCATCGCCCTGCACATTAACCACTACATCATAGTCACCTCCCACTTTGCAGAAGGCCTCATAGCAACGATCTGTACCGCTACGATGGTCGGGCGAGGTCATTACAACCTTGCCTCCGAAAGCCTCAACCGCAGCGAATATACGTTCATCATCCGTAGCAACCACAGCGTCATCCAAAACACCTGCCACTTGCTCATACACACGCTGAATTACCGGTTTACCACCAAGCATGGCCAGCGGCTTGCCCGGGAAGCGGGTCGAAGCGTAACGCGCAGGAATAATTGCTATAAATTTCATAATCTTCGACTATAATTATCAATTGTCAACTGTCAATTATCAACTGTCAATTATCAATTATCAATTGTCAATTATATAATTAGGCCAGTGCAAGTTTCAGCACCTCCTCGTTTGTGCGCACATAGTGGAAGGTCATACCTGCACGATACTCCTCCTTAACCTCCTCGATATCCTTGCGGTTATCCTCCGAAAGGATAATGGTGTCGATGCCGGCACGCTTTGCCGCCAATATTTTCTCCTTCACTCCACCTACGGGCAACACTCGTCCGCGCAGGGTCGTCTCACCCGTCATGGCGATACGCTCCTTAATCTTACGGCCCGTGTAGGTCGAGGTTATCGAGGTTATCATAGTGATTCCGGCCGAGGGACCATCCTTCGGAATCGCACCCTCCGGAACGTGGATATTGATATCGTTCTTCTCGAACACGGCAGGGTCGATACCGAGTTCGGCATGGTGTGCCATAACCCACTCGTGAGCAATCGTTGCCGACTCTTTCATCACATCGCCCAGATTTCCCGTAAGCGATATTTTACCCTTACCCGGGGTCAGCAACGACTCGATGTAGAGGATGTCGCCTCCCACCTCGGTCCATGCCAGACCGGTGACCACACCGACCATATCCTTGATATCGTACTCATCGTTACGGAACTTGGGCTTGCCGAGGATCTTCTCTACATCGGCAGCCGTCAGCTCAGGTGCATACTCCTCGTCAAAAGCGATATTCTTCGCTCTCGCGCGAGCAATCTTGGCGATATGCTTATCGAGCGAGCGCACACCCGACTCGCGCGTGTAGTTCGAGATAATCTGTTCGACAATGGCCGGTGTCAGAATCAGCTCTGCACGCTCCAGGCCATGAGCTTCGCACTGCTTGGGCAACAAGTGGTCGATGGCGATACGTATCTTATCCTCGAGGATATATCCCGAGATGTTTATCATCTCCATTCGGTCGCGCAATGCAGGGTTGATATTGCCCACATTGTTGGCCGTAGCGATGAAGAGAACCTTCGAAAGGTCATACTCCAAGTCGATATAGTTGTCGTGGAAGGTGGTATTTTGCTCGGGATCGAGCACCTCCAACAATGCACTCGAGGGATCGCCATGATTGCTTACGGTAATCTTATCCACCTCATCGAGGATAATTACCGGATTCGACGAGCCGCAACGCTTGATAGTATCGATAACACGACCCGGCATTGCTCCGATATAGGTACGACGATGACCGCGAATCTCCGCTTCATCGTGCAGACCACCGAGCGAAATACGTCCGAATTTACGACCCAAAGCGGCAGCCACCGACTTTCCGAGCGAGGTTTTACCCACTCCCGGAGGGCCATAAAGACATAAAATCGGAGATTTCAGATCGCCCTTGAGCTTGAGCACCGCCAGATGCTCCAGAATACGCTCCTTGACCTCCTCCAGACCGAAGTGGTCATCATCGAGTTGCTTGCGGGCACACTCCAGATCGAGGTTATCGGTCGTGACATCATTCCACGGCAGTTCGAGCAGCAGTTGCAGGTAGTTCATCTGCACCGAATACTCCGCCACAGCAGGATTCAGACGCTCGATCTTAATGAGCTCCTTGGTGAAGTGGTCAAAGACCTCTTTCGGCCAATTCTTTTTACGGGCAGCCTCACGCATCTCGGCAATATCCGCATCCTCGGTATTGCCTAACTCCTCCTGAATAGTGCGCATCTGCTGCTGAAGATAGTAGTCGCGCTGTTGGCGGTCAATCTCCTGCTTAACCTTCTCCTGCAGAGAGTTCTTCAACTCGGCAAGTTGCTGCTCACGCACAAGAATCTCGAGTGCCTTACGAGCACGAGCCAACAGACCCGGAGCCTCGAGCAACGATTGACGATCTTCGTCCGAAAGCTCCATATTGGAGCAGATAAAGTTGATTATACCGCGCTTCGAGTCGATATTTTTAATTGCGAATGCCGCCTCCTTAGGCATCGTGGGCGAGATATTCACAATCTGCAACGCCACGTCACGAATCGACTCGACCAGAGCATCAAACTCTACATTATTCTCGCCCGGCTCGCTATCGTAGAGCGAAGTTACTCGCGCCACAAAGAAGGGCTCGGTCGAGAGATACTCTCCCACCTCGATCTTGCTCAATCCGCGCAGAATTACCGTCAGATTACCATTCGGCATCTCCAAAATCTTGATAATCTGCGCTGCTGTACCAATCTTGTACATATCGTCCGGCATCGGAGTCTCGATCTCGCCATTGCGCTGAAGCACTGCTCCGAGCATTCCGCCATCGGCATTGACACTACGCACCAAAGCGATACTCTTCTCACGACCCACCGTAATCGGGGTAATAGCACCGGGGAAGAGCACCGAACTGCGCAACGTGAGTATCGGGAGAGTCTCGGGCACCTTCACATCCTCCATAGGCTCATCCGTCTCACCCGTCACTATAGGTATGACCTGATGGCGTCCGTCCATAAGATCGGGCAGGGCATTCAAGTCATCAATCAATTCAATATCGTTTTTCTTTGCCATATATCTCAATAGTTACATTCATGCTTTATCTTGCAAAGATAACGTTTTTTGGCGGAACTCTATTACATCTACCACAAAAATAAGCGTAAAAACTCATTTCAAGAGATATTAAGACCCTTTTCGAAGCTCTTTTATCATAAAATTGCTACATTTGCACTCAATATAGTACATAATAAGCAAAACTTAACTGAGTATGTCGCTTTATATCCCGTCAAGATACGAAAATCCGCTGCCCGACGTCGAGAGCACCGAGCGTGCCATCAAGCAGGTCAAAGATATGTTCCAGAACAATCTCTCGGCTCAACTTGCCCTGTTGCGCGTCACCGCCCCGATTGCCGTGATGAAGAACACCGGTTTGAACGATGATCTCAACGGCACCGAACAGGCTGTAACCTTCCCCGTAAAGAGCGTAGGTGGTGCCACCGCCGAGGTGGTACACTCGCTGGCGAAATGGAAGCGACTAAAGCTCGCACAGATGGGAACGGTGGCTGGTCGCGGCATCTACACCGACATGAATGCACTGCGCCCCGAGGAGGATGCCGACAACATCCACTCGATATATGTCGACCAATGGGATTGGGAGCAGGTAATTTCGCCCGAGCAGCGCACCGTAGCATTCCTGAAGCAGACCGTGCGTCGCATCTATGAGTCGATAAAAGTGACCGAAAATAAGCTCTATGTCGAGTTTCCGCAGCTGCAACCCCAACTGCCCGAACAGATACACTTTATCCACGCCGAAGAGCTTCTGCAACTCTACCCCGTTCTCTCACCCAAAGAGCGAGAGAACGAGATTACACGCCGCTACAAGGCGGTTTTCATCATCGGCATCGGAGGTCTGCTCTCCAACGGAAAGTCGCACGACGGACGTGCTGCCGACTACGATGATTGGAGCACTCCGAACGAGGATGGATACTTCGGTCTGAATGGTGACATTCTGCTCTGGAACCCTGTGCTTGAGTCGGCCTTTGAGGTCTCGAGCATGGGCATCCGAGTCGATGCCGAAGCATTGAGCCGACAGCTCGCACTGCGAGGCGAGGAGCACAAGGCCGAGTTGATGTTCCACAAGATGTTGCTCAATGGCGAACTTCCACTCACCGTGGGTGGCGGTATCGGCCAATCGCGACTCTGTATGTTCTTGCTGCGCAAAGCTCACATAGGCGAGATTCAGAGTTCGATATGGAGCGAACAGATGCGTGAAGAGTGCGAAAAGGCGGGAATACACTTGGCATAGCCAAAGAATTCATAACCGACGCTGCGGAGCGAGAGCAGAGGGCAAACTTGTTTGCACTATGCCGAGCCGCGAGGAGGAAAAGACCCCGAAGGGGGGATTAATTCACAATTCATAATTCACAATTCACAATTATTTTTGTATTTTTGCCCGCAAATAGAGAAATTATAAACAAACAAATATAAAACTTATGCAGATTGCCGACAAATACACTCCGCAGGATATCGAAGCGAAGTGGTACGACTATTGGGAGAAAAACAGACTTTTCCACTCTGAGCCCGACGAGCGCGAGCCCTACACAATCGTAATCCCGCCCCCCAACGTGACGGGTATGCTCCACATGGGTCACATCCTCAACAACACATTGCAGGACGTATTGGTGCGTCGTGCCCGCATGATGGGCAAGAATGCCTGCTGGGTGCCGGGAACCGACCACGCTTCGATTGCTACCGAGGCAAAGGTCGTAGCCAAGCTCAAAGCCGAGGGCATCGAGAAGTCGTCGCTCACACGCGAGGAGTTTCTCAAGCACGCCTGGGAGTGGAAGGAGAAGCACGGAGGTATCATCCTTCGCCAATTGCGCACACTCGGCGCTTCGTGCGACTGGGAGCGCACATGCTTTACGATGGACGAGGCTCGCACCGAAGGTGTCATCAAGGTCTTCTGCGACCTCTATGAGAAGGGAAAGATTTACCGCGGTGTCCGCATGGTCAACTGGGACCCCTCGGCAAAGACAGCCCTCTCGGATGAGGAGGTCATCTACAAAGAGTCGCAGGGCAAGCTCTACTATCTGCGCTACAAGGTCGAGGGTTCGGACAAGGCACTTATCGTTGCTACGACACGTCCCGAAACCATTTTGGGCGATACCGCTCTCTGCGTAAACCCCAACGACGAGCGTTACAAGTGGTTGCCCGAAGATGCACGTGTGATTGTGCCTCTGGTTGGTCGCTCGATTCCGGTGATTCGTGACGAGTATGTCGATATCGAATTCGGTACGGGAGCATTGAAGGTCACTCCGGCACACGATGTAAACGACTATATGCTTGGTGAAAAGTATGGTCTTGAGACCATCGACATCTTCAACGATGATGGCACAATCAACGACAAGGTGGGTCTTTATGTCGGCATGGAGCGTTTCGAGTGCCGTCGCGTGATTGAGGGCGACCTCGCAGCTGCAGACCTGCTCGAAAAGACCGAGGCCTACACCAACAACGTAGGTTACTCGGAGCGCACGGGCGTTGCCATCGAGCCGAAACTCTCGATGCAGTGGTTCCTCTCGATGAAGGAGATTGCCGAGCCGGCAACTCGCGCCGTATTGGAAGATGCCATCAAGTTCGTACCCGAAAAGTATAAGAACACCTACCGCCACTGGATGGAGAACATCAAGGATTGGTGTATTTCGCGCCAGCTGTGGTGGGGTCAGCGCATTCCGGCATACTACCTGCCGAAGGGAGGCTATGTCGTTGCCGAAACCGCAGAGAAGGCTCTTGCATTGGCACAGCAGAAGGATCCGTCGCTCACGGCTGCCGACCTGCGTCAGGACGAGGATGTGCTCGACACATGGTTCTCGTCGTGGCTGTGGCCCATATCGGTATTCGACGGCATACGCAACCCCGACAACAAGGAGATTTCGTACTACTACCCCACCAACGATCTGGTTACGGGTCCCGATATCATCTTCTTCTGGGTGGCTCGTATGATTATGGCGGGCTATGAGTATCGTGGCGAGAAGCCCTTTGGCAATGTCTACTTCACAGGTATCGTACGCGACAAGATTGGTCGCAAGATGTCGAAGCAACTCGGCAACTCACCCGATCCGCTCGATCTGATTGCAAAGTACGGTGCTGACGGTATCCGTATGGCTATGATGCTCTGCACCAGCGCAGGTAACGACATCATGTTCGATGAGTCGCTCTGCGAGAATGGTCGCAACTTTGGCAACAAGATTTGGAACGCCTACCGTCTTATCAATGGCTGGAGCGTGGATGAATCGCTTGCCCAGAGCGAGAACAACCGCTTGGCTGTCGAGTGGTTCCGCCACAAACTCAATCAGGCTCTTGCCGAAATCGAGTCGAACTTCGAGTCGTATCGCCTTTCAGAGTCGCTGATGGTGGCTTACAAGCTCTTCTGGGACGACTTCAGTGGTCGCTATCTCGAGATTGTGAAGCCCGCATACGGAGCACCCATCGACAAGGCTACAATCGAGGCTACTCGCTCATTCTTCGAGCAGTTGATGCTCGTATTGCACCCCTTCATGCCCTTCGTTACCGAGGAGATTTGGCAGGCTTTGGCTCCGCGCAAGGATGGCGAGTCGATTATGGTCAGCTCGATGCCCCGCGCAGAGGCGTTCGACGAGGGTGTTTTGGCACGTTTCGAGTTGATGCAGGAGGCTGTATCGGCAATCCGCAATATC
>JAFQFG010000117.1 GCA_017398695.1 Alistipes sp.
GAGCGTCTGCAGAGCTTCCGCGGCGTAGTTATCCAGATCAAGGGTTCGGGTAAGACCAAGATGTTCACCATCCGTAAGATCTCTAATGGCGTAGGTGTTGAGCGTATTTTCCCGCTCTACTCGCCCCACATCGACAAGATCGAGGTTAACAAGTATGGTGTTGTTCGCCGTGCTCGTATTTACTACCTCCGCAATCTTACCGGTAAGAAGGCACGCATCAAGGAGAGAAGAATGGTTTCGAACAAGTAGTTCGACACCCTCTTGCACAAGGAAGCCCCTCACTCGTACAGGTGAGGGGCTTCTCATTTCTACCGTCATCATGCAGAATTTGATGTAACTGAACAACTTAATCAATTTCCACAAACCCCTCTAAAAATTTGTTTTTTCGGCAGAGAATTAATATTTTTGTCACAAATACACGGAGATCCCTCCCTCGAAATTTTTCGGGGGGGGGGATTTTTGGCTATAAGAAATTGGTTTACAAGGGTTTATATGCACGTGTCTGCAACTTGCAAATTCGATAGATTATCGACAAAAATCGCAACCGTAAGCAGATGATTTATACCAAAATATTTACAAACCTTATTAAAACCAATTTTATGGAGAGAAAACTTTTTCGTACCACCAAACTCGGCTACATCGAGCCCTCGATTTACGAGATGGAGGTAAAAGTAGAGGCAGGATTTGCCACCTCAAACAATTCATTGGAGAGCATCCCTGAAGATGATGCCGACAATGGTTTCTAATTATTAACAATCAACAAAATTAGTACGATTATGAAAAAGGCATTACTTTTTGGATTTGCAGCCGTATCAATGTTGATTGTTGGCTGTACAAAGGATATCGACACCGATATCGTAAAGAACGAAATTGTTCGTGGCGAACTCGTAACCAAGACCCTCGTTTTCGAGGATTCACGTGTTGAGCGCGACGAGGCAACTGGCAAACTCTCGTGGAACGAGAACGACCAAGTGGCTGTAGTTCTGCTTAACAACGGTACCTATACTCTTGATCCCGAGGCATATACCGTTAATCATATCGAAGGCACTATTACCGTTCCTTCGAATGCAGCGTATATGATTTATCCCTTTAACCTTACAAGCAAATCGTTGGATGGCAGCACACTTTCGTTCCGTCTTGCGCACGTCCTGAGTGGAAGCTCGACAGGAACCATCTTTGACATCTGCCCGATGAAGGGTACGGTTGATGGCGATTTTGTTGAGTTCAAGAACTTGATGGCATTCGCTAAGTTCCCCATTACAGGTACAGGCAAACTCAAATCTGCAGTTTTGCGTACAACCTGCCGTACAACATCCGAGTTCCACCCAATTTCAAATCAGGCATCTATCGACATCACCAAAGATATTACCAACGGCGGTGGCGTAAAGATGGCAACTAATAACGAAGCATTCTCGTGGATGCGCCAAAACTTCAGCGGTGAAGGTATCGACCTCTCGACAAACCCTTCGCTCTACTTCCCCGTTCCCGCAGGCGAGTATGAGAATATGGGCTTGGTTGTTGTGACCGACAATGGTTCCTACACCATCTACGCCAACAACAAGCACACATTTACCCGTTCGAGAGTTAAGCCCGTATCGGCTAATCCGATTAATCTCGCTGCTCACAAGCCCGCGAATCCCACCTCATTGACTGGCACTACCGGCAAGGCAAACGAGGATTATGCAAGCTGTTACATTGTTCCTCCCACAGCAGGCGAGTACGAATTCCCTTGCATTTTGGCTGATGGCACAGAGTTGAAGGGTGGTGTAACTGCCGAGATTAAGTGGGCAGAGAAGGCTGGTATGATATACGACCTCTTCTATGACCCGAGCGCAAACGAAATCTCATTCAAGACCAATGGTGAGGAGGGTAACGCCTTAGTTGTTCTAACCGACAACACAATGGAAGGCAAAACTATTGTTTGGTCGTGGCATCTTTGGATTACCGACACACCCAAGACCCTGAAAGTTATGGGTACAGGCACTAGTTCAAGTGTTGCATACTACCTGATGGATCGCGTTGTAGGTGCTACTTGGTCTCCTGCATCGACCATAGACGAGACTTCGAAACTCACCATCGGCTCGAACAGCGTTTCGACAAACAACACACTGTCGTTGCAGAATGCATCCGATGCTTGCGGTGTCTATTTCCAGTACCAAAACCGCATTCCTTACCCGAGAAACAAGGCGCTTGACTTTATTGGTGGAGAGTCTATTTCAACTTTGGCTAACACTCGTTGTGATGTGATGTATGGATTCTCGCAATATGCGCAATATTGGTCAACATCGTCTTCAGCCGGCACTGTTTATCTCGACAAGCATAACAATGGACAGTATATTCACAATACTATGACATATCCCAACTACCAGTACACAAATAATAAAGCGTGGGTTTTGTCAAATGTTATTAACCACCAAGGTGCCAATACAAATAGTGCACTTGTATCAGAAGGTAATTACCGTTTCTGGAATAGTAGAAACACCAACGGCCACGATGATATGATGAAGTGTAAGACCTCACATGACCCATGTCCTCCGGGATATATCATGGAGAACTATTCTATAATATATTGGTATCTCACTACACGTAGTAAAGAGTTGGGATACACTCGCGCGGCAGAAGATAACGCGACCTACAGTTCGGGCTTCAAATTCTACGGAATGTACTACAACGGAGCAGTTGATAGCAACAACAAAAACGTTCCTCTCTACTGGCCTTGTGCTGGTAACCGCTCAAATTGTACAAACGGTGTTTCAGGAAAATATGCAAACTGCGGATATATTTACGTAGTAAATACAAATAACACAAATTCTTACAAAGGCGGTACTGATAGTGCTATTACTATCGGAAATGGAGGAGCTGTTGCATTTGGAGAGGTTGGTTCTGATTACACGGTTCCCGGACTCGCAACTGGTAGTGCCAGCAATACTGTAAACCATCAGGCATACAACGTTCGTTGCCGTCGCGGTAAGTTCTAAAATTTATCCCAATAAACGATTCTCGATTTTGGAGATTGGCCGAGAGTCGTGCAACACCCCGCTGATTTTGCTCAGTGGGGTGTTTTGTTTGTATATGAAAGCATGTAATTCAAAATTGATGAGCCACTCAGGCTTTCAACCAACAAACTCCACAGCCTCACAAAAATCTTGAAAAAATGTTAAAAAAAATCACTTCGGATAGTATGTAAACCAAAAATTATGCGTAATTTTGCGAGCAACAAAAATATAAGCCCTATGTCATTTATCAATGAAAGGGTGCAGCAAGAGGGTCTGACTTTTGACGATGTCCTGCTCGTACCCGCTTATTCCGAAGTGTTGCCGCGTGAGGTTAGTCTTAAAAGCCGTTTTTCGCGTAATATCAGTTTGAACATACCCATTGTGTCCGCTGCGATGGATACCGTGACCGAGGCGTCATTGGCTATTGCTTTGGCTCGCGAAGGAGGTATCGGTGTGATTCACAAGAACATGTCTATTGCCGAGCAGGCAGCGCATGTACGTCGTGTGAAGCGTGCCGAGAATGGTATGATTTATGACCCGATCACCATCTGCAAGGAGCAGACCGTAGGCGATGCGTTGACGATGATGCACGAAAACAAGATTGGCGGTATTCCGGTGGTTGATGCCGAGCGCATGCTCATCGGCATTGTTACCAACCGCGACTTGCGTTTCCAGCGCGACATGTCGCGTCGTATCGAGGAGGTCATGACCCCGAAGGAGCGACTTGTGACAACACACAATCAGGCTCTCGAGCACGCCTCGGAGGTGTTGCTCAATAACAAAATCGAAAAGTTACCTGTAGTTGATGACGAGGGTCATCTCGTAGGACTTATCACCTATAAAGACATCACCAAAGTTCATGATCACCCGAACGCATGTAAGGATGCAAAAGGACGTCTGCGCGTGGCTGCAGGTGTGGGTATCACGCCCGACTTTATGGATCGCGTGAAGGCTCTGGTTGATGAGGATGTTGATGCTGTGGTGCTCGATTCGGCTCACGGACATTCGGCAAATATCGTCAATGCTCTGCGCAAAATCAAGGAGGTCTACCCCACTTTGGATGTTGTCGTGGGTAATATCGCCACAGCCGAGGCTGCCAAGATGTTGGTCGAGGCGGGTGCTGATGGCGTGAAGGTTGGTATCGGTCCGGGTTCGATCTGCACAACCCGAATCATTGCGGGTGTCGGAGTTCCGCAACTCACAGCCATCTATGATGCGGCAAATGCTATCAAGGGCAGTGGAGTACCTATCATTGCCGATGGCGGTCTACGCTACTCGGGCGACCTGGTCAAGGCTTTAGCTGCCGGTGGCGACTGCGTGATGTGCGGATCGATGTTTGCCGGCACGGAAGAGGCCCCGGGTGAGACCATCATCTACAATGGCCGTAAATTCAAGAGCTATCGTGGCATGGGCTCTATTGATGCTATGAAGGCGGGCTCGGCCGACCGCTACTTCCAAGGTAAGGAGGTCAATGTCAACAAACTCGTACCGGAGGGAATCGTGGCACGTGTACCATTCAAGGGAGCACTGAGTGAGACTGTATTCCAATTGGTCGGAGGTATCCGTTCGGGTATGGGCTACTGCGGAGCTAAGGACCTGGCAGCATTGCAGCAGGCGAAGTTTATCCGCATAACCGCCTCGGGTATGAGTGAGAGTCACCCTCATGATGTCGCTATCACGCACGAAGCACCGAACTACTCGGCATAGGAAATGTAGGAACAATTTGAGAAAGAGACAACTTTATTTATATTAAGAGGTATATGAAACAGGATATGATTGTAATCTTGGACTTGGGTAGCCACGAAAACACAGTGGTCGCTCGAGCAATTCGTGCATTGGGAGTCTACAGCGAAATCTACCCGCACGACATCACCGTTGAAGAGCTGAAAACACTGCCTAACGTGAAAGGTATCGTCATTAATGGCGGTCCTAACAACGTCATCGACGGTGTGGAGATAGATGTCAATCACGCGATATATAATGCCGGCATTCCGGTCATTGCAGCCGGTCATGCCAAAGCTCTCTGCGAGGTTAAACTCCCCGAGTTTACTTCGGATGAGGAGGCTGCAAAGGCTGCGCTCAAGGAGTTTGTATTCGAGACCTGCAAGGCCGAGGCGAATTGGAACATGGCCAACTTTGTGAACGACCAGGTAGAACTTGTACGTCGTCAGGTAGGCGACAAGAAGGTACTGCTGGCACTTTCGGGTGGTGTTGATTCGTCGGTAGTAGCGGCTCTGCTGCTGAAGGCTATCGGTTCCAACCTCGTCTGTGTGCACGTCAATCACGGACTTATGCGCAAAGGCGAGTCGGAGAATGTTGTGGAAGTATTCCGCAACCAGCTCTCTGCCAACCTTATCTACGTAGATGCTACGGAGCGTTTCCTCACCAAATTGGAGGGTGTAGCAGATCCCGAGCAGAAGCGTAAGATTATCGGTGGCGGGTTCATCCGCGTATTCGAGGAGGAGGCACGCAAATTGGACGGCATCGACTTCCTTGGCCAGGGAACTATCTACCCCGACATTATCGAGAGCGGAACTAAGACTGCAAAGATGGTCAAATCGCACCACAATGTGGGTGGTCTGCCCGATGATTTACAGTTTGCGCTCGTTGAGCCGCTCAAGCAACTCTTCAAGGACGAGGTTCGCGCCTGCGGTTTGGAGTTGGGCTTGCCCTACGAGATGGTCTATCGTCAGCCGTTCCCGGGTCCTGGTTTGGGCGTGCGCTGTTTGGGTGCTATCACCCGCGACCGCTTGGAGGCCGTTCGTGAGTCGGATGCTATCCTGCGCGAGGAGTTCGCCAAGGCCGGTTTGGATAAGAAGGTTTGGCAGTACTTTACCGCAGTGCCCGACTTCAAGTCGGTGGGCGTAAAGAATAACGCTCGCTCGTTCGATTGGACAGTGATTATTCGTGCGGTGAATACGGTCGATGCGATGACCGCAACCATCGAGCCTCTTGATTGGGATATTCTGCAGCGCATCACTGCCCGCATACTCTCGGAGGTGGAGAATGTCAATCGCGTATGCTACGACCTCTCTCCGAAACCAAGTGCAACCATCGAGTGGGAGTAGACAGAGTAATTCAAAATTCAAAATTCAGCAAAGAGGTTGTCCTGCGAAACATGTCGGACAACCTCTTTACTCTTTACTCTATTCCCAATCCACATTCGAATCCTCCATCTCGACGATAACACCCTTGTGTTTATCCTCGATGATAAGGTATTCCGCTTGCCGTTCAACCACTACGGGTTTATTTTGAGCCACAGGTTGAGCCTGCGCTGCGGGGGCAGGGGTCGGTGTGGCTACCGGGGCAGGTTTAGCTATCAGTACACGCTGCTCCACCACGCTTGAACGAGTGTAGTGCACCTCTACCTCCGCACAGCGAAACTCGGGCAATACGTCACTCTTCAGATAGCTCCACACCGCAGGCATCTTCGACAAGTGAGCCTCCTTCGCAGCGGCCGTGTGACTACCATTAATCACCTCCTCCGCAGAGTTCTGCTCTGCCTTAGAGAGTTTGCTCATCAGCGGCAAACAATCCCTCCATGTAGCCACAGATGCCGAGCTATCGACGGCACAGCACTTCATCTTGGGACACTGCGACTGCAGATAGGCCACAAATGTAGCAGCACGCGCCTTGGCCAACTTAAGGTTGGAGGACTCCACGCCATCGGGCGATGCCCAAGCCTTGATTTTCACGGCCTTGATGTGCATCAGCGTATCCTGCTTAAGCTTGTTGATAAACACCCCCAGCGACTTGACTACCGAATCATTATCGGAGAATGAGGGCTGCATCTGCGATGAGTTTATCGGGAAGTGAATTGTAAAGTCCACCTCCATGGGGCTTTTGCCCCTAACCCAATATTGGCGAATCTCGTAGTTGCCGTCAGTACGCTTGGAGAGGAGTACCGAGTCGGGAGATGAGGCGGTCGGGCAGCCCTCATTACCGCGAGTTACGCAGTTATCGCCACTACCCTTGACAGCGGTGGTGGTAACTTTATTGGTGCCGGCATTGTTGCCTTGCACCTTGGAGGCATTGTTTTGTGCCACAGCTCCCGAGCCGCAGCACAATGCCATAATTAGAGCCGAAGTGTAGATTGTTGTTTTCACGCTAAACGAAATTTTGGTTAAACATTCTACATGGCACATTTCAACAATCACGCCACAACATAAAAAATGGAGTCGGGCCATGTGCCCGACTCCTAAAATCATCATTTTTACTGCGGAGGCTACATTCGCTCCGGAACATCAATTCCGAGCAGTTTCATCGACCTGCGGATAACCTTCGCCACGCTGGCTGCCAAGCGAATACGCATAGCGCAGATGGCTTTATTCTCCTCGCGCAGGATGGAGTGGTCGTGGTAGTAACCATTGAACTGCTTAGCAAGCTCGTAGGTGTAGTTCGCTATTATCGAAGGGGCAAATGCCTCACCCGCAGCAGCAACCACATTCGAGTAGTCGCACAGCGTCTTGATAAGCTCAACCTCCACGGGCAACAACGTCGAGCAAGGAATCGTGGTGTCGATACCACCCTCCTCGGCCTTGCGCAAGATCGAGCAGATGCGCGCGTGCGTATACTGAATAAAGGGACCCGTATTGCCGTTGAAGTCGATAGACTCGCGCGGATCAAAGAGCATCGTCTTCTTGGGATCGACTTTGAGGATGAAGTACTTGAGTGCACCCAAGCCCACCATTGTCGATACGGCATTAGCCTCCTCCTCCGAGCATCCATCGAGCTTACCGAGCTCATCCGACATCTCACGAGCTGTCGTCACCATGTCGGCAATCAAGTCATCGGCATCGACAACCGTACCCTCGCGCGACTTCATCTTACCCTCGGGCAACTCGACCATACCATACGAGAGGTGGTAGATGCCATCGCTCCACTCGTAGCCCAACTTCTTGAGTATCAATTTCAGCACCTGGAAGTGGTAGTTCTGCTCATTACCCACAACGTAGATAATACCGTCGAGGTTGTTATCCTCAAAGCGGCGATAGGCCGTGCCGAGGTCCTGGGTCATGTAGACCGAGGTGCCATCGCCACGCAGCAGCAGTTTCTGATCGAGACCATCCTCGGCGAGGTCGATCCATACCGAGTTATCCTCTTTGCGGAAGAAGATGCCCTTCTGCAAGCCCTCCTCCACGAGGCTCTTGCCGAGCAGGTAGGTCTGCGACTCATAGTAAACCTTGTCGAAATCGACACCGAGAGCCTTATAGGTCACATCGAAGCCATCATACACCCATCCGTTCATCTTCTCCCAAAGGGCATAAACCTCGGGGTCTTTGGCCTCCCACTTGCGGAGCATCTCCTGCGCCTCGATCATGATCGGAGCCTGCTTTTTGGCCTCATCCTCGCTCATACCCTGCGCCACGAGGTCACGAATTTGCTCCTTGTAGTGCTTGTCGAACTCGACATAGTACTTGCCCACGAGGTGGTCGCCCTTCATGCCCGACGACTCGGGGGTCTCGCCACCGCCATAGAGTTTCCATGCCAACATCGACTTGCAGATGTGGATACCGCGGTCGTTTACCAGATTTACTTTGATAACTTTATTGCCATTTGCCTTGAGGATCTGCGCCACAGAGTAACCGAGCAGATTATTGCGTATATGTCCGAGGTGCAAAGGCTTGTTGGTATTGGGCGACGAGTACTCGATCATGATGGTTTTACCTGTATGCTCACCATCGCCGAAGTTATCGCAAGAGCACACCTCGCAAAAGCGCTCTGCCCAAAACGAGCAGTCGAGCGAGATGTTGAGAAATCCCTTGATAACATTGAATGCGCGAACTTCGGGGCAGTTTGCAACCATATATTCACCAATCTCGGTAGCTGTAGCCTCGGGTGATTTACGGCTACGCTTGAGCAATGGGAATGTCACGAGCGTATAGTCGCCCTCAAACTCCTTGCGGGTCTTTTGGATTTGGAGTTGCTCACCATTGAGCTCTCCATAGAGAGCCTCGACCGAGCTCTTCACTGCCTCATAAAGGAAATTTTCGATATTCATTGTTTTGAAATTTTGTCAGTTATAATCGCACAAAGATACAAAACAAATTGAGAATTGACAATTGATAATTGAAAATTAATCCTCCTGCGACGATTAGTTAATTGAGAATTAATTCCCCTGCGATGCGTTGTTTGATTGAGAATTGACAGACCCCTCCGGCTTGCAGCCACCTCCCCTAACTTAGGGGAGGAATTTTAATTTATGCAAAGATTCTCCACACAACATAGGGGAGGAATTAGAGGAAACAAAAAATTCTCCCCCGAAGTTAGGGGGAGTACCCGAAGGGGGAGGGGGTCTGTACTAATTGAGAATTGACAATTGATAATTGATAATTGTGAACCGACGAACGAAGCAATGGGGAGAGGCTGCTTGCAGACTATCCCTTGCAAGGAGGAAAAGAGTTTTTTATAAAAAACTCTTAATTGTGACTTGAGAATTGTGAATTATTTAGTATCTTTGTGTGCCTTTTCCCTACAGACATAACAAAAAATTAATATACCTAACTGCTACAATGATGAAAATCTATTTGAGAAAAGCATTTGCGGCGGGAGTGATGGCTCTTTGCGCGTGCGCGTGCGTGTCGTGCGCGGAGGAGCAGAAGTCTACTGTCCGCAATCGAGAGTATGACGTGATGGTCATGGAGCCTACGTCGCGAAAACTCAACTCGGTCTATTCTGCTTCGATTCGTGGTAAGCAGGATATTGACATCCGTCCCAAAGTGTCGGGTTACATCACCGACATCTACGTCAAAGAGGGCTCTGTTGTAAAGAAGGGACAGACTCTCTTTGTTATTGACCAGGTGCCCTATGAGGCCGAGTTGCAGACGGCCATTGCCAATGTGGATGTTGCGAAGGCAGCGGTTGATGCTGCGGCTTTGACAACCAACAGTAAGGAGCGTCTGTTTGAGCAGAAGATTATCTCTGACTTCGAATTGCGAATGGCAAGAACAACTCTGGCGAGTGAGCGTGCTACATTGGCGCAGGCCAAGGCCAAAGAGGTGAATGCTCGCAACAACTTGTCGTATACGCTCGTGAAGAGCCCGGCAGATGGTGTTCTCGGTACTCTTCCGTTCCGTGTAGGTACGCTGGTGAGCCCCTCGGATGCAACTCCGCTGACCTCGGTGTCGGATAACTCCGAGATGTATGTCTACTTCTCGATGACCGAGAGCCAGGTGCTCTCGCTGACACGTCGCCATGGATCGTTGGAGCAGGCACTGCAGCAGATGCCGTCGATAGAGTTGCAGTTGAGCGATGGAACTATCTACTCGGAGAAGGGACGTATCGAGTCTATAAGCGGTATTATCGACCAAACTACAGGTTCGGTGTCGATTCGTGCCCGCTTCCCTAACCACAAGCGCCTGCTACTGTCGGGAGGTTCGGGTAATGTGATTCTTCCCCACCGTCAGGATGGCTGTCTGGTTATTCCGCAGTCGGCAACATACGAAATTCAGGATAAGATCTACGCTTACAAGCTCGAGAATGGCGTGGCAAAGTCGCAGATTGTTGGTGTGTTCGAGATTAGCAATGGCAAGGAGTATGTCGTTGAGTCGGGCTTGATGCAGGGCGATACCATCGTTGTTGAGGGTGTTGGTCTGTTGCGTGATGGCATGAATGTTAAGGTTAAGAGTGTAGTGAAGGGTGAATAGCCGTAAAGAGAGAGCAAGATGAATATTAGAACCTTTATCGACCGACCGGTCCTATCGTCGGTCATCTCGATAGTTATCGTTCTGGGTGGACTCATCGGTTTGGCCTCGCTGCCCATTGAGCGATATCCCAACATTGCCCCACCGACCATCAGCGTCAGCGCATCGTACACGGGTGCGAGTGCCGAGACCGTGCAGAAGAGTGTGATTGTACCTCTGGAGGAGGCAATCAACGGTGTGGAGAATATGACCTATATGTACTCTTCGGCAAATAATAACGGAGGTGCCAATATTTCGGTCTACTTCAAGCAGGGTACCGACCCCGATATGGCGGCTGTGAATGTTCAGAACTGTGTTTCGCGTGCTACGCGCCAGTTGCCTGCCGAGGTTACTGAGGTGGGTGTGACGGTGAAAAAACGTCAAACCAACATCTTGGAGCAGATAGCTATCTATAGCCCCAACGGAACTTACGATCGCACCTTTATCGTCAACTATATCAAGATCAACCTTGTGCCGGCATTGTCGCGTATTGCCGGTGTCGGTGATATCGAGGTGCGCGGTTCCGATTATAGTATGCGTATATGGCTTAAGCCGGATGTTATGGCGCAGTATAAGCTCATCCCCGATGATGTGGTGACGGTGCTTGGCGAGCAGAATATCGAGGCGGCAACGGGCTCACTTGGTGAGAGTTCCGACCAGACATTCGAGTACGCCATGCGCTATAAGGGTCGCTTGGAGAAACCCGAGGAGTTCGAGAATATCGTGATCCGTGCACTGCCTAATGGCGAGTTGCTGCGCTTGAGAGATATTGCAACGGTCGAACTTGGTACAACGACCTATCTCTATCTGGGAGAGGTGAACAACAGCCCCGGAACATCATTCTCGATCTTCCAGACTCCGGGCTCGAATGCTACGGAGGTTATCAATAACATTGATGCCTATATGGAAGAGGCAGCAAAGAGCTTCCCGAAGGATTTGGAGATGGTGGTGTTGTCGAGTTCGAACGACTTCCTCTATGCCTCGATTCACAATGTTGTGCGAACACTTATCGAGGCTATTATCCTCGTTACGTTGGTTGTGTTCGTATTCTTGCGTTCGACTCGTTCGACCCTGATTCCGCTTATCGGTACCATCGTGTCGCTTATCGGAACATTTATGTTCCTCTACTTCATGGGCTTCAGTATCAATCTTTTGACTCTGTTTGCATTGGTGCTTTCGATTGGTGTGGTTGTCGACGATGCCATTATTGTGGTCGAAGCCGTGCACTCACGATTTGATGCCGGTTACAAATCTCCGTATAAGGCGACGGTTGATGCTATGGATGGTATCACATCGGCGGTCATCACCAGTTCGCTGGTATTTATGGCGGTGTTTGTGCCTGTGTCGATGATTGGTGGAACATCCGGAGCCTTCTATACTCAGTTTGGTTTGACCATGGCTGTGGCTGTGGGTATCTCGGCAGTCAATGCGTTGACGTTGAGCCCTGCCCTGTGTTCGATATTGCTCAAGCCCCACAATGAGAATGGCGATGAGGTTAAGATGTCGTTTGGCAAGAGATTGGGTATGGCTTTGGATGCTGCATTCGGACGACTCACCAAGCGCTATCTGTATGGTGTAACCTTTATGTTGCGTCACCGTTGGTTTGCAGCAACTCTGCTTGTGGTGGCGGCCGTAGGTTTGGTCTACTTGATGCAAAACACCAAGACAGGTCTTGTGCCACAGGAGGATATGGGTACTGTTCGTGTCGATGTTTCGACATCACCGGGTAGTTCGTTGTCCTATACTAAAGATGTAATGGACCGTATCGACCGCGAGCTTATTAAGGATATCGACGAGGCTCGTGCATACGTCAACATGGCCGGATATTCACAGACAGGAGGTGCCGGAACATCGCAGGGTAACTTTACGCTACGTCTGAAGCATTGGGATGAGCGTCCCGGCAAGGAGCATAGTGTAAGCGATATTATGGAGCGAGTGAAGGAGTATGCTGCGAATTTCAACGATGCCAAGATCTTTACCTCGGCACCGCCAATGATTCCGGGCTATGGAGCAACCAATGGTTTTAATGTCTATATCCAGGATCGTAAGGGCGGTACTATCGAGGATTTGCACATGGTGACTACCGAATTCTTGAAGTATCTGAACGAGCGTCCCGAGATTGGTTCTGCTCATACGTCGTTCAATCCGAAATTCCCGCAGTATCAGATTGATGTCGATGCCGTGAAGTGTAAGCGAGCAGGTGTATCGCCTAAGGAGGTGCTCTCGGTGTTGAACGGATACTATGGCGGTCGAAACTCGACTCGATTTAACCGATTTACCAAACTCTATCAGGTGAAGATTCAGGCCGATCCGAGGTATCGTACCGACCTGCAGACTCTCGATAATATATTTATTCGTCTTGGTGAAGAGATGGCTCCGATCAGCCAATTTGTTACGCTCAAGAAGATATACGCACCTCAGGGACTTAACCGTTTCAATATGTTCCCGTGTATCAGCGTCAATGGACGTGCTGCCGACGGTTACTCGTCGGGTGATGCCATCAAGGCTGTGCGTGAGACTGCTGCCGAGATTTTGCCGGTGGGTTATGGTTTCGACTTTGGTGGTATCTCGCGTGAGGAGGCTCAAAGCGGTAATAACACGATCTACATCTTCATTGTCTGCATCACGCTGATATACTTTATTCTGTGTGCCCTGTACGAGAGCTTCCTGTTGCCATTGGCGGTGATTCTCTCCGTGCCGTTTGGCCTTGCCGGCAGCTTCTTGTTTGCAAGCCTTATGGGACTTGAGAATAATATCTACCTGCAGACAGGTCTGATTATGCTTATCGGATTGTTGGCCAAGACCGCAATTCTTATTACCGAGTATGCAGTTGAGCACCGCAGAAAGGGTGTAAGCATCATGCGTGCAGCCTACTCAGCGACCAAGGAGCGTTTCCGCCCGATCTTGATGACAGCGTTGACGATGATTTTCGGTCTGTTGCCGCTGATGTTCTCGACCGGTGTGGGTGCAAATGGTAACAATACGCTCGGAGCGGGTGTTGTGGGTGGTATGCTTATCGGAACGCTGGCTCTGCTCTTTATCGTACCTCCGTTCTTTGTGGTATTCCAGTGGTTGCAAGAGAAGGTTAAACCCATTAAAAAAGCCGAATAACGATGAAAAAGATATTTTCATATATACTGCTGCTGTCGGTGGCGATGGTGATGTCGAGTTGCTCGATTTATAAGCACTACTCGCGTCCCGATGATGTCAAGACCGATGGTCTGTTCGGAGATAATGTGACTTCGACAGATTCGACCTCAATTGCACGTATTCCGTGGCGTGAGTTCTTTACGGATACCAAGTTGCAGGCTCTGATTGAGGAGGGATTGAAGAATAACTACGACCTGCGCACAGCTACACTGCGCATTGAGGAGGCTAATGCCGCATTGCGCACGGCTCGCTTGTCGTACTATCCTTCGTTCTCGTTCTCGCCGAGCGGAACACTCTCGTTTAGTAACAATTTCCACTCTGTGAGTGGCAGCTATAAACTCCCGATTGATCTTAGCTGGGAGTTGGATCTTGCAGGCCGACTCTTCAACAAGAAGAATAGAGCAAAGATGGCCTACGAGCAGAGTTTGGTCAATCGTCAGGCTGTGCAGACCCGCTTGGTGGCGACCATTGCCAACCATTATTATACGTTGCTGATGCTCGATAGCCAGCTTAAGGTGTCGCGCACCACAGCTGCCAACTGGAAGGAGAATGTGCGTATTATGCGAGCCATGATGGAGGCCGGTATGACCAATAAGGCATCGGTATCGCAGACCGAGGCCAACAGCTACTCGATTGAGGCCTCTCTCTTCGACCTCGAACGCCAGATTCGTGAGGTAGAAAATGCGCTGTCGCTTGTTCTCGGCTCGACGCCTCGAAAGATTGAGCGCGGAACTCTCGATGAGCAGAGTAGCCGTGTAGACTTCTCGGTGGGAGTGCCGGCACAGTTGCTTGCCAATCGTCCCGATGTGCGCGGTGCGGAACTCGACCTTGCCATGGCTCACTACACGACCAATCTTGCCCGTTCGGCATTCTATCCCTCAATTAAGCTTGGGGGTACGTTTGGCTGGTCATCGGCCGGAACGGCCATTGTTAATCCCGGAGAGTTCTTGCTTTCGTTAGTGGGCTCACTTGTGCAGCCCATATTCAATGCCGGATCTAACCGCGCACAACTCAAAATTGCCAAGTCGCAACAGGAACAAGCCAAGATTGCCTTTGTGCAGACGTTGCTGAATGCCGGAGCCGAGGTTAATGATGCCTTGATGCAGTTCCAGACAGCAAGTAGCAAGACCGATGTCCGCAAACGTCAGATTGAGGCATTGGTGTCGGCTGTCGAGTCAACGCAGTTGCTTATGCGCCATGGAGATGCTACCTACCTCGAGGTGCTTACTGCGCAGCAGAACCTGTTGTCGGCACAACTTAAGCAGATTTCAGATCGCTTTGAGGGTATCCAGGGCATCGTGAATCTCTATCAGGCTCTTGGAGGAGGAGTAGAGTAGTGCCGGCGGTCGTTCGATGCTATACTTGTCGATTGAGATTGAGTCGATGTGTGTAGTTGTCAGGCTCGGTAAACTCAACCTAAAGAGATGAAAATCACCCCTGTCAGTTCGCTGACGGGGGTGAAATCTTATGTGCCGACCGCCAGCTCTGCCCGCTAATTATAGGCTGTGCCCTGCTACTTTTGTATGACTTTTGCAGTCGAGGGCTGTAAATGAGCCTTCGTATGAAACAGCTGTATCCCCACTTGGCATTGATTTTATGCAATGTCATCTGGGCTATGGATTACCCTTTTTATACTATTGTGCTGGGGCGATATGTCGAGCCGTTGCCGATGGTTACGGCTGCGCTTGTCGTCACGGCATTGATGTCACTTGTGACCCTCATCTGGGAGCCGGCGGAGCGAGTCGAACCGCGTGATAAGCGGCTCTTTGTCGGTGCAGCATTGCTGGTTGGTGTGGTGCGTAAGCTGATGATGATGTACGGTCTGTCGCGAACATCGCCTATTGATGGCTCGATAATCAACACTATGGGGCCACTCTTGGTGCTGTTGATATCGGTGGCTCTCGGCTTTGATAGGCTCACGAAGCGTAAGATTGCCGGAATGTTGCTCGGTATGGGTGGTGCGGTGGCTGTGGTATTGACTGGTGTGGCCGCCAATCATGAGCACTCCGAGGTGGTGGGAAATCTGCTAATCTTCGGTGCAGCATGCACCACGGCCTGCTATATGGTGTGGTTTAAGCCTCTGATTACTCGTTACAGAACCACGACCGTGATGCGGTGGATATACTGTATTGCCGCTCTTGTAATGCTGCCATTTGGTGCAGAGAGCCTTCTGCATACCGACTTTGGGGCTCTGCATGGGCGAGTATTATTTGCAGCTCTTTTTGTGATTTTCGTGCCCACCTATCTGCCAAACCTAATGCTTAACTACGCTCTGCGCAAGGTTGCTCCGACGGTGACGAGCATATATGGCTATCTGCAACCGATTTTGGCTATTGCGGTGTCGGTGATTATGGGTCTTGACCGCCTGCATTGGGATACGATGGCCTTCGCTGCGGTGATATTTTGCGGAGTGTGGCTTGTGGTGACCTCCTACAAGAGCGATAGAGGGTAGTTTTCGATTGTTGCTACAACACAAAAGGCATCCCCTTGCGGAAGATGCCTTTTGTATTAAGCCATTGGGCTTAATTACAAGCGACGTTCTATTTCATAAACTCGCTAACCTGGTCGTTGGGAACGATAGCCTCCTTGAAGATGTAGGCACCCGTCTTCTCCGACTTAACCATCTTGATACACTTGGTAAACTGCTTACCCGTACCGGTCTTAAGTGTTGCGAC
>JAFQFG010000012.1 GCA_017398695.1 Alistipes sp.
GCTCTTTAACCCTGCTACGCAGGCTTGACTTTGCTCCCAAACTTCCCAATCCTCCCAAAACTCCCAAAACTCCCAACTTATCCGTA
Source organism: Alistipes sp. (assembly GCA_017398695.1). GTDB lineage: Bacteria > Bacteroidota > Bacteroidia > Bacteroidales > Rikenellaceae > Alistipes. Next base: position 87 of record JAFQFG010000012.1, read on the forward strand.
TCTTTGGCTTCGCCTTAGATACTCCCGCTCGGCAAAATGCAAGCAAACTTGCTTTTGCCCTCACTTATCCGTATCTTTGCGCCAACAAAACACGAACACCCATGCAGCCGTTATTGCCTCGTCTGAAACAAGTTGTACAAACCGCCACGCCACGAGCCTTCCGGACCATCTTCTGGATAGCCCGACTCACAGCATTGGTGTCGTTTGGGGTCTTCCTGATGCAGTACACCGGATTCATCAACTGGATTTCGGCTGCCCTGAGCCCGCTGTTTCACATCTTCGGCCTGCCCGGGGATGCGGCGATGGCCTTCGTGAGTGGCTACTTCATCAACATCTACTCCTCGATAGCGGTTATCTCGACCCTCGACCTGAGCGTGCGGGAGATTACCATCCTCGCCACGATGTCTACGGCGGCACATGCCATATTGGTGGAGGGGGCGGTGTTGCATCGCACAGGAACACCGACGCTCTACTCCATCATCCTGCGCACGGTGATGGCGGTGGTGCTGGGTGTGGGGCTCAACCTGCTGCTGCCCGGACGTCCCGAGGCGGTGGAGACGGTAGCGGTGGCCGAGGTGCCGATGTTCGCCATTCAGGGTGAGTTTGGGCCGATGTTCATCGCATGGCTCCAGGGGCTGGGGCGGTTGGTGGTGATGATGACGGTGCTCATCTACCTCCTGAACATCCTGCAACGCATCCTCTACGAGTTTGGCATCATGGCCCGCATATCGCGTCTGCTCCGTCCGCTGCTTCGCATCTTCGGACTGCCCGAGCAGGGGTCGTTCCTCTGGATTGTGGCCAACGTCATCGGCCTTTCCTATGGCTCGGCAGCGATGATTGAGGAGGTGGAGCGGGGCACGCTCTCGAAGCGCGACATCCTGCTGCTCAACACCCACATCGGTATTTCACACAGCAACCTCGAAGACCTGTTGCTCTATGTCTCCATCGGTGGCATCTGGTGGGTGATTCTACTGGCTCGGTGGGTGGTGGTGACACTGTTGGTGTGGACCATCCGGTTGTTGCGAATAGCCTAAGAAAGAGCAAAGAGCAAAGAGGAAAGAGCAAAGAGGAAAGAGCAAAGTCAAGCCTGCAAAGCAGGATTAACGAGCAAAGAGCCGAGTAGCATGTTTACTCAAACTTCCCAAACTTCCCAAAATTCCCAAAATCTCTCTCCTCTCTCCTCTTTCCACGAACAAAAAAGCCAACCCCGAAGGATTGGCTTTTCTATTGTGTTAGTTGATGTTGCGTCGATCCGGCTCGCGGTCGGGGGAGGCGGCATCCATCTCAATCTGCAGTTTCACCATCTGGATGGCGGTGGCAGCGGCCTCATCGCCCTTGTTGCCCATGCACCCTCCACAGCGGTCGAGAGCCTGCTGCTTGTCGTTGACGGTCAGCACGCCAAAGGCGATTGGCATATTCCACTGCAGTTGCAGCTGGGTGATGCCCTGCGTCACGCCCTGACAGATATAGTCGAAGTGGCGAGTGTCGCCCTGGATGACACAACCGAGGGCGATGACAGCATCCACGTCGGTATATTCGGCGAAGAATTGTGCGCCCAAAGCCAGTTCGAAGGTGCCCGGAACATACTTGATTTGGATGTTCATATCGGGGCAGCCGGCAGCACGCAACGTGCGCACAGCACCCTCGAGCAGGGCCTCCGTGATTTCGCGGTTCCACTCGGCCACGACGATGCCGAAACGCATGTCGGCAGCTGACGGCAGCGGAGCGTCGAATTGCGAAAGGTTATGGTGTCGTGTTGCCATGCCTGATAGGGTATAGCGGTCGAATTAGCGAATCGTGCCCATCAGCTTCTCGGCATCGCGCGCCTCCATCGAAGCGGGATACTCGGTCATGATGCGCTGGTAGTAGGCCTCGGCCTGCTCGCTGTTGCCGGCAGCCTGCTCGGCCTGACCTGCCTTGCGCAGGTAGAGCGGCGTCGTGAGGTTGTTATCCGACATCTCGGCAGCCTTCACGAAGAGGGCAGCAGCCTTCGTGTAATCCTCCTGTGCCACGGCGATATCGCCCTGCAGACCCAGGTTCTGGGCGTTGATGATGGCACCGGTCAGACCCTTCACGGGCGAGAATTTCTTCAAGTAAGCGGCGGCATTCTCCAAATCGCCACTCTTCAGGTAGCAGATACCGGCATAGTGCTTGGCGAGGTTGCCCGAGGGGGTCGAACCATACTGGTCGATCACATCGAGGAAGCCAACACCCTCGGCATCACCGTTGAGAGCCAACTCGTAGTCGGGTGTCTCGGCGTTGAAGCGAGCCTGTGCCTCGGCCAACATCTCGGCAGCCTTCTCAACACGAGGCTGTGCCACGAGCGAACGGTAGCCGTAAATCAAACCGCCCAAAATGAGCAGGGCGAGGAAAATGTAGGAGATTTTGCGACCGTTGTTCTCGA
>JAFQFG010000118.1 GCA_017398695.1 Alistipes sp.
CAAGGTGGAGACGGATGCCGTCAAGCTCCTTGTAGACCTCAGGCATAGAAGTTTCGAGTGAAGCGAGGTTCTGGTTGTGTGGGTTCTTTGTAGCCTCGTTGAGCGGGTTAGGAGTGCGGATACCTGCCACAACATCCTCGCCCTGTGCATTCACGAGGTACTCACCGTTGAAGATGTTCTCACCGGTAGCAGCGTCACGCGAGAAAGCAACACCGGTAGCCGAGTTGTCACCCATGTTACCGAATACCATTGCCTGTACGTTTACTGCGGTACCCCACTCTGCGGGGATATTGTTGAGCTTACGGTAGAGGATTGCGCGCTCGTTCATCCACGAACCGAATACTGCGCAGATTGCGCCCCACAACTGATCCCAAGGATTGGTCGGGAACTCGCCACCGGTCTGCTCTTTGATGGCAACCTTGAACTTCTGAACGAGCTCCTTCAAGTCCTCAGTAGTCAGGTCGGTGTCGTTTTTCACACCCTTCTTCTCCTTCTGCTCGTCGATAAGAACCTCAAACGGATCCTCATCCTCTTTCGATGCAGGCTTCATGCCGAGAACTACGTCGCCATACATCTGTACGAAACGACGGTACGAATCCCAAGCGAAGCGGGGGTTGCCCGACAACTTCGAAACAGCCTCGACAGCCTCATCATTCATACCGAGGTTGAGGATGGTGTCCATCATACCCGGCATTGATGCGCGTGCACCCGAACGAACAGAAACGAGCAAAGGAAGCTCCTTATCACCGAACTTGCGGCCGGTCAACTCCTCGATGCCCTTCATGGCCTTCTCGACCTCGGGACGAAGAATCTCAACCATCTTCTCGCGGCCATTAGCGTAGTACTCCGAACATACGTCGGTAGTGATGGTAAATCCCGGGGGAACGGGAATGCCGATGAGGTTCATCTCGGCGAGGTTGGCACCCTTACCACCGAGCAACTCTCTCATTTTGCCATTGCCCTCGGCCTCTTTATTACCGAAGGTGTAAACTCTTTTTACATTTGCCATAATAGACTTCAATATTGATTATTAGATAGTTAAGTGTTTGCTATTTTACAGAGCAACTACAAAGTTACTAATTTTTTGTTCAAAAACAACATTTTTTACCACATATAGCAAAATATTGGTAATTTTCTGCTGACGCCACCCTTGTAACCCTCGCGATTGAAGGTCGGTCGAGGCTCCCCGTTACGGTCGAGTAACCAACGTCTGGCATAGACATCGCAGTGGGTGGTAAATCGCTTGTCGGTCAATATCTTATCAAACATTCGCCACTCTCCGCGATAGACCGTATTGCCATGTCCGGCATGCTCTGCTTCGGCCGTGGCTTCGCTCAAACCGAATTGCTCATAGTTGATGCCGTAGAGGTCGCCGGCGACAACGATAAGGCGTTGTGGTCTCTGTTCTGCAAGCTCTGCTACAACCGTCGCCAACAATCGCGATCGATGTGTAAGCACAAATGTGAACTCCCGATTGCCGACTGCTGCATTGATAACCACATAGTCGAGCCCGACCTCAACCTTCTCGGGGAAGAGAACGTCACCATAGTATAGCAATGCGAAATCCATACCATCCAGGCGGTTTAGCGTGCGGTGGATGTACGAATAGTCGCCAGAGCTCTTCGCTATGATGTCGCGCACAACCTGCTCATTCTCGATGCCGTACAGGGCTACAATCGGCATCGCCATCGAGTCTACAACTGCGGCTATGCCATTGATTTTCCGCTCATAACGCTCCTTGTCCCAGCGGTTTCTGCCCGAAGGCGTGAAGGCGCTGTCGTCATAGAATGGCGAAGGGATGGTGTCGTAGGCTCTGTCTACATCGTAATAAGCAAATCCAACCCTCGGTTGTGCCGAGAGTTGGATTGTGATTGCAGAGAGCAGTATTAACAGCAATCTGCGCATAACTATTTGATGCCTTGCTTTTTAAGAATCTTCTTAACTCTGGGCAGATAGGTCTTGATAAACTTGTCGAAGCCGAGGTCAGAGGGGTGAGCTCCGTCGATTGTGCCGTCATAGTCATTGCTGGTGATATTCTCGCCATCGAGGAAGATTACATTCTTGTATTTCTTCTCCATCTGCGGCATCAACTCACGCACGGTTGCACGGCGCTCGAGGTTGGCATTGCGCCACTTCTCATCGAAGAGGGTGTCTTCACGCATGTGGGTCTGCAGGAAGATGAAAACTTTATCGGGATGAGCCTCGGTGATGGTCTTGATAAAGGGCTCCAGACGCTCGCGAATCTCCTTGGCGGAGGGGTTCGAGAAGGCATCGAACATATAGGCATCAGCCTCGGTCTCGGCGATAATCTTTGCAAATTCGGGCTGGAGTTTGCACTCGCCACTGAATCCGAAGTTAACAAAGTCGACACCGAGGTAGCGGCTCATACGAGCTGCGTAGGTCATACCCGGACGGCTTGCCGATGCTCCGTGCGTAATGCTCGAACCGTGAGTGAGCACTGTGTACTTGTATGGTGACTCAATGCCGGCGATGCTTGTGCCCTCCTCAATGCCGATCTGCAGATCGGTGAGCTCGCACCAGCAGGGCAGATAGAGCATACACTTCTTGGTGCCTTCGGGCATGTTCTTGGCGAGTTTCCATGTCGACTCGCACTTGTCGTGTGAACCCGAGGGACGGCCTACACCCACGAACATATACTTGCCATCCTTCTCGATGTAGAGGTCAAGACCGCGCTGGAGAATCGGGGTCATGTTGTTGCCCATGCCGCGCTTCACCCACTTCCACTTTGCCATGATGGTCTTACTGTCGGTTGAGAACATAACGTACAGACCGGTCGAATACTTACACATGCCCTCGATGTGCTTGTTGGGCACTGCGTAGCGTGTGTGGTCGAAACGAGCGTAGGGTTTGCTCTCCGATTTCAGCGTGTAGCCGCAGATGTTGAGTGTCGAAGCGTCGACATAGTTAATTTTCTGAGCCGAAACGCTCATTGTCATCAGTGCAACTGCGATGGTTGCCAAGATTGATTTGAGTTTCATATTATTTGAGTTTATTTGTTGGTTGTATATTGTCGAATTTTTTAATTGTGAATTGTGAATTGTGAAGTGTGAATTGTGAATTGTGAATTGTGAATTGTGAATTGTGATTATCTC
>JAFQFG010000119.1 GCA_017398695.1 Alistipes sp.
AGCAATGGCAATATGTCGGGACAGACTTTTTAATGTGTTGATTTATCGTAATTTATTTAGCGAAAATATGTTTAAGATTTTAGAAAAACGCTATTTGGCGGATAATATATGCCTTATGCGCATCGAGGCGCCACGAGTAGCTCACTCGGCACAACCCGGGCAGTTTGTTATAGTTCGTGCTGATGAAGTGGGCGAGCGTATCCCGCTTACTATTGCCGACTACAACCGAGAGGAGGGGACGGTCACAATCGTAACCCAGACCATCGGAGCTTCGACAACAAAGATATGTATGTTGAACGAGGGTGATGCGCTGGCCGATTTTGCCGGCCCGCTGGGAAATCCCTCGGAGTTTGTGAAGATGTCGGCCGAAGAGCTTAAGGGGCGTCGCTATCTCTTTGTGGCAGGAGGTGTAGGCACGGCACCGGTCTATCCTCAGGTGAAGTGGTTGCATGAGCATGGTGTTGAGGTGGATGTGATTATCGGAGCCAAGACTTCGTCGCTTCTTATCTACACTGATGAGATGCGCCGAGTGGCTTCAAATCTCTATATCACCACCGATGATGGTTCGGAGGGCGCAAAGGGGCTTGTTACGGATGTTATCAAGGATTTGATTGATAATAAGGGTCAGCACTATGATGAGTGTGTGGCTATCGGCCCGATGATTATGATGAAATTTGTGACTTTGACGACTAAGGCCTACTCGCTCAAGACGACCGTGTCGCTCAATGCATTGATGGTCGATGGTACGGGTATGTGTGGAGCTTGCCGAGTGAGTGTCGGTGGCAAGACACGATTTACATGTGTCGAGGGGCCTGAGTTTGATGGTCACGAGGTCGATTTCGATGAGGCTATGCGCCGACAGGCGATGTTCCGCGACCAGGAGCATGTCGCAAATGAGAAATCACATAAGTGTAACTGCTTTTGATTATAGGTTAGGCTATGGCTAATAAGATACCGCGCGTGCCGGTGCGCGAGCAAGATCCGGTAATCCGTGCAACCAACTTCGAGGAGGTGTGCTACGGTTATAATCGCGAGGAGGCTATGTTGGAGGCTTCGCGTTGTCTGAATTGTAAGAATCCGCGCTGCGTGGCAGCATGTCCGGTAAATATCCGTATTCCCGACTTCATTTCGCGACTTGCGGAGGGTGATGAGGCTGCCGCCTCGGCAATCATTGCCGAGGATAGCTCGTTGCCGAGTGTGTGTGGCCGTGTGTGCCCACAAGAGAGCCAGTGCGAAGGCTCTTGCATCCTCGGCATTAAGGGAGAGCCGGTGGCTATCGGTAAGCTTGAGCGTTATGTGGGTGATTGGAAAATCGAAAGAGGTTGCGGTGAGGGAGTTGCTGCTGCCCATAATGGCCATAAGGTTGCCGTCATCGGTAGTGGACCTGCGGGTCTGGCGTGCGCGAGTGACTTGGCGAAGTTGGGCTATGAGGTTAAGATTTTCGAGGCTCTGCATGAGGCGGGAGGTGTGTTGACGTATGGTATTCCCGAGTTTCGCTTGCCCAAGAAGGCCGTGGTCGCAAAGGAGATTGAGGAGGTGAAACGTCTGGGTGTCGATATTGAGACCGATGTTATTGTAGGTCGTACCGTGACCATTGACTCTCTGCTTGACGAGGAGGGTTATGATGCCGTATTCGTTGGCTCGGGTGCCGGTCTGCCTCGCTTTATGGGTATCGAGGGTGAGAATCTTAACGGAGTATTCTCGGCAAACGAGTTTCTGACTCGCGCAAATCTTATGCGTGCCTATCGCGATGATTACGACACTCCGATTTTCGTCGGCCGTAAGGCTGTGATAGTCGGTGGTGGTAATGTGGCTATGGATGCTGTGCGTACAGCGAAGCGTCTGGGTGCGGAGGCGACGATTGTTTATCGTCGCAGTGAGGCGGAGTTACCTGCTCGTGTCGAGGAGGTTCACCACGCTAAAGAGGAGGGCATCGAGTTCCGTATGCTGACCAATCCGACCTCTATTCTTGGAGATGAAAAGGGACGTGTGCGTGCTATTAATTGTGTCGAGATGACCCTTGGCGAGCCCGATGAGAGTGGCCGTCGTTCTCCGGTGGTGAAGGAGGGCTCGGACTTTGAGATTGAGTGTGATGTGGTTATCATGGCACTTGGAACATCGCCCAACCCGCTGATTGCATCGACGACCGATGGCCTCGAGACCAGTCGTCGTGGCTGCATCGTGGCAAATGAGAACGGAGCGACTTCGCGCGAGGGAGTCTTTGCCGGTGGTGATGCCGTGACGGGTGCTGCAACGGTGATTTTGGCTATGGGCGCGGGACGTAAGGCTGCGGCTGCCATAGATGAATATATCAAGTCGAAATAGGAGAGACAGCGAGGGTAAGGTGATGGATAGAGCGTTTAGATTTGCGGTGCTGTCGGTTGTGATGTTGCTGGCATCTTGCTCGACCTCGGGTGAGGTTGAGGGAAAGGTGAGCGATCTTGCCGAGAATACAATAACCGTAACAACTGCGAAAAACGAGATTGTGACCTTCTCGACCCGTGATGCTAAAATGTGTTGCCCGGCAGGCATCCATCGCGGTTCGCCTGTGACTGTCGAGTTTAAGGGCGAGATCACCGATGGCTTTGGTTGTGCCAAGCGCGTGAATGCTCCCGAGGATTACAACCTGCTTTTGGGGCGTTGGATTGCACCTTGCAAGTGGGCTCCGGAGTGTATGTGCGGATTTGAGCTCCTGCCCGATGGTACAGTTATCGAGATAGGCGACCATGCGATACTCTATAATTGTTGGAGGTTTGTCGATGGAACGTTGTCGTTCGCAGAGGTGGAGGAGTGCCTCGATGAAGAGATTTTTGATTTGGCTCATCATTGGAGAGTCGAACACGTTGACCACTCGACACTTACCCTTAGCGGCTATGAGCAAACCATGACTTTTGCCCGCAGTGAACGATAGCGAGTGTGTGCTTGAAATGGATAAACCTTTTGTTTGTATAGCAAAATGGTGTAACTTTGCGAAAAATGTTTAACTAAATTTATACTATACTTATATGAGAACTTTGAATCAAATTTTGAGGAGTGTTATTGCATTGGTGGTTGTGATGGCTATGGCTGTTCCGTTCGCTTCGTGTGATAAAGAGTCGTCAGCTCCGGTTATTAAACTCGAGCAAAATCCCGTTGAAGTTGCATCCGCGGCAGGTGAGCATGCGGTTGAATATACAATCTCTAATCCGGTGGTTGGTGGCCGTCTTGATGCCGACACCGAGTGCGAGTGGATTGACGATGTCGAAACGACCTTCGAGAAGGTTAAGTTTACGGTCGATGCAAACTATGACAAGGCGGCTCGTTCGGGTGAGATTACCCTTTTCTATGATGGTGCTGCAAAGGTCATCTTGACTATAAATCAGGCCGGTGCCGTGAACGAACTCAACGGACATAAGTTTGTTGACCTCGGCTTGAGTGTGAAGTGGGCTGCATGCAATATCGGAGCCGAGGATCAGGGCGATGCCGGTAATTACTATATGTGGGCCGACTTGGTCGACCGCAAGTCAGAGAACTATTCGGCTGATAACTACCCCTACATCACCAAAACAATGGTTCAGGATAAGGACAAGGATGGCAACCTTGTGTTTGACGAGGAGACCGGTGAACCCGTGATGTCCGAGATATGGAACTACACCGACATCGGCTCAAACATCAGCGGTAACACGCAGTATGACGTCGCTCGCAAGGAGTGGGGTGCTACATGGCGTATCCCGACTCAGGAGGAGGTGCAGGAGCTGATCGCCAACTGTACGTTTGTGTGGACCAACTACAAGACGGCAACCGGATTCGAGATTACATCGAAAATCAACGGTATGAAGATATTTATGCCGGCAGTAGGCTACTACATGGGTACCGGACAATGCAGTTACTTCGGCTCGAATGGCAGTTATTGGACTGCATCGGCATTCAGTGATGACGGCGACCCGGGAGCGGCATACTATATCCTGATGACCAGCGGCCGCGGTTTCCGCCTTGACTACACATCCTACCACTCGGCACACCCGATTCGTCCCGTGACCGAGTAGCAGAGGGTCTTTGCGACCGTAGGCATAACGGCAACAAAATTATAGGACAACTTCGACAAAGAAGTTGTCCTATAATTTTATCCCTAAGTTCACCTGTCTATCGAACTCTCAACTTGCGGCCAATGCGCAGAACCGAGTTGCGATTGATGCCGTTGAGCTGGCAGATGCGAGTGACGGTCGTGCCATACTTTACGGCTATACCACTCAGCGTGTCGCCCGAACGGACAGTGTAGTAACGACGTGCCGCCAGCTCGGCAGCCTCACGTCTGTCGTCCTCCTCGTTGGCAATCTCATCTTCGAAATTCTGGTCGTAGCGAGAGTAGATGTCGAAGAACTTGCGCTTCAGAAGGAATGTCTCGCGGCGCAACATGCCCGTGTTGAAGTCGATAAGGCGTTCGGGGTCAAAAGATTGTCCGTAGTAACGAGTCTCAAAATGGAGGTGGGGACCTGTGCTGCGACCTGTCGATCCTCCCTCGCCCACAACCTGACCTGCCGTTACCCAATCACCGGCCTTGACATTGATTTTGGAGAGGTGTCCCATGTAGGTTTCGAGCCCGTTGTCGTGACGGATAATCACCAGATTGCCATATCCCGAACGGCTGTTCTGTGCGTAGCGTACACGGCCGTCGAAGGTGGCATAGATGGGAGCACCCTCCTTCAGAGGTATGTCAACTCCGTTGTGATTGCGACCACGGCGCGGGCCATAGCGCGAGATGATGCGACCCTGATAGGGGTAGTGGTAGCTCTTGAGCGAGTCGACCAGCGGAATCACTACCGATATGGGTAGCGAGTCGAGTGTCAGTTCGCGATAGGGCGAAATGGCTGTCGTACTCCAATACTTTTCGAATACGGTGCTGTCTTGACGAACGCTGCGGTCGCGGACATAGCGCCATGTGTTGTCGTTGTATAGGACGATTTTTAGTGCATCATTTACGGTTGGCAGGGTGTCGATCACCATCTCCTCGATTTTACGTACAGGTGCAACCTGAACGGGCTTTGCGGGCAAAGCATTGGTCTTGATGACATTTGATGAGGTTGTGGCACTCTCGGTGGTTGCCGTCACGGTCATGGTTTCGGTTTTAGGGGTCGAGGCATCGCCACTTGCCGCCACGGTCGTCGGGTTCTGCTCACCACCACTCACCGCCACCTCCGCAGGGGACTGCGCCAATGCTGCTCCTACGCTTATCGTTGCCACAATCGCAACAATCACAATTCTCTTTACACTCATACTCTTATTTATCATAGTGTCAAAATTATCAATTAACCCTCCTTCGGAGGCTTTTCCTCCTCGCGGCTCGGCATAGTGCAAACAAGTTTGCCCTCTGCGCTCGCTCCGCAGCGTCGGTTCTCAATTATCAATTGTCAATTATCAATTATCAATTGCTCCGCCGCTTCCATAGCCTTGTAGAACTCCTCGCCCCACTTGCGCACGATGGGCTCACGTAGTGATTTGTAGACCGGAATGCCGAGCTTTTTGCCATTTTCGCAAGCCGACTTGCAGATGTGCCAGCGGTGGTAGTTCAGCCCCTCGCCTCCATTGCGGAAGTTAACCACGCGAATGGGGTAGAGGTGACACGATATGGGCTTCTGAAATGAGCATTTACCCTCGCGGTAAGCCTTATCAATGGCGCAGAGAGCCACTCCATTCTCGTCGTAGCAGGTGAATGCGCACTCGCCACCATTGATGAGCGGAGTGGTGTAGTCGCCATCTGTGTCGACAACCATAAAACCCTGCTCCTCGACGGCACGAATACCTTCAGGGGTCATATAGGGCTTGTAGTTCTCGTACTCCTCCTCGAGGATGTCGACCTCGTCGATTTCGAGCGGAGCTCCGGCATCGCCCTCGATGCAGCAGGCTCCCTTGCACTGTGCAATGTCGCAACAGAAGCACTCGGTCAGCAGGTCGGTGCTGACAATCTTACCTTCGATATCTATCATATTGACTCTCATTTTTGTTTTTCGTGGCATTGAATGACATTCGGGCTACGCCCTTAATGGCATGCGCAATCAAAGATTGCTGAATGGCATCAAATGACAAAAATACTACTTTTTTCTCTTTTCTTCAATGCGTGCTTTTGCCAAGGACTCCCTAAAACCGCCCTCACGGACAAAACGTGCAATCTGTTTCTCTATATGTTTACGCAGCAGTACATCCTCCTGGTGCAGCAACACAATCACCATATTGGCTATAACCTCATCGTTTCTGGTTTCGGCTAATTCTAAAAAGAATTTCGAGTCGCTGTGTGATAATCCAAGTGCTCTCATAGCCTCGACCTCTTTCGATTCGGTCTCCCATCTCCGCAAATTGCGAGTTCGCAGATAGTCGGTATAGTCTTCCAACAACTCCTGAAAACTCGATCTGGCAACACCCAACAGTTTAAGATGCGTTTCTGCGGAGGTGAGAGATGCGGCCTTGCCCTCCACTATATTCTGTTTGCCTGAACGAGCCGCTTGTATCATTTGGTCTTTGGTGCGGTCGCCAATGGCAATAAATCTCTCGCAAAAGTGATAGGTTAAGTCGTAGATAACCACAGCCTTGCGATAGGCAATAAGGTTGCGATACAGATTGTTATTTTGCTTTGTTATATCCATCCCTATATCTGCCATTCAATGCCATTCAGTGAGCGAAAGCGAACGCATGCCATTCATTGCCATCCATTGCCATTTATTGTCATCCATCGCCTTGCGTTATCTCTCTACGCCTTTGTGTCGCTGATCACCAGGTCGAACAACTCGCCCAACGAGATGCCCATAGCCTTTGCCTGTTTGGGCACGATGCTGCCACTCGACATGCCGGGGATGGAGTTGACTTCGATAAGGCACGGCTCGCCATCGGGCATAACGATAAAGTCGATGCGCACAACGCCACGGCAGCGGCACGCCTTGTATGCCTCACGGGTCAATCGGTTGAGTTTCTCTTTGACTTCGGGAGTGATATCCGCAGGGGTAATCTCGTCGGACATTCCCTCGGTATATTTAGCCTCATAGTCGAAGAAAGCCTTTTTGGACACAATCTCCGTTATCGGGAAGAGGTACTCTCGCTCGCGCGTGATCAGCACACCGCAGCCCATCTCGCGGCCTGCGATAAACTCCTCAATCAGAACATCATCGCTCTCCTTGAAAGCCTCGGCTACGGCTGCTGCAATCTGCTCCTTCTCTGTCACGCGCGTGACACCGAAGCTGCTGCCGCTGGCATTAGGCTTCACGAACAAGGGAAGACCGAGCTGCTCAACAATGGCCTCCTCGTCGACCCTGTCGCCACGATGCAGGAAAATCTCCTTCGCCACGCGGATTCCTCGCGCCGCCACAGCCAATTTAGTACTCTCCTTATCGAATGTTATGGCCGACGAGACCATCGAACATGACGAATACGGGATGCCCATTATATCGAGGTAGCCCTGCAATCTGCCATCCTCGCCCGGGGTGCCGTGGATGATTATCAGGGCGTAGTCGAACTCGTGACGCACACCCTCGACCGTCAACGAAAAATCGTTCTTGTCGAGCGGATAGCGTGAGCCGTCCTCGGCCGTGTAGAACCAGTCGCGGTGGTAGATGTCGATGACCTTGACATCGTATTTTGTCTTGTCGAGCGCCTGCTCGATTTGTGCAGCACTCTGCAGTGCAATCTCTCTCTCCGAGGAGTTGCCTCCTGCCAGCAGTGCTATGCGTAATTTGTTCATATTCTAAGGGTTGTAAATGTCTTTATATCTAAAATCGAGTATTTCGTGAATCATCTTCACATACTCCTGCGCCTCGCGGTTGTCGGGCGACAACTCTAACGCTGCATTGAAGTCGTTTAGTGCCTTGCCCCACTCATTTCGTCCGTAGGCCGCCTTGGCTCGTGTAATCAGAGCTTCGATCTCGGCACTGCGACCCTCGCGCTTGAGCAGTCGGTTTTTGGCGATATACTCTGCCACTCCCGCTGTAAGCATGGCTGACGTATCGCATCCCTCGGCATAGGCCTTGCGGACATCTGTCGAGGAGTAATTCTGCAGCGGAGCATCCTCCAAGATGGTTATGTGGTCGAGGTACTTGTCGATTGCGTAGCCCGTGCGCGGATAGACCATTATCTCGTATCGTTCGAGTAGTGTGCGGTAATCCTTCCAACGCTCCAACTGAGGTATGATGTCTGCCCCCATCAGCACCGCGAACTCCATCTCGGCACCGTTGTTCTCCTCCAAATAGCGCAATGTGTCAATCGTATACGAGGGTCGCGGCAGCAAAAACTCGATGGCCGAAGGCATAATCTGCTCCGGATAGCGCGACTCGCGGCAGGCAATCTCGGCCATCTCAAAGCGACTCAGCTCGGGCATCAGCTCATCGCCACTTTTAAGCGGATTTTGGGGCGATACGATCAGAGCAACGCTGTCGCACAGACCGCGCTCGATGACATACTCTGCCAGTGCGATATGACCTTTGTGTATCGGGTTGAACGAACCGAAGTATAGTGCGACACGCTTCATTAATAATTGATAATTGACAGTTGATAATTGATAATTAAGCCTCTTTCAGAGTCTTTTCCTCCTCGCGGCTCGGCAGAGTCTGCAAGCAGCCTCAGCCCTCGCTCCGCAGCGTCGGGTAATCCCCCTTCGGAGTCTTTTCCTCCTCGCGGCTCGGCATAGTGCAAACAAGTTTGCCCTCTGCTCTCGCTCCGCAGCGTCGGTTTTCTGGCCGTCAAAGGAAAATAATTGTGAATTAATTCAAAAAGTTGTTGATGATGCCTATTGTTTCATCGACTGCCACATCGAGGTCGTCGTTGACAACAACGTGGTCAAACTCGGACGCTTTCGACAGTTCAAACTCCGCCTTTGCCACGCGCTTGGCAATGACCTCCTCGCTGTCGGTGGCTCTGCCACGCAGTCTGCGCTCCAGCTCCTCGATCGAGGGGGGTTGTACGAATATCGAGCAGGCATCGTCGCCAAAAATCTTCTTGAGATTTATTCCGCCCAGCACATCCACATCAAAGACGATGACGTTACCCTTCGCCCAGATGCGCTCCATCTCGCTGTGGAGAGTACCGTAGCAGGTGCCGGCATAGACCTCCTCCCACTCGACAAAACGCTCCTCGGCCACAGCCTTGGCAAACTCCTCGGCCGTGAGGAAGTAGTAGTCAACCCCATGTTGCTCGGTGCCGCGCGGCTGGCGTGAGGTTGCCGAAATCGAGAATTCAAACTGCGGAAAGTGCGAAAGCAGACGGCGGACAATGGTGGTCTTGCCACTGCCACTCGGAGCCGAGAAAATTACAAGTTTACCCATATTTGCCACCTCCTTATAGTATGTTGAGCACCTGCTCCTTGATCTTCTCCAGCTCGTCCTTCATCTTCACCACCAAAACCTGCATGTCGGCATCGTTGGACTTCGAGCCCATGGTGTTGATCTCGCGACCCATCTCCTGAGCTATAAATCCGAGCTTGCGACCTGCGCACTCCTCGGTGGCTGCCACCTCGCGGAAGTACTTGCAGTGGTTCTGCAGGCGGACCTTCTCCTCGGTGATGTCGAGCTTCTCGATGTAGAAGATCATCTCCTGCTCGAGGCGGTTGTTGTCGACCTCGATTTGCAACTTCTCGATATTCTCGCGTATGCGGTTGCGAATAGCCTCGGTGCGAGCCTTCTCGAAGGGTGTGACAGCATTCTTGTACTCCTCGATGCGCTCAACTCTGCCCAGCAGGTCGGCAATCAGCACAGCACCCTCCTGCTCGCGAAAGGCGTTGAGTCGCTCCACCGCCTCGCTGACTGCTTTGAGCAGTGCCGATCGCTCCTCGTCACTTACGGCAATGCTCTCGGTTGCAAGGACATTGGGCATCTTCACGATGGTCGGCACCAGCGCATCGTAGCTTGCGTCGATGCCCGAGTAGGT
Source organism: Alistipes sp. (assembly GCA_017398695.1). Classification (GTDB taxonomy): domain Bacteria; phylum Bacteroidota; class Bacteroidia; order Bacteroidales; family Rikenellaceae; genus Alistipes. The sequence continues at coordinate 9,883 of JAFQFG010000119.1, forward strand.
CAGTGCATCGTTGAGCTGGCAAAGGTAGGCGCGGAACAGACGCTTGTCGATGGTGGCGGCTGTTGCCACTTCAGTCGTCTCGACCGTGACGTAGAGCTCAACCTTGCCACGTTGCAGGCTCTTGTTGAGCATGTTACGAATCTCGAACTCCGCCTCGCGGTAGAGTGCCGGCATCTTCACCGAGAGGTCTAACTGCTTGGAGTTTAGCGAGCGAATCTCGGCAACTATCTTCTTGTTTTCGCATAGGGCTTCGGCTTTGCCGAAACCGGTCATTGATTTAATCATTGCTTTGTGGTTGTTTCGAAAGAACAAAGGTACAAATAAATTCACAATTAAGAGTATTTTTATAAAAAAACTCTTTTTCTCCTCCTTGCAAGTGATAGTCTACAAACATCCTCTCCTTAAGTTTCTTAAACTCCCTAAAATTCCTAACGACTAACTGCTTTCACCTTTCACTTTTCACCTTTCACTTTTCACCTTTCAGTTTTCACCTTTCACCTTTCAGTTTTCACCTTTCACCTTTCAGTTTTCACCTTTCAGTTTTCACCTTTCACCTTTCAGTTTTCACCTTTCAGTTTTCA
>JAFQFG010000120.1 GCA_017398695.1 Alistipes sp.
AAGTCATGCGGATATAGTAAGCCTCATCCGTACCTTGGAACTTCACACCAAAATTATGCATCTTGTCAGTTGGTTCTTTGATTGCGCCCGAACCAAAACCTTGATAGGCCGTTGTTGTGAATTCTCCGTTGATAAAGTGCCTCTCACCGGTTGACTGCATACTCGATGCAAAGATAAGCGCATTGTTACGATACAACATGACCCAAGTCAACTCCTCGTAGGTCGGCAGACGCCATCCCTCGGGACACGGATTGGCCGATACGCTCTCCCAATAGGTCTCCTGGTTGCCCTGTATGCCCATCGAGTTCCAGTCCTCCGTGCCGCCCGAGTAGGCGATGAACTTCGTGCTGGCAGTTGCCTCGGTCGGGGTCATCTGTGTCGAAACGGTCTCTACGTCGCCATCCACGGGGAAGGGGATGTTGCGACCCCACTGGTAGTAGTAACCCCAGCTGCGTTTGTTGTTGGCGTTGCCGGCATTTGCCACGAGCGTAGCACCGATGTTGCGGTCCATCCACTCCAGGCCACGGAACGTATGGGTCTTCACGTTTTGCAGACCCTGCTGCTTGATGTTAATCGTGAGCTCCGTACCACCTACGGCAAGAGCCACGGTAGCCGTGCGGTCGGCACCCGTGTTGTCCTTCAACGTGCGGAAGCGAATCTTGTTCTCGCCCTCCAATTCAGCGCTGAACCAATCCTCCGAGCCACTGCGTTTCAGCGTGGCTGTACCGTCGATGTTGAGGATATAATCCACCGTGAAGCCATAGTACGGCTCGGCCGTGAAGGGGAGTGTTACCTCGGCAGTACCCGAGAGCCAGTCGCCCGAGAGTTCGATGGGCTTCACCTCGATGCCGCTGAAGTCGGGAGCTACGCTGATGGCAACCTTGCCACCACGTACCGTGGTGAGCAGTTTGTAGTCGTAGTCGGCGTAGAATTGGCTGCCAACGATAATCTCCTCGGCAAAATCTTTCCCGTTAACGGTACCCTTGAGATCAACGATCATGGTGTTGGTCGGCGTGGGGAGCAGGTAAATCTTGTCGTCGATAGCGTTCTCACCCGATGCAAACTCTGTGATAGCTGCGTAGTCGACCGTTTTGAGCTGTTGCTCCTCGGCAAAGGGGGCATAGGTCGAGGCCACCTTCTTCAAGGTCAGCGATGTGAGCGTGATGGCCGACGTAGCCATGTTGCAGACATCGAGTTTGGCTACCGTGCGGTGCAGGGTCACCGGAGCAGTGATGTCGTTCGAGGTCGAGATCGAGGTGGCACCGGTCATCAACAGTGGTGTGGCCGGCATGGCACCCTCGACGAGCGAGATGGATACCAGCTGACGGAAGTCGTCAATCGACGTGCCTGCCTCTCCCGTGCCGTCATCGATGGTGAGTGTCGGCAGGTAAAGGGCCGATGAGGTGTTGGCAATGGCGAAAATCTCCTTGGCACCCGTGGTGGGAAGGGTGATCTCGTGTTTGCCGATACGGAGGTCTTTCGACCCGGTGAGTGTTTCGTTTAACGCAGGCGTAATGCCCTGCTCGAAGTGTTGCAACAGACCCGTCGATACATCAAAGATGTAGAGGTCGTAGTTGTTGACAGCCAATTCGTTTGCCGAGGCATCGGAACGAGCCGAAACCATCGTACCGCTTACGCGAAGGTCA
>JAFQFG010000121.1 GCA_017398695.1 Alistipes sp.
TAAATAATCCTTTGGCAATTACTTCTTGAAGATAAAGAAGACTGCCAGAACAAGGCAGACAAACCCTGCAAGGTGGTTCCAGCGCAGCGGTTCACTCTTCATAAAGAGCGTCACCAAGACCGTAAAGACGAGCAGCGACACAACCTCTTGAATAACCTTCAACTCCCAGATGCTGTACGGACCTCCGAATTCGGCACTTCCGAGGCGGTTGGCCGGTACTTGCAGGCAGTACTCGAAGAATGCGACCAACCAGCTGAAGATAACTATAGCATAGACACCAAAGCGCTCCAAGCGCGACTTGAACATTATCTGACCATACCACGCCAAGGTCATAAAGGCATTCGAGCAGACCAACAGCAGCACAGAGCCGATTCCGCGTAACATCATAATTGTCGTTTTTTGAGTCGTTTCAGACCATTTGTTTTCAATTCGGCCGCAAAAATAATCATATTTTGCGGTTGTTGCTCAAAAAAATCGTAATATTGCACTATGAATTACGCATTGATTACAGGTGCATCATCGGGCATAGGGCTTGAATATGCACGTCAGCTTGCCGCCAAAGGCTACAATCTCGTTATCGTCAGCAATCAGGACGAGGCTAACCGAAGTGTAGCCTCTGAAATAGCCGAAAAGTTCGGGGTAGAGGCTCTGCCTCTCTATGCCGACCTCTCGCAAGTCGATTCGGCTCAAAAGGTCTATGATTGGTGCCATGAGAAGGGTATCGAGGTCGATATTCTGATTAACAATGCCGGCATGTTGCTCTTCTCAACCCTCGAGCACACCGATCCGGCTCGCATCAACGTCTTGCTAAATCTGCACTGTACCACTCCGACACACCTCTGTCGCCTATTCAGTGCAGATATGAAGGCTCGTGGCAGGGGACATATTCTGATTATGTCGTCAATAGCCGCGTGGCTGCCTTTCCCGACAATATCACTCTACGCAGCATCCAAAACCTATCTGCGTAGTTTTGCGCAATCGCTATGGTACGAAGTGCGCGACTACGGGGTGAGCGTGACTGTGGTCTTCCCTTCGGCGGTCGATACACCTCTTTATAATTTGGGAGAGAAACCGCGTCGTTGGCTGCTGCGTTTCGGGGTTATGACAACGGCAGAATCACTTGCACGAAAGGGTTTGCGTGCAATGTTCCGCCGCAGAAGAAGATGTATCCCGGGATTTTTGCCAAAGATAGAGTATGCCATCTGTGCCATACTTCCGGCACATGCGCTGATACCTATCTTGAAATTGCCAATTGTCAAACGACTGCTGGCAAAACTATAGTCAGACAAGACAAAGATGAGGGTGACTCTAATTTAGTTGAGCCACCCTCATTTTACATATAGGTAATGATGATTTTTTAATGTAACAGACTTTGCAGCCTATTATAGTCCACCTCGCCAAAAGAGTCGATTACCAGGTCTGCACCGGCCTCCTCAAGACGTTCGCGGGGCAGGGTAGTGGTAAGGGTGACAACCTTCATCCCCGCAGCCTTGGCCGCCTCGACACCCGACACTGCATCTTCAAAGACGATACACTCCTCGGGTTGCAGGCCAAGTCTTTTAGCTGCAGTAAGGAATATTTCGGGTGAGGGTTTACAATGGGTAACATCATTAGCGCAAACCGATGCCTCAAACCAACGTTCCAAGCCACACTTCTCCCATGTCAGCATCACATTTTCGTAGCAGCCCGACGAACCGACAGAACACTTTATCCCGTGCGGCTTCACACCCTCGAGAAACTCGACCAATCCGGGCATCAGCTCGGCCTTCGGTGCATATATCTCGCGAAATATAACCTCAGCTTCATCATTTAGCGACTCGGCACCCCTCTCGGCAAGCTGCTCAGGCAATAGTACCGCAAATACACGATCGGGCCCCCAGCCCGCGAATTGGCCAACATCTCCTCCCCAATTGGCGGAGTTATAACGCTCACACATCAATTTCAACGCCTCAGCGTGCGACGGCATGCTGTCAATCAGCACACCATCCATATCGAAAATTATACCTTTGAACATACCTCATTATAATATCGGGATGCTAAAGTAACCAAAAATCCGCTAACAACAAAGATTGCATATATTTTTAGTCTATTTTGTCCCTAATTCAGTGATATTGGAGAGATAAAAATTAAAAAATAACATTTTTTGTAAATTTCTTAACTTTAATAGTTGAAAAAACCATATTCTGAGGTGCGGAATTATCCGCACTTCAATCATAGGAGCTCCGAGTATTCCCACTTACTCACAACGTCTAATTATCAATAAAAATCGAAAAAACCGGGTATTAGTTTTGTAGAAACAAAAAAATATTATACTTTTGCACCACCAAAACGGGTTGGCCCGTAGAATTTGGCGTTGATCTCGTAGCTCAGCAGGTAGAGCACAACACTTTTAATGTTGGGGTCCTGGGTTCGAGCCCCAGCGGGATCACTTCTTAGACGACAGCCGAAGCATTTTGCTTCGGTTGTTTTTTTTGCTGTCAATGTGCGTGCAAGCCCGCCATTGCCATCTTAAAAAAACTCCTGCTTTGCAGGGCTGTCGTTAGCTGCAATCTCGCTGGCTTTTTGTTATGGGTTGCGAGGATAATATGAGTTTTATTTTCAGCGGTATCCTCGCTTCACCTCGCGCCCGCTCGGCGGTCGAGCCCCAGCGGGATCACTTCTTAGACGACAGCCGAAGCATTTTGCTTCGGTTGTTTTGTTTTGTATAGTGTGGTCGTGTGCAAGCCCGCCATTGCCATCTAAAAAAACGATGTGTCCGAACATACTTGTCGGACACACCATTTACGTTTAGTTGATTAGTACATATTAATAATTATCCTTCATAGGCTCGAAGTATGCCTGCGGATGGTTGCACGAAGGACACTCCATCGGAGCCTCGCTGCCCTTATAGATAAATCCGCAGTTGCGGCACTGCCACCAAATCTCGCCATCGCGCACGAAGAAATTACCATCGGTAATACGGCTCAACAGCTTCAAATAGCGACGCTCGTGCTCAGCCTCAACCTTTGCAATATTGCGGAATGTACGCGCGATTTCGGGGAAACCCTCCTCATCTGCAACCTTTGCAAACTCGGGGTAGAGCACATCCCACTCCTCATTCTCGCCCATAGCAGCTGCCTTTAAGTTCTCGATAGTCGTGCCGATACGGCCTGCAGGATAGGTAGCAGTAATCTCGAGATCACCACCCTCCAAATATTTGAAGAAACGCTTTGCATGCTCCTTCTCTTGATCAGCAGTCTCAGCAAAAACACCCGAAATCTGCTCATATCCCTCTTTCTTAGCCACACTTGCAAAGAAAGTATAACGAGTTCTCGCCTGGCTCTCACCAGCAAATGCCTTAAGAAGATTCTTCTCGGTCAAAGTTCCTTTTACGCTTTTCATAGTTTTGTTCTGTTTTAGAGTTATTGTGTATTTACTATTTTTCTGTTTTGCTATGCGAAGATAAGTCTTTTTTTTGAAATTTGTACCAAAATGTCTATTCTCATTTTTTATACGACTATAAGCAACACTTATACTCACCTCAACCCACGCACAAACAGTTGTTCGGTATCGAGCATAAATCGCTCATAATCCGACTTTTGAGTCGCATCCACAACCTGTTCACCGATTTTCTCAGGTGGAAGGAGATGATATCCGGGCATAGCAACCCACACAGGTGTTATTACCAACGAATAGCGACACTCTCCTTCGGCATCTTTCACGACCTCAACCTCAGCAACAACACCGCCATCACAATAGCGTTTGCGCTGGTTTGACACA
>JAFQFG010000122.1 GCA_017398695.1 Alistipes sp.
AGTGGTTCCGAGGGTCGGGCACATACCCAACACCAAAACGAAGGTTGGGTTATCCTTGATAATACCCTTGAGGATAATCGAAAGTTTATTCATTGTTACCTCCTTTCTGCGCGGGTGCAACATTCGAAGCACCGCTTGCCACATCCGTAGGCTCGGTACCCGTCACCACGCTCTTATAAGCCATATATGCTCTATTTACTGCATCAACGTATGCGCGTGACGAGATTGTCGCTGCCGTGAGGGCATCAACATCTCCGCCATCCTTGGTAACCGCCAACTGGCCATTAACCAACTTCTTCTGCTCAAGATTCTGACCCTTAATGCTCGAAATCAGAGGATTGCCCTCATCGCACATCTTTGATCCAAGACCCGGAGTCTCTGCCTGCTGAAGTACATTTACGTTCAGCACCTCGCCCGTAGGAGCGAAGCCGACCATCAACTTCACCACACCGCTGAAGCCCTTCTTGGTCATTGTCTCAACGGCATAACCGATGACCTTGCCCTCCGCTGTTGCGGTATAGACCTTGATAGGCATCGCATCAATCTCCATTTCGTCGATCTTCTTATCATCGAATGCCGGCAGCACAGCCAACACCGCATCATTCACAGCCTTCTGCTTTGCCTCGGCAATCGGTTCAACGGTAATCATATTGACCAATCCGACACCGGCAGACGAAACGAGTGTAATGCAGAAGAGGACTGCAACCATATTAAAAAGTGTACTTTTCATCTCTTCACCCTCCCCTACTTTTTCAAGCCGAAACGCTTGGGTTTAACATATTTATTGATGAGAGGCACCACCGCATTCATAATCAGAATTGCAAACGACATACCCTCGGGATACGATCCCCACAGACGGATACACATCGTCAACACACCGATACCCACGCCATAGATAACCATTCCGCGAGTAGTCATCGGAGAGGTTGCGTAGTCGGTAGCCATATATACCGCTCCGAGCACCGCACCTCCGGCCAACAAGTGGAACACCGAGAAATTCAGCACCAGATGAGGTGTATCGAACGAGAATGCACCGTACACAGCAGCAAACAGCGCCATCGTACCCAATACTGCCACCGGAATATGCCAAGTGATAACCTTGCGCCACAAGAGATAGCCAAAGCCAAGCAACAGAGCAAGGGTTGCAATCTCGCCCACCGATCCGGCCATAGCACCATTGAACATGCCGAGCATATCGAACGAGCCATAGTCAACCATCTGGGCCTTTGCGGCTGCCAGCGGTGTAGCACCCGAGAACGAATCTACAAACCCTTCGATCTTCGGTGCCGGGAAGGTTGTCATCTGTGCCGGATAGGCAATAAGAAGGAATACTCGACCCACCAATGCAGGGTTGAAGGGGTTTTTACCCAGACCTCCGAAGGTCATCTTGCCCACTGCAATAGCCACAAATGCACCTATTACCACAATCCACCACGGCAGACCAAGTGGCAGGTTAAATGCCAACAGCAGACCGGTCAATGCAGCCGAGAGGTTGCAGATCGTAAGCGGGCCTTTAATGAGGAATTTCTGAATCAGAAACTCGAAGAGAACGCAGCTTGCCACCGAAATTGCGGTCAGCAGTAGCACGCCCCACCCGTAAACAACAGTCGACACACACAGAGCCGGCAGCAGTGCAATAATCACATCCGCCATAATCTTCTGTGTCGTCTGCTCACCGTGAATGTGCGGTGACGGGGAAACAAAGAATTTATTAGCCATATTTTTAACTTTTTTGTATTCGCTATTATTGGTTGGTCGTTATTTCTTCGCTGCAGCACGTGCACGGATACGTCCCATCACCGTCTGCTTACCCAGACGGATATAGTCGAGCAACGGCAACGATGCAGGACAGGTATATTGGCACGAACCACACTCAATACAATCGGTGATATTGTGAGCCTCAACAACATCCCACGCACCCTTACGCGAGAGTTTCGAGAGATAATAAGGCTCCAAAGCCATCGGACATGCCGACACACACTTCGCACACTTGATGCAAGCTGTAGCCACATCACGCGAAACCTCTGCACCGCTCAGGATGGTGATACCCGAACAGCCCTTAGTCACGGGCGATGAGAGATTGACCATCGCACGTCCCATCATCGGACCTCCGTTGAGCACCTTCACATCACCCTCGGGCAGACCTCCTGCCAACTCCACGAGCGAAGCAATCGGTGTACCCATACGGGTCAACAGATTCTTCGGAGCAGACACCTGCTTACCTGTAACTGTCACAACACGCTCAATGAGCGGCTTATTCTTCTGCACAGCATCATAGACAGCCACCGTGGTCGAGGCGTTGCACACAACGGCTCCCACATCAATAGGCAATCCCGGAGGAGGCGGCACCTCACGACCCGTAACTGCTGCGATAAGTTGTTTCTCACCGCCCTGTGGATACTGGGTCTTGAGTGCTACAACCTCAATACCCTGCTCAGCGGCAACGAGTGCCTTCAGGTGTTTGATTGCATCAGGTTTATTATTCTCAACACCGATATATGCCTTCTCGACACCGAGAGCGCGCTTGAGTATCGTCACACCGACAACCATACGCTCGCCATACTCGAGCATAGTACGGTAGTCCGATGTAAGATAAGGCTCACACTCTACGCCATTGATGATAAGCACATCGGCCTTCTTGCCCGGAGGCACCGACAACTTGACATGTGTGGGGAATGTAGCACCGCCCATTCCCACAATACCTGCCGCCTTGATGCGCTCGATAATTGCCTGCGGCTCGAGTGTGCACTCCTTGACCAGAGTCTCGCTACGGTCTATATCCTCAACCCACTCATCGCCCTCGCGCTTGATGGTAATCATCATCTGGCGCAGACCCTGACCATTAGGCTGCATATCGACAGCCGTAACAGTGCCCGAGATGGGTGAATGTATATTTGCCGACATAAAGCTTGCAGCCTCGGCAATCAGCTGTCCGGTCAACACCTTATCGCCCTTGGCTACCTTCGCCACAGCTGGTGCTCCGATATGCTGACCAAGAGGTATGGTCACGACATCGGGCAATGCCATCACCTCGATAGCACTTCCCTTACTCCATTTTTTGTTATCCGACGGATGAATTCCGCCTATTGGAAATGTCTTCATTATTGTTTTAATTGATAATTGACAATTGAAAATTGATAATCTAAGATGTTTTATCAATCTATCTTCTCTACTTCTCGGCCTTTTCTGTTGCAGGAGCTGCTGGTGTTGCAGGAGCTGCAGGGGCTGCTTTCGGTGCAGGAGCAACCTTCGGCTCCTTTGGCAGTGGCGCCAGGCCAATCATCGTAATCGAGCCTGTCGGGCACTCATTCACGCACTTACGGCACAAACGACACTTATCCGAGTCGATAAACGCCAGATTGTTCTCAATTGTAATGGCTCCAAACTCACACACTTTGGCACACTTGCCACATCCGATACATCCGGCCTTGCAAGCCTTCATCACAACCGCGCCCTTATCCTTCGACACGCACGATACGAAGATTGCACGCTGCTTGGGCCACTTCTTGCGAAGCTCGATTACTCCCTTCGGGCATGCCGTAACGCAGGCACCACAGGCGGTACACTTCTCGGCATCGACCTCAGCCAGGCCGGTCTCGGGATTGATGTGGATAGCATCAAAGCGGCATGCCGTAACGCAATCTCCATATCCCAAGCATCCATAAGCACAACCCGTCTCTCCCACATAGAGCGACGCAGCCACAGCACACGACTTCGCACCATCAAATGCGTTGGTACGAGGACGCTTCTCGCAGGTACCGCCACAACGAACCGTGGCCACGCGAGGCTCCTTTACGGGTGCTGCCTTGCCGAGATAGTCGGCAATAGCCTTCATCACCTCCGCACCTGCTGCTGGGCAGAAGAGGTCAGAGATGTCATCGCGCTTGACCAACGCCTCGGCCATATTGCGACAACCCGCAAAACCACAACCTCCGCAGTTTGCACACGGAAGCATCTTCTCGACCTCATCAATACGGGGGTCTTCTTCAACCTTGAATTTCTGGGCAACGAAGTAGAGAACTACTGCCGAGAGAACACCCAGAACACAAAGTGTCAACACTGTAAATAATAAAACCGTCATTATTTTATAATTTTTGAAATTGTAAAATTCACCCTTTCAGATATCTTTCCGCCAAACAACCACAACAGAAAGTAGTAAACTGCGACTCCTCCTATCGAGCCGAGGGCCGCATAACCCTCATCTATGCCCAACACCGATGCCAGCACCAGCACTACACCAAGCACAACCAGCGGTGCCACATAGGCCACAGCCACAGCCCACAGGCCTACCTTGCGACGCACGGCAACCAAAACCTCATCGCCCACCTTATACTCCGAAGCCGAGCGAGTCTCGACATCAATAATCTTCTCCGTGGATTCACTCATCCCGCACGCTTTACGTGCTGCGCAGGTTCCACATGCGCTATTCGATATGATCTTCACACGAACAAGATTCGCGTCGATACTCTCGACGCGACCTTGATGTTCGATATTTTCCGCCTTTGCCATAGTGCCGTCAAACCGGATTTTAGAAACTATATTTATTGATAAGCGGCATAAGTCGCTCATGCTTAAACGCACACGACGAAAGTCGCAATACCGGCGGGAACTGATAGCGTTTCTTCTCGTTGCGCATAATCATCGAGTGAATCTTCTCGACAACCTCCGAATCAAAACCGGCATTGATAATCTCCTCGCGGTGCTGACCCTCCTCAATCATACGAATAAGGATTGCATCAACCACCTCATACGGAGGCAGGATGTCGCTATCCTTATGGTTGGGGCGCAACTCCGACGATGGCTCCTTTGTGAGAATACTCTCAGGTATCACATTGCCAAACTCTCGATTGATATAACGAGCCAACTGGTACATCTCGGTCTTGTAGAGATCTCCCGTAACACTGAATGCACCTGCCGTATCACCATAAAGCGTACAGAAACCAAGGGCATTCTCGCTCTTATTCGAGGAGTTGAGCATCACGTAACCGCTCTTATTCTGCAATGCCATCAACATTATCGTTCGGATACGCGACTGCATATTCTCCTCCGTGGCATCGAAATCCGTACCTCCCGTGATCGGCTTCAACGTATCCATAACCGAGTTGTACGCCTCCATAATCGGCAATACGCTATACTGTATTCCCAGATTCTCGGCCAATGCCTTTGCATCCTCCACCGAACTCTCTGCAGTAAAAGGCGACGGCATAAGCAGTGCACGCACATTCTCCTTGCCGAGCGTATCCGCAGCTATGCAAGCCACCACTGCCGAGTCGATACCTCCGGACAAACCGATGCTGGCCTTCGTGTAACCACTCTTGGCGAAGTAATCCTTCAAGCCAAGGCAAGCCGCACGATAGAGCATGCGGGTATGGTCATTACAAGTCGAATAGGGCATCACCGTCACCGGTGTAGGCTCATTCTCCGTGTCATATATCTTCTCATCCTCCTCGAAGCTCTCGAGCAGAGTGACAATATCGCCCTTGGCAGATACCACACACGACGTACCGTCAAAAATCAACTCGCCCGAGCCTCCCACATTGTTGACAAAGACCAAAGTCTTGCCCTCGACAAACGCAATCTTACGCAACGTATCGTAGCGATATGCCAACACATCCTTACCATAGCGACGAGCATTTACGCTTACAATCATATCGGCTTCACGCTCCATGTCGTGGATATGGCTCAAATCGTTACCCACAACAACCGCCAAGCGATGGCCGGCAACTTCGATGTACTCATACCCTTGTGCCGACACCAAAAAACCCATCTCGCGACGAGCCGAGATATGGTGCTTACCGATAATCTTTACCACCTTGCCGTCCTCAACAACAGCAGCAGCGCTGATTGCGCCCTCATTTGTCAACACCGGCACTCCGACAATAGCGGTGATACCTTTACAATGAGTCGCTATCGACTCCAAAGCCTCGTCACACAACTCAAGGAATGTTGTTTTGCGCAACAAATCAAACGCCGGGCTTCCGCTTATGGCCTGTTCCGCAAACACCACGAGGTCCGCACCTTTAGCCTTAGCATTGTCGATGGCTACGGCAATCTTTGCAGCATTGCCATCAATGTCACCGGTCGTATAGTTTAACTGAGCAAGAGCTATCTTCATCTCTAAAAGTTTTATCGTATTCCAACCCACAAAGGTAACTATTTTAATTTATAAATTAAAAACTATCACAGGAATAAATCCTTCCGCCCTCCATTTTCGAGAATAGTGATTAATTTTTAGAAGATTTTTGCTACAAAATTGTTGGTTTATAAAAAAAATTATATCTTTGTCCCGCGATTCAGCAATTGAGTCACCTGCCCAGATGGCGGAATCGGTAGACGCGCTGGTCTCAAACACCAGTAGGTTCACCCCTGTGCCGGTTCGACCCCGGCTCTGGGTACGAAAAAGAGGAAGATGAAAGTCTTCCTCTTTTTTCGTTTACCCTTCGCCGGGGGCGGTCAGTCGGTGGCGGTGTGGCAGAGTTGTCTTTGGTCGGCGATTATTGCTGTCGCAATCTTTTGTCTTTGACCGATGATTGTCTTTGAAAATGAATTTTCAGCCATCATCAGTCAAACCCAAACAATCTATGATTGTAATCGTCTCCCTTCGCTCTGCTCAAACCTGCTGCGACCGTTCGACCCATAACATTGATGTTGATGAATTAAATGAGCTTGGCATTGATGTACCAACACAATTAATTCGGAAGATTATTCGGGTCGGGAGGGCAATATCTCGCAATGACCAAAGTCGAAATAAGTCACACAAAAAACGCGCTCGAAAAGAGGACAACAAGGGGTACTGAAGGAGAGGAACAAATGTTTCTCTCTTTTTTTGTGGTTATTGGGTTATGGGCTGTTTGACCACAGAGCCGGGATCGAAAAGAGGACAGAGTAGGGCACGAAAAGAGAAGTCATAAAAAACCAATGGCAACCGAATATCTACTGACATGTCCCTCTATCCTCTATCCTTTGTTCTCTTCCCTCCGTTCTCTGTTATCTGTTATCTGTACTCTGTACTCTCTTCCCGGCCTGCTTTTGCAACCGACACAAAAAAACTGTCCACCTCAACGAGAAGTGGACAGTTATCGAGATATATCGTCTTTAAGACTGATTACATCTTCTTGCCTACGTTAGTCTTAACGTTCGACACCTTTGCACCGGTGTTCTTTGCTGCCTTCTGCACGGGCTTTGCCTTCGGAGCCTTCTTCTCGGCTACTACGGTTGCATCCTCAACTGCATCGGTCGACTTCTTGCGCGAACGACGAGTCTTGGGCTTAGCCTCTACCTGTGCTGCCGCAGGTGCTACGCCGAGAGTATATGCCTCATTGAAGTCTACGAACTCGATGATGCACATATCTGCACCGTCACCCAAACGGAAACCGGTCTTCAAAATACGGGTGTAACCGCCCGGACGATTTGCGATCTTCGGAGCAATCGTGCGGAACAACTCGGTCACAGCCTCCTTCTGCTTCAGATACGAGAACACCACACGACGAGAGTGGGTCGTATCCTCCTTCGAACGTGTTACCAGAGGCTCCACGAACTGCTTAACTGCCTTTGCCTTTGCTACCGTCGTCTCAATACGCTTGTGCAGAATCAGCGACGAAGCCATGTTCGACAACATAGCCTTACGGTGTCCTGCCTGACGGCCAAGGTGATTAAAATTCTTATTGTGTCTCATAATTATTCTTTATCAAGTTTGTACATAGATACGTCCATTCCGAACTTAAGGTTGAGCGACGAGAGCAACTCATCGAGCTCCGTGAGAGACTTCTTACCGAAGTTACGGAACTTGAGCAGATCATTGCGATTGAGGCGAACCAAATCTCCAACTGTGTCAACATCGGCTGCCTTCAAACAGTTGAGAGCTCGAACGCTCAAATCCTGATCCGACAACTTTGTCTTCAACAATTGACGCATGTGGAGTACATCCTCATCGAACTCCTCAGCTCCGCTATTATCCTCCATATTGAGGGTAATCTTCTCATCCGAGAAGAGCATAAAGTGCTGAATCAAAATCTTCGCAGCCTCCTTAAGCGCATCCTTCGGATGAATCGAACCGTCGGTAGTAATCTCCAAGTTCAACTTCTCGTAGTCGGTCTTCTGCTCAACACGATAGTTCTCGATGGCATACTTCACGTTCTTAATAGGTGTGTGAATCGAGTCGATGGGCAACGTACCAAACTCGCAGTCTGCCGGAGTATTCTCCTCTGCGGGTACATATCCACGACCCTTGCCTATGGTAATTGTCAACTGCATCTTCGTGCCCGGAGCCAGGTGACATATAACCAAATCGGGATTCAAAACCTTGAAGAACGAAAGGAAATTCGAGATGTATCCTGCCGTAAGTTCAGTAACACCGGCAACATTGATGGAAACCTTCTCGGCATCCTGATTATCTACGGTGCGAATGAAGCGAATCTGCTTCAACTTGAGAACGATGTCAATCATCCCCTCCATCACACCGGGAATAGCGGCAAACTCGTGGTCAACACCGGCAACCTTAACCGTCGTAATTGCATATCCCTCCAACGAAGAGAGCAATATACGGCGCAAAGCGTTACCGATTGTCATACCGAAACCGGGCTCCAACGGACGGAACTCAAACTTTCCGAACGACGAGGTCGATTCAAGCATGATGACCTTTTCAGGTCTTTGGAATGCTAATATTGCCATAATTTAACTTGTGTTATTGATTACTACTTAGAGTACAACTCGACAATGAATTGCTCCTTGATGTTCTCAGGAATCTCCTCGCGCTCAGGACGCTGCAAGAACTTACCGCTCATCGTTGCACCATCCCACTCAAGCCACGAGTAGCGGCTCTTCGAGGCTCCTGCCAACGAATCTACGATAACCTCCAACGACTTCGACTTCTCGCGAACCGAAACCACGTCACCTACCTTGAGCGAATACGACGGAATGTTTACAACCTCGCCGTTTACGCAGATGTGACGATGAGAAACCAACTGACGTGCTGCTGCACGGGTAGGAGCAATACCAAGACGGTATACGACGTTGTCAAGACGGCACTCAAGCAGCTTCAACAGGTTCTCACCTGTGATACCGCCCATACGAGCAGCCTGCTCATAGGTACGAGAGAACTGCTTCTCGAGCAATCCGTAGGTATACTTTGCCTTCTGCTTCTCCGACAACTGCAAACCGTACTCCGAAGTCTTCTTACGCTTACGTGCAAGACCGTGTTGTCCGGGAGGATAGTTTCTCTTATCGAGGCTCTTATCCGCACCGTAAATAGCCTCGCCAAACTTTCTGGCGATTTTTGTTTTAGGTCCTATATATCTTCCCATTGTTTTTACTTTTTAATAATTCTTTGTCAAAATTAAGTTTTTGTCCTTACCTCTGCCGTTCAGACGCAATAATTATACGCGACGACGGTTAGGAGCGCGACATCCGTTGTGCGGCAGCGGAGTAACGTCGATAATCTCCATTACCTCGATACCTGCACCGTGAATGGTACGAACAGCAGACTCACGTCCCTGACCCGGGCCCTTCACATATACCTTAACTTTGCGCAAACCCATATCGTAAGCAACCTTAGCACAATCTGCTGCTGCTGTCTGTGCTGCATAGGGAGTATTCTTCTTCGAACCACGGAATCCCATCTTACCTGCCGATGACCAGCTGATAAC
>JAFQFG010000123.1 GCA_017398695.1 Alistipes sp.
GGGTAAGTCTTATACGACCAGCTCCTGCAGAACTCCCCCAGGCAAGGAATTGAGCAAGGGTATGCGGTTGTAGCGGTGCGATATAAGTAGCTTACCCTTTTTTTATTCCACAATCGGCACCACCCTTGCCTTATCTGCGATAGCACTACTCTATCCTATCTCTTACCCTTCGGGCCATAATCGAGCTTTACGACCACCGGAAAGTGATCCGATGGCATGCGGGTTTTGTAGAGTTTGTATTTCTGCTCTTTGGGGAAGTTGGCACTTCCGACAGCCTCACCCTCGACTACCGTCCAATAGACATCCGTCGGCACATCATAGCTCAAAGCCTTCCACGACGGCGAGATGAAGATGTGGTCGATACGACGATCTGTCCAAGCTGCCGAATTGAAATTATTGAACGTTCCATTGATGTCGAAGCGTCGCTCGGCAACATCGTAAGAATCAATCACAACACCCGACTTAGCAAGAATCGAATAGACATCACTTGTTTGGTCGATATTGAAATCTCCGGTCAGGACAACAGGCTCCTTCGGATTGCACATCTGCTTAATCTTCTCGATAATCAGACGAGAGCTCTCGCGACGCGCAACTATGCCGCGATGGTCCATGTGAAGATTCATAAACCAGAATACTCGCTTACACTCCTTATCCTTCAGGCGTGCCCACGAGCAGACGCGCGGGTATCTCGCATCCCAACCTTTTGCCGGTTTATCCGTGGTCTCGGCAAGCCAAAAAGTTCCACTGTCGAGCAACTCGAAACGCTCCTTCTTGTAGAACACGGGCGAATACTCACCACCGGTTTTGCCGTCATCGCGACCAACTCCGACATAATTATACTCGGGCAGAGCGGCACACATATCGAGAAGTTGATTGTGCCTTACCTCCTGCGCTCCGAACACATCGAAATCGCGAGTCAAAACCACACGACAAATTTGCGGACATCGCTGCTCCCATCCATCACCTTGGTCGCGATCCTTCTGAGTGTCGGTGCGAACATTAAACGAAGCGACTGTCAAATCTTGTGCTACGGTCGACAAAGCACACAACAATGCGAATGTCGACAAAATTAACTTTTTCATATTCAACTATTTATATTAGGTTATTTCAAGCCGGAAAACAACTCATTTAGTCGGGATAAACAGATGTTTACAACGGGTAGTCCTCGCTTGGCCGCACGACGTAATGTATAGTGTGTACCACCCTCAGAGCCGTTATAGTAGGCTATAATTGCCGAGGCGTTATCGACAAGGTAGTCGTTACGATGATGGTAAGCTCCGGCCTGATACTTCTCCAATAGAACAACGACTTCGTCAGCGTATTGAGTCAGGCGCAAAAAGCGTTCGCGGTCAACCTCCGAGAAGCTGCGTTCCTGGCCTCGAAACGGAATAACACACCATAGCTGCACCTCCGGCAACTCTTCACGCAGGCTCAACACACACTCCCCTGCCGCCAAGTCGAAGCCCCGAGCCATACCGCACATGAAGATTCGAAATCCTTTATTGTAGAGATTGCGAATCTCACTACACAGCATATCATTATCGAGATTATCGTAACTGCGATGCCCTGTAAACGAAACGGTTATATCTTTATTCTCATTCACGGCTTCAAAGATAATATTTTTGGCTTGAACTTTGCTCTTTATCTCAATGAAATTTTAATAAAGGTTAGTGATTATGAAAAATGCTGGATTATGTATTGCTTCCATCCTCGGAGGTGCTCTTGTCGGAGCTGTAATGACCATGTTTCTCACACCCAAGTCGGGACCGGAGATGCGCGAGACACTGCGCGATGCCGTCGACAAGGAGGTTGATAAGATGCGTTGTCATTGCCACGATTAAAAGAGGTTTGCATCAATATTGCAACCCCTCCGAAATTGCTGTTACGAGTATGACTTCTCAAGACAAAAAATCACAATCGGTGGCCGTGCCGGTAGTCTTGTTTGTGCTATCCATCTTGCCTGCCATCGTGTTGCTGATAACGGCATTCACGATTTGGTTGGCCACACTTTTCGACTCGGCTATTTTAGCCTGCATAGTCGTTGGATGCGCATTTCTGTTGATAGCGACAGCGTTATATTTTGTTTCGCTACGCAGTGCCGTAAAACGAGTACAGGATCGCCTGGAGACGATATACGAGACATCTCGAGTAGTTCAGTCGGGCCTTGATTGGATCAATGAGAAGATTGACAAATATTGGTCATAGCCGCAACCATTCGGCATTTACGACCGACTCGTACAGCAAACGACACCCCGACCTTTACGGCCGGGGTGTCATATTTTGAGTTTTATCAAACAACTTTCGAGATCTTAAATGGCGATATCGTCGTCATCCAGATCCTCCTCGCCGTGACCTACCTCATCGCTAATATCATCAGCGCCCTTGATCTCGTCATCGTAGTAGTCGTTGCTATCATCCTCATCAGATATTTCGTCAATCTTGACATCAATCTTTACCAAATAGCTAACCTCTTCAGTCTCAAACGGTACTGCATAAAAGAAATCTCCATTGGGTTTATCCACACGCATCATTGCGTCTGAAAATCCTGCAGGATACAACTCTTTAACCGCATCCTGCAACTCCGGTGTTAGGTTGTTAAAACTCGTAACCAAACGTTTTTTTGATATCACTTTTGCCATAAATGTCCTGAAATTTTCTGCAAGTATAAGCAAAATTTAATAATCGGTACAAATCTTCACAAAAAATTTGCATTTTTTTATTTTTTCGAGGTTTTCACAAACAAATTACCTATCTTTACGCGGTATAATGTATATATAATATGGTCGTAGCACGCATACAAGAGTTGAGAGATAGGCTCAACTACCACAACCACAAATACTATGTCGAAAATTCGCCCGAAATTTCGGACTACGATTTCGACATGATGTTGCGTGAGTTGCAGGATTTGGAACGGCAATACCCCGAGTATGACGATCCAAACTCCCCGACCAAACGTGTCGGCAGCGACCTCACGACCGAATTCAAGAGTGTCGAGCACCGCTTTCCGATGCTCTCGCTCGGAAACACCTACTCTTTGGAGGAGTTGCACGAGTTTATTACCCGCATCGAAAAGGAGTTGGGCGAGGTTGAATATGTCTGTGAGCTCAAATTCGACGGCACAGCCATATCGCTCACATACGAGAACGGTTCATTGGTGCGTGCCGTTACCCGTGGCGATGGAACGCGCGGAGATGACGTGACCGCCAATATCCGAACAATTCGTTCGGTGCCTTTGACCCTTCGTGGCGATGGCTACCCCGCCCTGTTCGAGATCCGTGGCGAGGTCTTGATGCCATACGCATCGTTTGACAAGATAAATGCCGAGCGTGAAGCCAATGGCGAGGCTCTGTTTGCCAATCCGAGAAATGCTGCCGCAGGAACTCTCAAGCAGCAGTCGTCGGCAGTGGTAGCGAAACGAGGTCTGGATTGCACGCTCTACCAGATGGCCGGTGATAATCTCCCCTTTGGGTCGCACATCGAGAACCTTTCGAAGGCTCGTGAATGGGGATTTAAGGTCTCGCGCGAGATGAAGATATGTCGCTCGGTTGCCGAGATTGACGAATACATAGCACATTGGGATGAGGCTCGCAAGCACCTACCTTTCGCTACGGATGGAGTGGTAATCAAGGTTAATGACTATGCCAACCAGCGGGCTTTGGGATTTACGGCAAAGTCACCACGTTGGGCTGTGGCGTATAAATTCAAGGCCGAGCAGGCGCTCACCACTCTCGAGAGCGTCGATTTTCAAGTAGGACGCACGGGTGCTATCACTCCGGTTGCCAATCTCGAGCCGGTACTGCTTGCCGGAACCACGGTAAAGCGTGCTTCGTTGCATAATGCCGAGCAGATAGCTCTATTGGACATCCGAATTGGCGACAAAGTATATGTCGAGAAGGGCGGAGAGATCATTCCGAAGATCACGGGTGTCGAGTTCTCGGAGCGCCCCATGGATAGCACCCCGTTCGAATATATCACAACCTGTCCGGAGTGCGGTACCGAACTGGTGCGCTACGAAGGCGAGGCAAAGCACTATTGCCCCAATCAGAGCCACTGCCGACCGCAGATATTGGGACGCATTGTCCACTTCATCCGCCGCAAAGCGATGGATATTGACGGTTTGGGAGAGGAGACTATCGAGCTACTCTTCGAGAGTGGTCTGGTTAGCAACATCGCCGATTTGTACGACTTGCAGGCAGCTCAGCTCTCGGGCCTGCCCCGCTTGGGCGAGAAGTCGGCAGAGAATATTATCCGAAGCATTGCCCGCTCGAAAGAGGTTCCGTTCCGCAGAGTGTTGTTCGCTCTCGGAGTCCGTTTTGTCGGTGAGACCACCGCAAAATATCTGGCAGCCCACTTCCATTCGCTGGACGAGGTGATGAGTGCCTCGCGTGAGCAGCTTATGGAGTCGGAGGAGGTCGGAGAGAAGATTGCAGATGCAATTATCGAGTACTTCGCAGACGAATCAAACCGCGCCATTATCGAGCGCTTGCGACATGCAGGATTGCAATTTGCGGCCGAAGAGAAGGTGTTGCACTCCGAATCTCTTGCAGGTAAGAACTTTGTGATTTCGGGTCTGTTCACACTCTACTCGCGAGATGAACTCAAGGAGATGATCGAGGCTAACGGAGGTAAGAATTTGGCAGCCGTATCGGCAAATGTCGACTATGTGGTTGCAGGGCGCAATATGGGGCCCGCAAAGTTGCAGAAAGCAGAAAAATTAGGAATAAAAATAATAACCGAACAAGAACTTGTCGATATGATTGGCGGTGAGCATACACAGCCAACTGCACAAGCCGAGGTTGCTGCTCCAGAGCCTAAACGCGAGGAGCCGATGCAGGGAGTTCTGTTCTAATCCAAACGAAAGTTATGGCAATTCAAGAGAGATTCAAAGGTGTGGGTGTCGCGATGATTACACCCTTCAACGAGGATGGAAGTATCGACTTTCAGTCACTCGGCAAGATGATAGATTATGTTATCGAGGGCGGAGTAGATTATATTGTAGCACTCGGAACGACAGCCGAAACTCCTACGCTCTATATTCCCGAGCGTGTCGAGGTGGCAGCATTTGTCACAAAGCATATCGCAGGGCGTGTGCCTCTGGTTATCGGAGTGGGTGGTAACTCCACATCGGAGGTGCTTGACCAATTGCACGAAATCGACCTCTCGGGCGCAGATGCCATATTGAGCGTCACGCCCTACTACAACAAGCCTTCGCAGGAGGGTCTGTACCAGCACTTCAAGCGCGTATCGGAGGCCTCACCGCTGCCGATTATTCTCTATAACATTCCTGGTCGCTCGGGTGTCAACATGTTGCCTGCAACGACACTGCGCATCGCACAAGATATGCCGAACGTAATCGGCATCAAGGAGGCTTCGGGCAAAATCGACCAGATCGAGGAGGTTATCCGAGGTCGCAAGGAGGGATTTTTGGTGCTGTCGGGCGATGACGGCATGGCAGTCGATGTAATGCGCAGGGGTGGCGATGGCGTCATTTCGGTGGCTGCAAATCTCTTCCCTATGCAGTTTGGAGAGTGTGTGAAGTTGGCCGCAGAGGGCAAGTTCGATAAGGCTGATGAGGTTTATGCTCCATACGACGAGGTTGTGCAGGCACTCTTTGCCGAGGGCAACCCGACAGGAGTCAAGTGTGCATTAAAGGCCAAAGGGCTTATCGGAGGCACAATGCGACTGCCATTAGTCGAGGGCTCGAAGGCTCTTTATGAGAAGTTCACAAATTTTATCAAAACATACGATTTGCACTAAATCACACGTTATTGTCGCAGATGGGTAGAGCCAAAAAATTATACATACTTTTGACGGTTTTAATGTCGGTACTTTCGGTATCGACTCTGCTGGCACGCACCCCCGACAACGACGATATATATGCCAAAATTGCTGATAGCGCATCGCCATACTACTACCCCAACCTCAAAATGCGCTACGACCAATGGATAACGCCCATGTCGAGCGAGGAGATGCACTATCTCTACTATGGCTATGCCTACCAGCCCGAATACAAGCCGCTGGATAACAACCCCTACCTGACGCGAGTCTTGGAGATTATGGCCAAAATCGCTATCGAGGAGCCGGCAGTGAGCGACCTCGACGAGTTGGTGATAACCGCCATGTCATCCTACGAGCGTGACCCGTTCAGTCCGCAGATTCTCAATATTCTGGCATACGCATACGGAGCTTTAGGCGACAAGGCTCGCGAAAAAGCATTCTATGAGCGATTGAATGGTGTCTTGGAGATTATTGGCACATCGGGCGACGGATTGAAGGAGAAGAGTCCGATGCATATCACGATGTTTGGGCACGCACTCGACTACATCGCATCGAAAGGCTGGAACTACGGCAAAGCACGAGTCATCAGTCGCACGGTGGAGTATGTCCCATTCGAAGTGGCTCGCAACAAGGTAAAAGGCTTCTACTTCGATTTTAGCCGCATATATTGGAATAAACCCGAAAATTATACATTCAAACGAGAACGTACGTGGCAGTTCAACAACCTCAAGCCACGTGAATACAAATAGGAGAATATCATGAAGAGATTGGCATATATTGTCGCTTTTGTAGTGTTGATTGCAGCCACAGGCTGTCACAATAACAACGAACCAGGCCCCGCACCGGAGGGTTCGCTGGTGGTTGAGAACAATCAGTCGGTGGTAAGATTGAATCACACTCTCGACTCATTCACGCTCACCTTTACCTCATCGTGCAATTGGCATATCAAGAGCTCCGGCAAGCAGTTTACGGTATCGCCCACCAAGGGATCCGGCAGTGCAGAGCCGCAGACCATTACAATCACAGCCTTGAGCGAAAATGTCAGCGATGCGGCAGTTGTGCGTGGCAGTCTGGAGATATGCTTGGATAACTACTCTACGAAACACAAGGTCAAAGTTATGCAGTGTGCCGTCTCGGAGCGAACCATCTTGGCATACTTCTTTGGCACGTCACTCTCCTACTTTTTCGGCATAAATATCGACTGCATGAAGACAGCCATATCCGAGGATATACTTGGAAATGACCGACTGATTGCCTTTATTCAGACCTCGAGGAGCGAGGCCGTAATAAAGGAGTTGTATTACGACACCTCGACACAACAGGGCGAAGAGTGCTTCATCCGCAAAATAACTCTGCCTGAGTCGCTCACTGGCAAACAATTCGGAGAGTACATGCTCAACATGATGCAGATTGCACCGGCAGAGCGATATGCAGCCATCTTCGGAGGTCACTCCACGGCTTGGCTGCCGGCTCTCAACTCAACCGGAGGAGTGCCTTTGTCGGTAGGTTCGACCCACATCCCCAATTGGACTCCTGCACCCGGAGCAGAGATCACGCGAACCATCGGTGAGAACAATGTACGACTCAATATTGACGATTTGGCAGAGGGTTTGACCGCAACCAACCACAAGTTCGATTGGCTCTATTTCGATGTCTGCTTTATGTCGTCACTCGAGGCTACGTATGCCTTGCGTAACAACACAAACTACATTGTTGCCTCGCCATGCGAGATTATGGGATATGGTTCGCCATTCGATCTGCTGCTGGACGAGTTGGTTGCAGATGATCTGGATGGAGCTTGCCGAACCTATCGCAACTACTACGCTTACGACTACTATGGTCGCAAGTCGGGATGTATCGCTACGACCGTCTGTGCAGAGCTCGATGCGCTCGCTGCTACGGTTAAGGCGCTTAACCAGGAGAGCATCGCAAACGATTTGAATTTGTTGACGCTTCAAGTTTATGAAGGCCGTTCGTCACATCTGTTCTTCGATGCGGAGCACTATGCTTATAACGCATACAACAACGATGCGCTTGTCAAGGCTTTCAGCGAGCAACTCGATAAGACCATCATCAACCGCTATAACACCAACCAATACTACTCGACATACAATTCGATGATGAACGACATCTCACACTATTCGGGTGTCAATTTCACCCCCGATGAGAGATGTTTGCCGATTTGTAAGACTTGGGTAGATACGTGGGGATTCGACCTTGTAATCAAGAAGAGAGAGTTGGCCGATTTCAAGGCTGAATTGGATAAACAAGGCATCCCTTTGGTCGAGTCCGCAGAGTATATCGAGATGAAAAAGCAGGTCGAGATTCTCTCGTCAAATATCTCGGACATGCAGGAGCAGATCGCCGAGTTGGAGTGCTACCATCCATCACTCAAGCAGACAGCGTGGTATCGGGCTACCCACTAACCTAATTCTCTCCACGCCTCGCCATGTCGAGATAACCTCCGATTTTCGAGCCTAACCCCTCTTAGCCTTGGCAAATATATCCTCCAAGCGGTGTGAAAGGAGATATTGACACACTCCGCGCAGGAGTAGATACGACACAAAAGCCAACCAAAGCGCAGTGTTGCCCAGTGTCGGGCGCAGCGAGAAGTAGAGCGCAAAGTGGGCTACGGTCGCTATGAGCATGGTGTTACGCATAACCTTTGTAAGTGTTGCCCCGACCATCACTCCGTCCAGCATAAAGGGGATGGCTCCGATTAGCGGTATGGCGATAACCCAACCGATATACTCCTTTGCACAGGCGAGAATTTCAGCAAGGCTACTGCCATTATCTCCCACAAACAGAGCGATAATCTCTTGCCACCATCCGACATATACACCCACATAAAGTATCGCAATAGCCGCAGCCCAACCCATACATTTACGTATGCAGTCGCGCAGTCGTACCTCATCAGCGGCACCAATAAAACGGCCGGCAAGAGCCTCGGCCGCATAGGCGAAGCCGTCACTCATGTAGGAGAACATCGTAAAGAGCTGCATCAATATCGTATTGACAGCCAACAACAAATCGCTACCCATACGTGCCGATGCTGCGGTGAAGAAGGTATACACCGCCACATTGCAGAAATTACGGACAATAATATCGCTGTTGATGCGGAAGAACTCACGCATGGGAGCTGCCGCCACTGCCTCACGGAGAATCTCTCGGCTCAGTTCGCGGAGCACCTTGCCGTAACGCCACACAAGGAAAACAAACGAGAGCAATACACCAAAATATTGAGCCACCACCGAGGCGTAGGCGATGCCGACAATTCCCATATTGAACCCGAAGGCGAACCATAAGCTACACAGAATGTGAATCAGGTTGACCGTTATGGACGTACACATCGGAATCACAGCATTTTGCATTCCCGTAAACCAACCATTGATACCAAAGAGCATCATCGCTGCCGGCACGGCCCACACTCGGGCATAGA
Organism: Alistipes sp.; assembly: GCA_017398695.1. Classification (GTDB taxonomy): domain Bacteria; phylum Bacteroidota; class Bacteroidia; order Bacteroidales; family Rikenellaceae; genus Alistipes. Next base: position 9,218 of record JAFQFG010000123.1, read on the forward strand.
AGTAGTCGCGCGACATCTCTCCACCATTCATAATGCGGAGCGAAAACTCCCCTATCGGATATTGCATAGCGAGCACCCCCACACCCACAACAAGCGACACGGCTACCGCCCTCACAAGCATCTTGGCACACTCGCGAACATCTCCCGCACCAAATGCCTGGGCCGTCAGACCGCTTGTACCCATACGGATAAAGGAGCAGTTCCAATAGATGAAGTTGAAGATCGATACACCGATGGCAAGGGCTCCGATGGTCTGTGCCGAATCGCCCGAGCGTCCGGCAATACCGGTGCTGACGATACCCATCAGCGGAACGGTAATGTTCGAGATGATGTTGGGTATGGCTATACGTAGTATTTCTCGATTCATCTTCATAAGGCAACCCCTCTTTGTGCCGACAAATATACAATAATTTTTGAAGAGTTTGTAAACACCGACTTTTTCGCCGGAATGGACAATAATATGTCACATAATGTTTTTTCGCGCATAATTGGTGCTGATATTGTGCGGAGTTACGGAAAATTAGCGTACCTTTGCAGCGACTAAATGCAAAACAGATATGAAAGAGTTTAAGAACGATTCGACTGCTACCCTCTCGCGTTTTGCGAAGGATAAGCGATTGAGAACCGTCAAGGCGGAGCGCGTGGAGCGTCGTCCGCGAATTGAACGCAACGACGAGAGTCGCGCGTCATTCTCAGAGCAGCCCAAGCGCCGCTCATTCAACCCCAATTTCGACAGCGAAAACCGCCCCGTCCGTGAGAGTGCGGGCAGCCGCTATGGCGACAAACCTCGTGGAGGAAAGCCCTCATTCGGTGGAGAGCATCGCAGTAGCAGTGAGCGTCCATCGCATGGCAACAAGCCCGCATTTGGCGGAAAATCGAAATTTTCAGAGAAAGAAAACCGCTTCGGCAAGGGAGCAGGCAAGGGCTTCGGTGCGAAGAAGGCATACGGCAACAAATTCGACAAGGATGAGCGTAGCGATAAGGGTCCCCGCGGAGGAAAGTTCCAAAAGCGTGACGATAAGCCCAAGAGCTACCCCAAATACAACCCCGACAAGCAGATTGGCGAGATGCGTCTTAATCGCTACCTCGCACAATCAGGTCTCTGCTCACGTCGTGAGGCTGACGACTACATCCAGGCAGGATTAGTCACCGTGAATGGTGTGATTGTGACCGAACTCGGCACGAAGGTTATGCCCTCGGATGAGGTGCGTTTCAGCGACTCGGTCGTGAAGGGCGAGAAGAAGGTCTACCTGGTGTTGAATAAGCCGAAGGGATATGTCACGACTCTCGACGACCCTCATGCGACCAAGACCGTAATGGATTTGGTTAAGGATGCCTGCTCGGAGCGAATCTATCCGGTGGGACGTCTTGACAAGAACAGCCTTGGACTGCTCATCTTCACCAACGATGGCGATATGACCCGCCAGCTCACCCACCCCTCGTATCAGAAGAAGAAGATCTATCAGGTTACGCTCGACAAGCCTCTGACTCGTGGTGATATGGATAAGATTTCGGAGGGTATCACGCTTGAAGATGGCGAGATTTATGCCGACGAGATTTCGTACGTTAAGGAAGATAAGAAGGAGATCGGAATCGAGATTCACTCGGGTCGCAACCGTATTGTACGTCGTATTTTCGAGCACCTCGGCTACGTGGTGCAGAAACTCGACCGCGTCTACTATGCAGGTCTGACCAAAAAGAACCTCAAGCGCGGAGCATGGCGCTTCCTGACCAAGGATGAGGTCTCACGCCTCAAATCGGGACAGTACGAGTAAATCCACAACTAAACAGCATATAGCAAAACAATTAAGCCTCCCATGGGAGGCTTAATTGTTATTGTCATCTATCAATTATCAATTGATTAGTAGACTTCAACCTTAGCTGCTGCAGCCTTGGTCTTGTCGCGCAACTCATCGAGGTCGCTACCCTTCGGTGCGTAACGGACAACAACACCCATACGACGATTGAGCTTGGTGTAGGGCTTGCCAAAGATACGCAGGTAGGTATTCTCCTCGGCGCAAACCTCCTCCTCGCCACGGTAGTTCGGGCGCTCCTTGCTCGCTATGGGCGACAAGATTACTGCACTCGCACCCATTCTCTCGAGCGTGATGCCCGGGATCGGCAGGCCGAGAACAGCACGCAGGTGCAACTCGAACTCGTTGAGATTTTGCGTACCGGCAAGGGTAACCATACCCGTATCGTGCGGACGGGGCGACAACTCCGAGAAGTAGACACCATTCTCGTGACTCAAGAAGAACTCTACACCCCAGATGCCGGCTCCGGTCAGAGCCTTCGTCACAGCCTCTGCCATGCGCTGAGCTTCGCGCAAGTGCTCCTCCGAGATGGGTGCCGGCTGGAAGCTCTCGCGGTAGTCACCACCCTTCTGGATATGGCCAATGGGCGGGCAGAAGAGGGTCGGACCGTTTTTCTGTGTCACGGTGAGCAGCGTAATCTCGCTATCGAAGTGAATAAACTCCTCGATGATAAGCTCGCGGATATCACCACGGCTACCGCTGCAACCATAATCCCATGCAGCCTGCAAATCTTCGCGTGTCTTAACCAACGACTGTCCCTTACCCGATGATGACATCAACGGCTTAACCACACAGGGGAAGCCCACCTGCTCGGCAGCCTCACACAACTCCTCGTAGGACTTGGCATAGAAATATTTTGCAGTCTTCAGACCAAGTTCTTTGGCTGCAAGGTCACGAATAGCCTTGCGGTTCATGGTAAAGTTCACCGCCTTAGCACTCGGAACCACCTGCACACCGCGCTTCTCCCACTCGTAAAGGCGCTCGGTACGGATGGCCTCAATCTCGGGGACTACGATGTCGGGGTTATGCTTTGCAATTACGGCATCGAGTGCCTCTCCATCGAGCATGTCGAATACTTCACACTCATCTGCTACCTGCATCGCAGGTGCACCTGCATACGAATCGCAAGCGATAACGTACTGACCTTTGCGCTGTGCTGCTATAACGAACTCCTTACCAAGTTCGCCCGAGCCCAAAAGAACGATTTTCTTTGTCATAAATCTATTGGTTATTTACAATTGTTTGTCACAAAAGTACCTATTTATAATATACGGGCACTCTGCTCAGAAGCCTTTTTATCGACAAACTATCATCAAAAGAAACTATGCACCCAAAAAGTCGAACAGAGCGTTGGGTAGGTTGTGGGCTTGCACACTAAGAAGCTGTTTGAATTTTATTTCGAGATTATTTGAGAGCTAATTTCGTGTAAATTTTCATTTGGGGTATGCAGGTAATAGTGGACTATTTCCAATTATCACAAATGAAAAGTTGCCGAAAAGAGCCTCAAAGAAGCCGAAA
>JAFQFG010000124.1 GCA_017398695.1 Alistipes sp.
GAAAACGGTTTCGTAATTGTTCATAATAATAATTTAATTAAATGTTTATGTGCTTTTTTAGCGGTGCAAAGGTAATAATAATTTCCTGAAAACAAAATTTTTCCATGTTTTTTCATACCTTTGACATCGCAATAGATGTGATATTGGTGGATATGTTTCGCAAAATCTCGACAATAGCAGCCGTTTTTACGGTTTTTCTGCTCCTTATGGCACTGCAAAAGCCCTTGTTCCTGCTGTGGTATGCTTCGCAGGCTGCCGAGGCTTCGTTTTCTGAACTCGTGGGGGTGTCGTTGCACGGACTCCTGCTCGACATGACCGTGGCAGGATATCTGTCGGTTATCCCGTGGCTGATGTTGCTTGCGACTGTGTTTGTGACGATTCCGGAGAGGAGTATGCGTCGTATGTTGAATGGATACTTTATCGTCATATCCGTAATTGTATCACTCCTTGTGGCGGGCGATATGGGACTTTTCCGCCATTGGGGGTTCCGCATCGATTCGACACTGTTGCCATACCTCAAAACACCGAAAGAGGCTGCGGCAAGTGTGACGTGGGGCGACTTTGTGCCTACATTTCTGCTCTTTGTCGGCTATGTGACACTTATGATATTTGCACTGCGCCCGACAGCAAAACTATATCGTGCCGAGCGACTCTCGCCTCTGCGCCGTGCCGGTGCGGCTGTTTTGATGTTGTTGGTCGGAGGTCTGCTCTTTCTGGCAATCCGAGGAGGTGTGGGTACCGCGACCGCCAATGTCAGCAAGGTCTATTTCAGCGACAAGATGTTCCTGAATCAGGCGGCAACCAATCCTATATTTTCGTTCCTCTCGTCGGTATCCCGGTCGGAGTTGCGAGAGGGGGATTTCTGCTACTTCTCGGAAGAGGAGTGTGCTGCGATTGTCGATTCGATGTATGAGAAGGGTGCTGATGCGACAGGCAACGCAGTGCATCTTACCACGCAACGCCCGAATGTGGTCTTGGTTATTTTGGAGAGTTTGGGTCGCACCGTGACTGATGAGGTCGTGGATGGTCGAGAGGTTACACCCAACCTCAATCGGTTGCGCAGGGAGGGCGTGTGGTTCGAGAATCTCTACGCCAACTCATTCCGTACTGACCGAGGTACTGTGGCAATTATGAGTGGTTACCCGACCCATCCGAAGGCTTCGATTATGAAGTATCCGCAAAAGGCGCATACACTGCCATCGATTGCCCGCTCGTTGAGAGATGTGGGTTATGCGACATCATTTACCTATGGCGGAGATGCCAATTTTACGAATACGGCCTCCTATCTCTATGGTACAGGCATAGAGAAGATTATTGACGAGAAATCGCTTTCGTTCCCCGATGCGCGTGATACGAAATGGGGCTATGATGACGATTTTGTCTGCCAATATTTTGCCGATGAGGTGTTGCGTATGAGTGCTGAATCCCGGCCATTCTTTGCAACACTCCTTACGCTGTCGTCACATGAGCCTTTTGAGGTGCCGTTTGATGCCTTCGAGAACAAGATTCTCAACGCAGCCGCCTTTACTGACCACCATGTGGGAATGATGGTCGAGAAGTGGCGACAGAGCCCTGCTTGGGATAATCTGCTCGTTGTGCTGATTGCCGACCACGGTATGCCGTATCCCAAATCGCTAACCATCGGAGAGCCTCTGCGCCAGCGTATTCCGATGATTTGGTGTGGCGGAGCGGTCAAGGAGCCTTTCGTGTGTGAAACCATCTCTTCGCAGGCGGACCTCGCAACCACATTGCTGCATCAAATGGGTATCGAAACCTCCGACTTTGAGTTTAGCCGAGATATCTTTGATAACGAGATTGAACACTTCGGATTCTATACCTACAACAACGGCTTCGGTATGATTTCGCAGGAGGGATTTATGCGTTATGATTGCGTGAGCAATGCGTGCGTGGATGGCCTTGGTGGCGAGGAGGTCACAGAACGACTTGTGCGACGTAGCAAAGCACTTGTGCAGACTCTGCATAAAGATATAATAGAGCGATAAAGAGGTGCAGTGTCCGCAAATTTTCGTATATTTGTCGAGGTAAAATGTATAATCAATAAAAATAAAGAGTATGAAACGAATCATAACAGCACAAAATGCCCCTGCGGCTGTGGGCCCCTACTCGCAGGCAGTCGAGGCTAACGGAACGCTCTACATCTCGGGACAGCTCCCCGTAAATCCCGCAACGGGAACTATGCCCGAAACCGTCGAGGAGCAGACCCGTCAATCGTTGGCGAATGTAAACGCCATCCTCACCGAGGCGGGCTACTCGTTTGCGGATGTGGTCAAGACCACCGTGTTGTTGGCCGATATTGCTGACTTCAAGGCGATGAACGGAGTCTATGCCGAGCACTTCTCGGAGCCCTTCCCCGCGCGTGTATGCTTCCAGGTGGCAGCCCTGCCCCTCGGAGCAAAGGTCGAAATCGAGACTGTGGCTGTGAAGTAGAGAAAAATAGGAATTACCCTCACGAAGGATGTGGGTTGTGCGCCTAAAAAAGTCGGTCTGTCGCTTAGATTGTTGCGATAGACCGACTTTTTTTATATCTTTGTCCCGATTTACGGGGGTGCCTTACTTTACAGGCTGAGATTATACCCATTGTACCGGATACGGGTAATGCCGAGACCGGGAAGAAGCATAATCGATAACATACCCCTTTTCATATTTTTTAACTAATTAAAACTTAGGAAGTTATGAAAAGGATTTTTCTGACTCTCGCCGTGGCGGGACTCTCGCTCGGCGCACATGCGGCCACTCGTGTCGCACACAATCACAATCAACACTCTTTTTCTTCGGCATCGGCTTCGACCGACACCACTGCCATTGCCACGCCAAATCCGGCCGATTCGGTGGCGATGACCGAGCGTATAGGCTCTGTCGAGGTGGTGGCTCTGCGTGCCGACAGCTCTTCGCCTGTGGCTTACACCGACCTCTCCACTCGCGATATTGAGCGCAACAACTACGGTCTTGATATCCCATCGTTGCTTGCACTGACACCCTCGATGGTCGCCACCAACGAGACGGGTATTGGCATTGGAGGTACCTCAATCCGCCTGCGTGGTACGGATGCTACACGTCTGAATGTCACGGTCAACGGCATGCCGCTTAACAATCCCGACTCGCACTCGACATATTGGTACGACACACCCGACCTTATCTCGGCAGTGGGAGATGTGCAGGTGCAGCGTGGTGCGGGACTCTCGACCAACGGTACAGGAGCCTTTGGTGGTGCGATAAGCATGACGACAGCTGCACCCTCCACCGAGTTTGGCGGCTCGGCATCGCTCTCGTATGGCTCCTACAACACCAACAAGCAGGCTCTGCATATCGGCTCGGGGCTTATGGGTGGGCATTGGACTGTGGATGCCCGCTTGACCCATATCGGCTCGGATGGTTATGTCGAGCGCGGTGCTACCGACCTGAAGTCTTACATGTTGCAGGGTGGCTATTATGGCAGTCGTACATCGGTAAAACTGCTCTCGTTTGGAGGTATGGCCAAGACATACCTTACATATACGGGTGTGACCAAAGAGGAGATGCGCCTTTATGGCCGTCGCTATCACACCGAAGGTCAATACGAGACTTCGCACGGGCCCTACGTCTTGGCTGACGGTACTCATGTCGACTACTACGACGATCAGACCGACAACTACCTGCAAATCAACAACCAACTTATTGTCAATCATCGTTTTAATGAGCGTTGGACGATGAATGTTACAGGCTATTACACCTACGGATACGGCTATTACAAGCAGTATAAGGATGCTCGCACACTGCTCGAGTACGGCAATCTCGGCATCGAAGATCCCTCGGTCGAGGCCGACATGATTCGTCGAAAGATTATGCGCAACCACACCTTCGGAGCCAACGCCTCGGCGCACTACACTACCGACAAATTAGCCCTTGCCTTTGGAGGGTCGTGGAGCCACTACTCCTGCCCGCATTGGGGCGACATCGAGTGGGTCGACGGTATGAAGAGCAGCGAAGTGGCCGGCAAATGGTACGATAACGATGTGCGCAAGCAGGATGCCAACATCTTTGCGAAGGCTGTGTGGCGACCCGTCAAGGGGCTCAACATCTTGGCCGATATGCAATACCGCATTGTGAGCTATCGCGCGTGGGGAGTAAATGATAATTTCGACTGGACGACGATGCAGATGCAGCCCATCTCGATTGATAAGCTCTACCACTTCCTCAATCCCCACATCGGCATCAACTACACCTTTGCCCGCCGTCACACCCTCTTTGCCTCGTTTGCCATAGCCAACAAGGAGCCGACGCGAGCCGACTTTACCGATCGCTATATGTTCTCGCAGGATAAGAGCGAACCCCATCCCGAGCGACTCTTCGACTATGAGCTCGGCTATCGCTACTCTTCGGAGCCTTTGTCGCTGGGGCTTAATCTCTACTATATGCAGTATCGCAACCAACTAATCCCGACGGGCATGGTCAATGATGGCTCGGATGCGCTGAACGTCAATGTTCCCGACAGTTATCGCTGTGGCGTGGAGTTTGTGGCGGAGTGGAACATCACCAAGTGGCTCTCGGCACAGGGAGATGTAACCTTGAGTCGTAACAAAATACGCAACTATGTAGATCTGCTGGCCGACAGTCCGACCTATGGCAAGAACCTCGGCACGATGACCATTGCCTACTCGCCCGACTGCATAGCATCGCTCGGTTTCGACTTCCACATTGCCGGCTTCGAGGCTCTGCTTCGTACCCGTTACGTGAGCAAGCAGTATCTCACGAACAACGAGGTCGAGGCTCTGACACTCGATCGGTATTGTGTCACCAACCTCGATTTGGCCTATACGTTGCCATTGTCCAAATCCGGCTCGATGTCGCCCTCGCGCTCCATGCGCTTCGGACTCAGCATCTACAACCTCTTCAATACGCTCTATTGCAGCAATGCCTACGGCTACTCCTATATGTGGGATGGCGTGCGCTACGACGAGGCCTACTACTTCCCGCAGGCTCCGCTACATCTGTTGGCGAATGTGACTGTGAGGTTTTAGAGAGGCGACCATACCTATATAAAAGAGGCTGTCCAATCACCTTGGACAGCCTCTTTTACTCTAATGTATTCTAATGTATATTATGATTACTTGTATTGGTAAGCCACCGAACTGTTGAGCGGGCAAACTACAACGTTGTTTACATACCAAGTATTTTCGGTGTAGGGGCTCTCCGGACCCTCGCAGGTAACGAAGATAACCAATCGGCAATTCTCGGCCTTCCACGATGCATCGAGTGTCATATTGGTCGGGTTGAACTCGAATACCTTCTTCTCGCCTGCCTTAATCTCACCGAGGTAGTATCCCGTATAGTCCGTGCCGGTAACTCTACTATCGGCGATGCGGATGCAGTTGTCGTGAGTGTCGTAATCATAGCCGGTAGCGCCATTGTTGATCTGTCTACCTTCGATGCCATCCTCGAGCAACCACGCACCAATGCGATAATTTCCTGTAACGGCAGCCTTAACCTCAGCCTTTACAGCAACCATGCGCGACTTGTTGTTGTACGATGCGCAAGCAGCGATACCCACCTTTGCATCTTCGCGGTCGATAGCGTTCTGCACCATGCCACGAATGAGGGCGGGGTAGCGGTAGTCGCTCTCCAACGAGTGCATATCCACGGCCAAGGTCGGGAATCCGCCGACGGCCATAGTCTGCTCCAAAGGTACACCGGTTAGGTATGCAGGGTCATCCTGATTGAAGCGGTGTGCTGCGGTCAGGATGCAGTGCTTGCTCACTGCTACCGGTAACTGCTTGATGCAGTTAACCATGAAGGGACAGAAACCGCAGTTGGTGCCGGTGAACTGAGTAAGCATAACCTTGCGAACGAACGAAGTGCTGCTCGGGTTGGGATCGAGCGGAATCTCGGTAGCTGCGGGGAACTCCACAACTGCGGTGATGGTCACCTCGTTCGAGATCTTGTCGCCATACGATGCCCAGAAGGTGTAGGTGCCGGCCTTGGTGGTAGTAAACTTCATTCCCGGAAGCTCTACCGGATTATTCTTGTTATCGAAGATAGAGACACCGCTGGTTACCTTCTTGCCACCAATGGTAGCCTCGAGAGTCGATGCATACTCTCCATCGCAGAGAATGATTGAGGGCGTTGCCTTCAGTTCGAGCTCGCCATCGCCAAACTCCTCACCCTCTACGGGTTCGCATGCTGCAAACGAGAGCGCTGCGGCAAACATCATTGCCAAAAACTTCAAATTTTTCATCATTTTTCTATTTTTTTAATTGTTGTTTTATCTCTTGTTAGAATGAAGACGTAAGCACAAGGTTTACACCCGTATATGCCGGAGAGTATCGGCAGACACCTCCCGAGCAGATGTAGCCTGCGCGGTTGCGGCCATAACTCAACTGCACGCGAGTGCGATTATAGGTGTAGCTGAATCCTCCGCTGTAGTAGTTGGTCTTGGTCTCGTCGATATTGTACATGTCCTGCACAAAGAAACTCCACCTCGGAGCCAGGCTGAACTCCACCAGACCGGCAACCCAGTCGCCCTCATAGTCGTAAGCACCATCGTGACGGTCGGCATAAAGGTACTGCACCTCCACACGCAACGACTTCTTACGGTCGAACTTGTAGGTCACATCGCCCACAAAGATATTCGAGGCGTAGAGACCCTGGTATCCGAGCGACTTGCTCCACTCCTGACGCGAGAAGAGGAAGATGGTCTTGAGTTTCTTGCTCCACTGACGCTCGACATCGAAGTTGATATCACGCCACATAGCTCTCTTCGAGAATGTGTTGTAGAAGGTCGAGAAGTTGGCGTGGAAGTTCCAATAGCGGTAGCGGTTCTCCTTGCTGCGCAACGAGTAGCATACGTCTACCTGACCTCCCATCTCGCCTAAAGCGTAGACCTGATAGGGGTTGAGGTTGGCCAGCATGTAGGTGTACTGACGAGTCAGCGCCGGCAGGTAGTTTATCGCATTGCCTGTGCCGTCATCGTAAAGCGATGCTCGTGTGGCCATATTCTTCAGCTGGCGATAGGTGGCAACGATGCTGAATCCTCCGTGGCTGTATCCCGCCTCACCAAAGATTGCCGAGCCGTTGGTGGCCATGCCGTCGACTGCATCGAGATTGAGGTCTTTGCTTTTGTGGACATACTCTCCGTGGAGGTAGAAGCCGCCAATGCCGAAGTTGAGGCGACCTGAGTACATATTCAGGTTGGGATTGTCCAGACCTGCTGCCTCGAAGATCATCTTGTCGCGGTCGTCGCCCAGCGTAAGCTTCTGAAAGCGATTGACATAACTACCTTCAAGTGAGAGCGTAGCCTTGTCCTGAATGCCACAGATGTCGGCAAGCGAAACCACAAGGTCAGCACCTCGCACCCACGACGATGCGTATTCGGTGTAGAGGCGCGGACGTCCATACATTCCCTTGAGCGAGACGTAGCGGCCGAAATTATAGCCGGCACGCACACCCTCAATCGAGTTGTTGAAACCGAGCTGTCGATCCTCGAACGAACGGTAGATAAGTCCGTTGCCATATTGGTCGAAGATGTCGCCCACCAGGATTTCGTAGTTTTTGTCCCTCCACTGGATATACTTCGAAGCGAGGTAGAACTTATAGCCATCAGCCAAATCCTCATATCCCTGCAATACGGGCAAAAAGGCATTTGCCTGAATGCCGGCCGAGAAGCGACCGTTGTTATAATCAACCTTCATATAGTTGTTCGAGCCGAAGTGATCCTCGGGAGCTGCATCCAGCCTCTTGTCGTTGACATAGCCGATAGAGGTCGACTCGAAGCTGCCCGAAACCTGGCCATTGCCAACCTTCTTCTGTGCCACGGCCGGGGTTATGGCCACAAGGGCGAGCAGTATAGTTGCTAAAAATCTCATATCTGTATGGCTACTTTTTCTTCTTAAGTTCGAGAATCTTGTCGAAGAGTTCCTCCTCGCTACCCGGAGAGTAACCCGTGTGCGAATAGACGATATTGCCCTCTGCATCGACAACAAATGCCTGCGGAGTCTGGGTGACGTTCATGGCACGGCGCAGTGTCTGCTTGTCATCGAACAGGCAGGTAAACTCCCATCCGCGCGAGGTCGCCATATTCTTTGCCGCAGCCTTCAGGCGTGCATCGTCAGTCGAAACTGCAACCACCGTAAAGTCTGCCTCCTTGCGCCAATCCTCCAAAGCATCGTTGATGGCGTTGAGCTCCTGGATGCAGGGCTTGCAGGCGATAGACCAATACGAGATAATCATCGGCTTGCCATTCACAAGCGAGCGCAGCGAAACGATCTTTCCATCCAAATTCTCAACACTTACGTCAGGTAGCTGCTGTGCGAAGAGTGTCGTGGCACCCATCAGCAGGCAGATCAGGCTCAATATTTTTTTCATCTTCTTATCGGTTTTTAGTGTTTCGTATTTTGAAACACAAGGAGGAGTCCCTGTTTGAAGGAGGCTCCTCATTGTGTCTGACTCTACTATCGGTTACTCTCCACGATTTGTGAGGAAGTTGGGCGAGAGTGTGCGCTGCGAGAACTTCTCGACGTCGATACTCTTAACCTTGACTGCAGTGTACTCAACATCGTTGGCGGGCTTCAAGCGTACAGCACCGGCCTCGAAGTTGGTGCGCGGCTTGATGCTCTTCTTTACGTACTGTGCACCATTTGCCGACTTGATGGGAGTACCGCTCATCGGGCGGACTACGCTATTGGTCTGAGGTGTAGCAGAATCTGATGACTCTGTGTTGTCATCGCTCCAGCCACGGGTCAAAACGATGTTGCCCTTGATCTTACCCGACAGAGGAATCATGCCGTAAACCGAGTTGGTGTTGATGATCATGTTGGGATAGTAGGTGCGCTGTGCAGTGTTGCCATTCTCGTCTGTGTAGTTGTAAACGAACGGCTTAACGGTAAGCGTGTTCTTGTCTGCCGAAACCTCCACGGGCAGGTTGGGCCATGTCGAAGCATCGTTGCTGTCGTTCTGGGGTGCCATCAGAGCCTCGTTGGTATCGGGATTGTAGCCGAAGAAGAGAACCTCTGCGCGTTGCCAGTTAGTCAGCGGCAGGATACGGTTCACGTTCACCGGAACAAAGACATTACCCTTGCTGTCAATCTGCAGATGCCACTTCGGACCGAAGTCGTAGAAACCATCCTCCACCGACGATGACGAGTAGTCGGGCGATATGAAGAGATCCCAAGCGGATTTGTGGTTCAGGATATCACTGTAGCTCTCCTCCAACTGGTCGAAGTCAAGACCCTGGCAGAGCAGACGGTTCTGACCACGCACCTTGCGGTTGAAGTTTGCTGCCAACTCCTTGAACTCGGCGAAGAGAGCATCGGTCTCTGCCTTCGAGATGCCGGCATTGGTGTAGATCTTGTAATCTGCATCCGAGAGAGTCTCGGGATACTTGAGATCACCAATGGTTACCTTCGACTTGACCTCCTTGACAATCTGCTGCTTCTCGGTCACAATCTGGTTGTTCTCGTCGTAGACATATTTGCCATCCTCATCCTTGACATAGATGGTCTTGACTGCGTTGAGGGTAGTTGTTGCTGTCCAATCGCCCAGCAGCTCCTCGAAGAGCGGTGACTCTACGCGATCAGCATCGGGAATCTGGGGCGAACGAGCCTCGGCATAAGCCTCCGAGTCCTCGGCATCGGGATTGCTCGGGCGACCCTCGTAGTTCCAGCCTTGAACAACCAAACCCGAAGCTGCATCCTCACGCGAGTAGAAGGTCACGTCACAACCCTCGGGCGAGTTCATCTTCTGAATCTCTGCATCCGTGAAGTAGACGCCTTGCAAGGTGTTCATCTGAATCAACTCTGCGTAGGTATACTTGTATGAGTTGATGTAGAGGCTGAAGTCGCGAGTGTAGTTACATGCGAACGAAGCCTTCTCGATGGGGTTCGTATCGGCCGATGTACACTTGACATTGAACTTAACCTCGAACGGATTATCCGACTTGAGTCCTGTAACTTTCATGGTCGGTGCGGGCAGTGTGTAGTTCGGAATCTCGAACTTGGTCTGCACGAACGACTGAAGTGTCGGGTCAGACTCCATACCATCGGCACCCTCCTTGCCGGCCATTGCAGTCACAAAGACATCGTAAGTACCGCCCGGAATGACATTTCCGCCAAACAACTCGGCAATATCAATCGAAGCGGGACCTGCCGAAGCGTAGAGCGAGGTCGAGAGTCCCGACCATGCTGCATGGAACGAAGTGGTGTACCACTGCAATCTGTCGCGCTTACCCTCGAGGTAGTTGAGCAGGACGCTCTGGTAGAGCGAGTGGGGGAGTATCATTACGCAGTAGTTGTAGACACCCTCCTCGGGTACAAAGGTCAATTTACCACCCTTCGGTGAGAGGTTTGCGCTGCCGTCATAACCCTGCAAACCGACTGCAACTGTCGCATCGAGCTTGCCGGGATCTTTAGCTGTAAGACGGAGCGTCTTGTGCCACGAGTTCTCGGGCCAATAGTTCTCCTCGTCGGGCATTCCTGCGCGAGTTGCGTTTGCCCACGGAGTACCGGCACCACCACCACCTGCAGCTTCATAATCAGCCATAAATTGATCGGTAAGGAACGGAGTGCCGTACCAGCCCATGCCGTAACCAACACCGCTGTCGACATAGAGAACCTCCTGGATCGAAACGTACATCTGCTCTCCCGGGCAGATATACTGATAGACTTCGGTCAACTCCCCGTCATACGGGCTTACGAAGATGCGATTCTCCTCGCGGATGCGGAGCGTGGTATCGCGGTGGATTAGGAACATTGGGAAGTTCTTGTCATTCTGCTGAATCATCTCGGCATCGGTAAAATAACCGGTTATTGCAGGCTTCCAATCCTTGCGGGCGGGAACGCTCAGAACCATCCACTTGAGCTTATTGCCACGAGCTTTCACCTCCTCGGGAACTCTGACGTGGATGTCCGCTCCGTCATAGTTCAGGCGCACGACCGTTACATCCTCGGTGTAGTTTGCGGTCTTGAAACTTGCCGAAACAACCTCGTTGTGGAAGCCACCCTTCTTGGATGCAATCTTACCGGCAATGTGGATCGAGTAGTTCGCCTCATACTCCAAATCCTCGAGTTTGATGGTCTTTGTGCCATCGCTGACGCTCATTACCGTACCATCCTTGAAGAGAACAACCGGAATAGGAGCCTCCTCGCTGGCTCCAACCACAACGTAGGCCAACTCCGAGATGCCTGTTGTGCTCACAGCAATCTCGGCCGTATTGCCCTCGGCCTTCGCAACTTCGGCAGTCAGCGTTACTACTACATTTTCATTGCCCTCAGGGGCCTCCGTACATGCTGTGATGCCCGCTCCGAGAAGAATCAAGGAGAAGAACATCAGCAAATTACCAAAAAGTTTTTTCATCTTGAGTGTTTATTTGTTATGTATTAATTTCATTAATATCGGCGCAAGATACGAATTTTTTGCGAGAAAAATGCGATTTGGTCGTGTTTTTTGCGCTTTTGTTGCTTTGCAACAGCGTGATAATGACGATATTATGTTTTGCTCAAGTATGCACAATGCCGATTTTTGCTTTCGGAACAAAACAAAAACTTGCAATTTGGTTATAAAATGTGTGGATTTTGAGCAGGTGTGATTACGGATTATAATCACTCGTCTATTATTCGAACATCTCTTTCAAGAATGTCTCTGTGGCACCCTGATTTTGCAGTGTATATTCACGCGAAAGTCGGCTTACCTTGCGCAGGAAAACCTCGTTGTCGCGCAGTGGAGCAAACCAGCGGGCGAGCTGCTTGTAGTCGATAATCGAGGTGGCGGCACCGAGCGTCACCAGATCGCGCGCCTCCTTGAATTTGTGATAGTTCGGACCGAAAGCAATCGGAAGACCGAATGTTGCAGCCTCGAGTGTGTTGTGGATGCCGACACCAAATCCTCCACCGATGTAACTCCAAGAGGCATAGCCGTATACGGATGAGAGCATTCCCATCGTATCGAGGATGAGAACCTGCTTCGAACCGAACGATGTGAGCGGCGTGCAGCGCGTGTAACGCAGGGCTCCGCCCTTGACCTCCGACATCAACTTTTCGATGCGCTCCTCCTCCATCTCGTGGGGGGCTATGATGAACTTGACCGATGGGTTATCGTTGATGAGTTGCAACAGAATCTCCTCATCGGGGCCCCATGTCGAGCCGGCTACAAAGAGACGACTGTTGCCTCGGAAACGGTCTATAAGGTCAATTTTCTTTGCTTGGCGGGCGATCTCTGCTACACGGTCGAAACGACTATCTCCGGCAACAATGACATTGTTGATCCCGATGCCGGCAAGCAACTCTTTCGACTCCTCATTCTGCACAAATATGGTTTTGAATGTGCGCAGGGCCTTGCGCCACATCGAGCCGTAAAAACGGAAAAATACCGAATTATGACGGAAGATGGCCGAGATGATATAGGTCTTAATCTCGCGCTTGCGCAGCTCTGTAAGCAGGTTGAGCCAAAATTCGTACTTTACGAATATGGCCACCTCGGGATTGACAATGTCCAAAAATTTGCGGGCATTCTTGGCTGTGTCGGCCGGCAGGTAGAAGACATAGTCTGCTCCCTGATAGTTCTTGCGAATCTCGTACCCCGAGGGCGAGAAGAATGTGAGCAGGATTTTGTACTCGGGATAGCGCGAGCGTATCTTCTCAATCACGGGACGGCCCTGCTCGAACTCTCCGAGTGAGGCTGTGTGCACCCAAACGATGCGCTCCCCGGGCTTGATGGCTGCAGCCATACGCTCAAAAAGGCCCTTGCGACCCTCGCTCCAAAGCTGGGCTTTCGGATACCAACGAGCCACCAATGCGATACATCGGGAGTAGAGAATGATAGCTATGTTATAGAACCACATCAAGGTCTGCGCTATTCAATAAGAATGGTAAAGTTCGGGCAAAGGTAGTATAATTTGTCGGAAATGCAAAATTACCAGCCGCTTTGTATGACATTCTCAATGTGTCGGATCTCCGACGAGCCGTCAGGCAGGATGTCGACGGCTATCAGATCGAACTGAGGTTCGTGGGGCAGACGATGCATCGAGAGGTATGCAGCGGCACCACGCAACAGGGCTCGGCATTTGTTGGGAGTCATCGCCTCCTCGGGTGAGCTCCAGCCCATTGCAGAACGGGTCTTGACCTCAACAAAGTGCAACGAGCCACCACGAGATGCTATGATGTCTATCTCGTAGTGGCCGCTGCGCCAGTTAAGATCGTGTATGATGTAGCCGTGGCGACGAAGCCACGTCACGGCAAGACGTTCGCCCTCGCGACCGGTCTCGGCTGTGTGCATACAAAAACTCTCTTTTACTTATAAAAATAGGTGTCTGATCCGATTAGAGAAGGAATGATAAATCCTCACCCGGCTGTACCTCAAATGTGGGAACACCCTTCTTGAAAATGCGCATCGGGCGCTTGCCGATAAGCGAGAGTTTGCCATCGACATAGTGGAGCATACACCCCTCGCGCAGGCCGACAACGTAGCGACGCGGATTGGCTACGATATACTCTGCAATGCGCTGCTCGCGGGTCTCTCCGGCATGACCTTCGGGGTTGGCATCGAGGTAGTGAGGGTTGATCTGGAACTTTATGGCTCCGATAGCCTTGAATGACTCGGGCTCCACGATGGGCATATCATTGGTAGTGCAGATGGTGGGACAGCATACGTTGCTGCCTGCCGACCAACCTACATAGGGGGTGCCGGCCTTAATCTTGCGCAAGATGGCACTCATCAGACCCTGCTCCTGCATCTTCTTGGTGAGGGCAAAGGTGTTGCCTCCGCCTACGCAGATGGCTTTTGCCTCGCGGATCATGCGTGCCGGATTCTTCGAGCGGTGTACCGAACGTACCTTGACTCCGATTTCGTCGAAACGAGCTTGCACCTTCTTCTCGTATTCGGCATACGAAAAGGTTACAGCTGCATAGGGAACGAAAACTACCTCGTCAATACCCTCAAGGAACCGGCCAATCTCACCGATCGGATATTTCAGATAGGGTTCACCGGCATTGGTTGAGTTGGAAATAAGTAGTAGATTCATAATAGATTGATTTTTAGTGTATTAAATAGTCTTTTATGTGTTCTGTCGGTAAAATTCTGGCGTTATTATGCCAAAAATAATAAAAAAGTGTTATTTTTGCACAAAATTCGGTTGAATTATTTATACCAACTAAAAATAAATGTTTAACTAAAAAAGGAAAATTATGTCAGAGATTCAGACTAAAGTTGTTGAGATTATCGTTGATAAACTTGGCGTTAAAGAGGCAGAGGTTACTCCCGAAGCAAGCTTCACCGGTCACCTTGGAGCAGACTCGCTCGACACAGTAGAGCTCATTATGGAGTTCGAGAAGGCGTTCGATATCCAGATTCCTGATGAGGAGGCTGAGAAGATTGCCACTGTAGGTGATGTTATCAAGTATCTCGAGGAGCACGTAAAATAATTTTGTAAGATTTTTAGCAGAAGAGCGAACGAGGAGGAGGAGATAATGAGTCCACGTCGTGTTGTTATTACCGGTATTGGCACCATAAATCCGCTCGGAGATAATGTATCAGAGTACTTTGCCAATCTCGAAAAGGGCGTGAGTGCTGCGGCTTCGATAACAGCATTTGATGCTCATAACTTCAAAACTCGTTTTGCTTGCGAAATAAAAAATTACGATTGGGCTCGATATTTCGACCGCAAGGAGGTGCGCAAATACGACCGCTATGCGCAGTATGCGATGATTGCCGTGGCGGAGGCTATGCAGGATTCAGGTCTTGAGTTAGCCGGTGAAGAGGCTGACCGTGCGGGAGTTATATGGAGTACAGGTGTCGGAGGACTCGGATCGTTCTTCGACGAGGTAATGGACTATGCCGCGGGGGATGGAACCCCGCGGTTTAGTCCGTTTTTTGTGCCCCGAATGATTCCCGACCTCGCGGCGGGATATATCTCCATTAAGTATGGATTGAAGGGTCCCAACTACTGTGTATCAACGGCTTGCGCTTCGGCTAATCACGGCATGATTTCGGCTCTCGATCAGATCCGTTGCGGTAGGGCTGATGTGATGATTGCCGGTGGTTCGGAGGCTATGGTCAATATACCATCGGTTGGTGGTTTCAACTCGATGATGGCGCTCTCGACCCGCAACGATGATCCGGCAACGGCTTCGCGTCCGTTCGATAAGAATCGTGACGGTTTTGTTATCGGTGAGGGTGCTGCTGCGCTGATTCTCGAGGAGTATGAGCATGCCAAGGCTCGTGGCGCGAAGATCTATTGCGAACTTGCCGGTGGCGGCATGTCGGCCGATGCTCATCACATGACGGCTCCGCATCCCGAAGGAGAGGGTGCTGTAAAGTCGATGAAGGATGCGTTGGATGAGGCCGGCCTCACGCCTGCGGATGTGGACTATATCAATGTTCATGGCACATCGACTCCACTTGGTGATATAGCCGAGATTAGAGCCATTGAGCGACTCTTTGGAGATGACCTATACGGAGTCAATCTCTCCTCTACAAAATCTATGACGGGTCACTTGCTGGGTGCGGCAGCTGCCATCGAGGCGTTGGCGTGCATCTGCGCATTGCAGAATGGGGTAATACCTCCGACAATCAATGTCGAGGAGTTGGATCCCGAGATCGACCCGAAAATCAACCTTACGCTCGGCAAGGCGCAACATCGCGAGGTGCGTGTCGCTATGAGCAATACATTCGGATTTGGCGGTCACAACTCGACCGTGGTATTCCGTAAATTGTAATTAAACCCATAATCCCATTATCACATGTTTGACTTTTTGATACGCCCCTTCAGGCGCAACTTCGGCATTGATAAGGAGTATTACCGATTTGTTGATGATATGTTCGGATTTATTCCGCATAACATCGAACTCTACAAACTTGCCCTGATCCATAAATCCGCCTCGCAATCTATTGGCGGTCACCATATTAATAACGAACGACTTGAGTTTCTCGGTGATGCCGTGATTGAGAGTGTTACCTCGGATTATCTCTATATCGAGTTTCCCGACAAGAACGAGGGCTTTCTGACCCAGTTGCGTGCCAAGATCGTGTCGCGTCAATCGCTGAACGATATAGCGCATAAGATCGGACTCGATAGGTATGTTGTCTACAATTCGGGTGGAAACTTTACTCAAAAACATATCTATGGAGATGCCTTCGAGGCGATGATTGGTGCGATCTATCTCGATCAGGGATACGATTTTGTGAACAGACTGCTTATCAATAACATATACTATAACCATCTGAGCATCGACTCGCTGACCGAGTCGGAGACTGACTTCAAGAGTCGCCTGATCGAGTGGTGCCAGAAGAATCGACATACGGTGGCATTCCGTACCCGTAGTGATGCTCATGCTCCGCATACCGCTCCCTCATTCTACTCAACGGTACTTATTGACGGCATAGAAGTTGGGCACGGTGTGGGCGACTCGAAGAAGGTAGCCGAGCAGAATGCTGCATCGTCGCTTGCCCGCGAGGTTAGCGATGAGGAGTATGCCGAGTTGCTCGATAAACTTGATCGCATCTCGCCGATATCTTCAAAGCCGATTGCAGAGGCTCCAAAATCGGAGGATGCACCTACTTCTGCCAGACCCAAGCGCGGCCGTCGACCCAAAAAGGATGTCGTCGTGGAGGTGCCGGAGGAGGCCGATAAGGACGAAAAAGCGGTGGTAGAGTCTGCTGTTGCAGAGGTGACAGATAAGCCTGCCGGTGAGAATAAGCCTAAGCCTAAGCGTGGCCGTCGCCCTAAAAAGAGCGATAAGCCGGAGAAGGCGGAAACTGCAGAAAATCCCGAAAAGAGAGAGAAACTCGAGAAAACCGATAAGAGCCAAAAGGGAGAAGCGTCTGACACGGTTGCCCCCGAAGATAAACCCAAGCGTGCTTCAAGACCCAGAAGGTCCAAGAAGGTTGTAAAGAGTGCCGAAGGTGCTGAAAACAAGAGTGCTGAGAAGCCTGACAACAAGGGCGGCGAGAGCACCGATAACGTGGCATAAAAGCTCGCTGCAATGGATGCTATTCACAATAAACTGCTTACTCGTGGAGTCGGTTCATTGACCGATGCCGAGCTCCTGTCGCTCATTGTTGATGATGGGGGGACGAGAGAGGATGCCTTAAAGTTGGGCGAACGTATTTTGGCAGAGAATGGTACCATTGCGAATATCGGCAATATGGATATCTCGCGACTTCGTATGGTCGAGGGTGTGGGGCTTAAGCGTGCAGGGCGTATCTTGGCAGCTGCCGAACTTGGTCGCAGATTGGCTGCCTTGCAGATCGATAGCGTAGCCTCGATAACCTCCAGCAGTGATGCTGTCAATATCTTTCGACCGCTGTTCGAGGGTCTGCAACATGAGGAGTGCTGGGTGCTGTATCTGACCAATTCCAATCGTGTGATTGAGCGCCAGAGAGTTAGCCAGGGCGGTGTGCAGGGTACGATAGTCGATCATCGACTGATTGCAAAACGGGCTCTCGAACTGCTTGCCACGCAGGTTATTATGGCACATAATCACCCCTCGGGAAGCACTGAGCCGAGTAGTCAGGATATAGCCCTTACAAAGCGAATCTCCGAGGCGTTGGCTCTCTTTGATATCCGCCTGTTGGATCATCTGATTATTGCCGGTGGTGAGGAGTTGAGCTTCCGCAGTCGTGGGCTGTTGAAGTGATAATTCGGAATAATTCCTACAAAAATGGAGGTGGCTAATTATCTTTTAGTCACCTCCATTTTGTTATGTAGATAGCACCACTCTGCGTGGCAAGTGCTATGCGAGCTTCACTACTTGCATATCTTGTTCAGCACCGAAGCCAAGCGATAGCCGGCTTTGCGAATCTGATTCTCGACGTAGTCGATGTGGTCACGAGCATAGGCGCGGGTAATCACATCGCCCTCCTTGACCTCGATGGTGAAACGGCTTCCGCGAGCATTCTCCTCGGCCCAAGTGTAGACGTTGCCCTCGCAGATATCGGCAATCTCCCTCTTGTTGCAACGGTCGAGCAGTGCTGCAATGTCGGAGTATCCCCATGGGTGGAACGATACCAGGCAGGAGGTGTCCCAGAAGGCGTGATTTTTTATCTGCTTGCCGCCATAAGTGTTCATATAGCCGCCCGATGTCGGTTCGTCTGCATAACGCACGTGGCGGGGGCAGTGGATATCGCCCACGAGATGAACGATAAAGGCGAGCGAAACGACACGTGCCGAGTCGGTCATCGTCTTGTGCTCCTTTTCGAAGCGGTTGATAATCTCTTCGAGGCGCCAAACGCAGTTCTTTACATATTCGTTGCCCTTGCGCTCGCCATAGAAGAGCGAACCATCGGCATTTGCCTGGAATGAGTGACCCCAGACGGTTATGCGGGTCGAGTTCGACGGCTCGAAGCCGACATCTATAAGATGCTCCTGGCGATAGTCATCGGGGTAGGAGGCATAGGCGATGATGGACTCTCCGTTGAGGTACTTCGAGATGGTCTGCGAAGCCTTCTTTGAGAGGTGAGTCTCTGCGATTTTGGCTATTGTGGCGTGACCCATACGCCCCCAACCAAAGGCATTGCCTGCCGTCATTACGGCTACGGCAAATAGTAAGAATAGTCTCTTCATAGTTTTAGAATCCTTTTAGAGTTGTTTAGTAGTCGTTTAGCATACAATCTGCTTCTCGAACTTGTAGCCGAGTTGCTTGAGTCGAATTGCGGCGCCGATGCGGAACATTACACGTGTGGTGCGGGCAAAGATATAGAAGGCCTTGGTGGTCTGAGCCTCGGTCTCCTCGCGACGGATGATGTTCATTGCCGAGTGTGCGCAACTGCGCATCACATCCTCAATCTTCGTAGCTTCGGGCGTGTCGAGAGCGATGCCGAGGATGTCGCGCACGATATGCTCATCCATATCGTCAAATCCGCGTTCGCCATGCAGCGTTTCGTAGGGCTCGGCAGCGTAGCGCTCCCAGTCGCAGTCCCACCACTGCGCCACTGCCATGCCTACATATCCCGCCCACGCTATTGCTGCTGCGGGGAAAGTGTTTATCTGACCCACCGAGTCGGCCATGTAGGATGGTGCATACTCCTTCCAACGCTCGTCAATATCCTCTGATGCGAGCAGCGTACCCTCCAATGCACCAAGCGAGGTGCAGAGCTTGAGCATCTCTACCTGTAGATTTTGCTCGAATGTATCGAAATATTCAATCTGATCCTTTTCCATCTTTGTCGATTTGGTTTCCGCCGACAAAGATAGAAATTTTCCGCGTAAAATCCAGTTTTTCACCACTTTTTACCGCGACATTCTTGTGTTTTTTAATTGGATTTTGTATATTGCAGACGTAGCGAGGTGCATACCAACAGAACAAAATATTAACCAATTATTTTATAACTACGGATATTAACTTTACGGCTATGATTGTTAAAAGGTTTACTAAAATAATAATTATACTGTTGCTTTCTGCGGTGGTATTAAGTTCATGTTATAAAGAACATCTTGATTATTTTTTGTTCAGTTGGCGATTCGTAAATGAATCGGGGCATGATATCATTATTGAAATGAAGTCCAATTTGGATGAAGAGTTTCCACGTGAGGTAGCAAAAGATAAGCCTTGGGATAAGTTTGGGGCAGTTCCTAAAAAGCAGGGTGAAAGACCTTGTGTCCATTCGGCTACTATAACGTTCGAGGATGGTAAAGTGCTGAAATATTCATCGAAAGATACGGACCGCTCGTTGTGTAACTTAAAATGTTACGAAACACCCAATGGACTTTATGATGACTATGTTATATACATTTTTACCCTCACCGAAGAGGATTATGCCTTGGCGGTGATGCCGAGCGAGGAGTAGTGGTGGATTTTAAGAGTTGTGGCTCTCCGTAAATAATTA
>JAFQFG010000125.1 GCA_017398695.1 Alistipes sp.
TCCACATAGCGAGCATCACACCACGAGGCGGAGGCCGTGAGGGTCCATCGGTACGCCATGCGATATTGCAGGGCAGCCTCAACACCCATCGTACGGCTATCCAACCCCGACACCATCACATCGCTATACACTCCGGCCAGGTCGTCAAAGTTGCGACGTGTCTGCAACTCGTTCCGACGCAGATGAAGATAGGCCGCTACCTGCCAATCGAGCTGCTCACCCGTTCGACGGAACAGGAGTTGAGCCGTCGTCACCTGCGCCAAATCCGTCGCATCCACCCGTCGATTGTTATACAGCGGTTGCACAAAGAGATCTTCGACCGCAGGCATCTCTGCGCCATGCGCCACAGCCCCCTCCAGATAGGTTCTTGGCGATATGGAGTAGCCAAAAAGGCCCTTCAGGGAGTAGGTATTTCCCTTAATTTTACGCGATTTTCCATAAGAGGCACTTCCCGCAAAGAGCTCCTTTTCGTAGAATCCTTGACGAAAAGCCATCGCTTTACCGAATGTTCCCATCACCTCAGCCGACCATTGTTCTCGTCGCCACGAGGCACGCAACCACCCGCTGCACGTGTTTTCGACCAAGGCATAATCATATCCAAAGCGGTCGCCTTCGCCTATTAGGCGTCCGGGATGGCGCAAATCGTTTTGCAGACGGTTCGAGTAGGTATCGTCATCAACCAGATATTGGTCGATATCCAACAGGTACTCCGAGCCCAGCAAATCGTTCATCTCTTTATAGGAGCGTGTGCGACGATACCGCAAGGAAAGCCCGTAGTCGAGTTCGGTCAATCCCAATCGACTCACAAAGGCGATGCGTGCATCGGCATGTGTTTGCCGTGCCACACGATCTTCCAAGGCATAGATAGCCGCACCATCGCCCAGACGATTCTGCGCAATCATCTCATCCCAAGCAATTTGCGTGTAGCGTGTATTGTTTTCGCGCCATACCGATTCACTCTCCAAATCTCCCGTATAAGAGGGCATATTCCGATAGTTATCGGGTTGAGGAGTACGAGCATCATACCACCCCAATGCACTTTGACGCTGAAGGCCCATCTCAGCACCGAGCGTTACGGCCAGCGTAGTCTGCTCCGATAGCCCCATCTGCCAATGAGCCACCAGTAGCGGCAGACAACTGCGTCGTACACGGGCATTGCGCACCTTTCCGTTCTGAAAGCCCCACGAGGGGTTATAATAGGGATTATCGGTGAGGCAGAAGGCCTCATCGGTCGAGGCCGAGCGCAGCCCCCGCATCGAAAGCGGCAACGAGAAGAGCATGGTCAACGTCTGCTCCTCACTCCACCGTTTTGTCATTCGACCACCCACCTGCAAGGCATTGGTAAAAACGCCCTCAATCAGTGCATCACGCCCCGTGCGCACATCAGCGGCCACAGCCGTTTGCCATCCGTGGCGATTTTCTTGCTCAAAGGCAAATTGCGCACCTAACCGATAGTTCCGCTCGGCATAACGCACCGAAAGACGATAGGGGCGCAATGGCAGGTCATCCGTGAAGTGATATTGGTTACCAAAACCACCACCAAGCCAAGCCATCTCTGCGCCGGAACGGGATCGCTCTTCGGCACCCAACAACCGTAGAAGCGAGGTGTGCTGATAGGTCACCTCGGCACCATACACAGTGGAACGCTCGGCAGCATAATTTACACCTCGACGATAGA
>JAFQFG010000126.1 GCA_017398695.1 Alistipes sp.
TGATAAGCGGTGCTCATCACAAGATTGGGCTTGTCGCAAGGTTTGCCCTGGGCTTTGCGACGATTGCGCCAACGTAGCCAAGCGGCTACACCACCGAGCATACACGCCTCCGAGGAGCCGATGCCGAGAGCTCCGGTCTTCCACTCGCTCTTTTCGGGTGTGTTCCAGAGATTGGCGAGGATGTTGATGCATCTGCCGCACATTACCGCTACGCGAGGATACTCCGTCTCGTCTATATAGTTGATTCCGACCGCCTCGTTCATCAAACGAGTGGCGTAATCGTCCATATAGGTTGTAACGAAGGTCGCCAGGTTAAGACGAGGCTGAGTCTGTGCATAGGTCTCGTCCTTGACCATCTGATAGGCGATTTCGGGAGTCGTTTTGTGCTGTGGGATGCGCTCTGTGGGAGCGGGCTGCAACATCTCTTTCGAGCCGTATACGGCTGTGGTTGCGTCATCTTTTTTCATTGTACGATTCATAGTAAAATAGTTTTAGTGTGGTTTTTTATCGCCCCTTAAAAATCATAAACTGTGCCGTAATGCAAAAAAATGTCTATATTTACACTCGAATTACAACCCAAACCTTCTGCTGTCGGTGACCGATAGCGGACTTAAAGTGAAGAAACATCGAGATTTTTATGGTGACTACTAACCATTGCGACTCATCGAAAGCAGATGAGAAATCGGTTGTGGAGATTAAGGAGGTGACGTCAAAGAGCCAACTGCGCAAGTTTGTGCAGTTTGGTATAGACCTCTACAAGGGTAATCCCTACTACTGCCCACCGATATTCTTTGACGAAATAAACACCTTTGACCCAAAGTCAAACCCCGCACTCGAAGTGTGTGACTATGTTATCTATATGGCGTATCGCGACGATAAAATCGTGGGACGCATTGTGGGAATCGTAAATTATCGCGCCAACGAGGCGTGGAAGGTTAAAAAGTGTCGTTTCGGCTGGTTTGACTTTGTGGATGATTACGAGGTCTTCAAGGCGTTGTTGGATGCCGTAGCGGAGTGGGGTAGGTCGAAGGGTATGCTCGAATTGAATGGCCCCGTAGGTTTTACCGACTTCGATAAGGAGGGCTTGCTTATCGAGGGATTCGACCAAAATGCAACCTTGGCAAACCTCTATACTTACCCATACTACATACCTCATTATGAGCGATATGGACTATTGAAAGAGGCAGATTGGATTGAGTTGCAGATTCAATCCCCAAGAGAGGCTCCGGAGCGTGTGAAGCGTGTAGCTCAACTTGTCCGAGAGCGATTTAATCTCAAAGTTGTGAAGGTCAAGAACTCTCGTGAGTTGCGAAAGAGATATGGCTATACCTATTTCGATGTGTTTGATGAGGCGTATCAGAAGTTGTACAACTACCAACCTATGACCGACCGACAGAAACACTATTATAGCGATATGTTCTTCCCATTGCTCAACTTCGATTTTGTGTCGATAGTGGTGGATGAAGATGATAAGATTGTGGCTGTCGGTGTGGGTATGCCCTCAATTTCGGATGCTCTGCGTAAGTGTGGCGGAAAACTCTTCCCATTTGGTTGGTATTATCTGCTCAAAGCCTTGAAAACAAAGCGAATAACCGATTTTGAACTGCTGCTGATTGCCGTACGTCCCGACTATCAGGATAAGGGTGTGAATGCAATGATAGTTGATGATATGACCCCCTATTTCGCAGATTATGGTACCCTGCGAGTTGAAACCAACTCTATTTTGGAGGATAATTATAAGAGCCTTGCCAACTTCTTGATGTTCGACCATATTCAACACAAAAAGCGTAGAGCATTTATTAAACCTCTGTAATACAGGTGCAACAGGACCAAATCGCCGCTTTCGACAGAGAGTGGCGATTTTTTTTACCGAAAAAGTTTGCAAATTAAAAAAAATGGCTATATCTTTGTGATATCAAAATGATATTACTAACGCAAACTGATAAAATTTTAACCTTTTAATAATTATAACTATGGAGAACAAGAATTTTGAGTATTCGGGTAGTCATCGCAACGGTTTTGTGATGTTGTTTGTGACTTTGGCAATGTTGGCTGCATCAATTGCATCTATCGTGCAGGGAATTATTTTTGACGAGGGCGGAATGGAAGGTGCTCTGCCGATAGTGATGATTCTGGGCGGTATTGCTCTGATGATTGTGTCGATAATCTTCGCTTGCGGTTTTATGATGCTCGAGCCTAACGAGGCGCGAGTGCTCCTCTTCTTTGGTAAGTATCGCGGTAATTTCCTTAAGACCGGTTATTGGTGGGTAAATCCCTTTATGTCGGTCAAGAAGATTTCGCTCCGCGCGCGCAACCTCAATGTCGATCCTATCAAGGTCAATGATAAGACGGGTAATCCGGTGCTGATCGGTTTGGTGCTGGTGTGGAAGATTAAGAGCGAGGAGATTTATCGTGCGGTGTTTGATGTGGATGCGTCGGCAACCGAGGGCGAGATTGGTGTGACGTCGGCAAAGCGTATGCAGATTCTCGAGAACTTTGTGCGCGTGCAGTCGGATGCAGCATTGCGCCAGGTCGCGGGCAATTACGCTTATGACAACACTATTTCGGCAGCGGAGGAGCTGACCCTCCGCTCGAATAGTGGCGAGATCAACGAAGAGCTGGAGTCGAAACTCAACGAGCGTCTGGCTATGGCCGGCATTGAGATTGTCGAGGCTCGAATCAACTACTTGGCGTACGCTCCCGAGATTGCAGCCGTGATGTTGCGCCGTCAGCAGGCTGATGCTATCATTGCTGCTCGCGAGAAGATTGTCGAGGGTGCAGTTTCGATGGTTAAGTTGGCACTGGATCGTCTTTCGGAGGATGAGATTGTCGATTTGGACGAGGAGAAGAAGGCTGCTATGGTCAGCAATCTGCTCGTGGTGCTCTGTGCTGACGAGTCGGCACAGCCGGTGGTGAATACAGGTACGTTGCATCAATAAAAAGGGGGTGTTATCGTGGCTAAACGCGACACATCTACCAAAAGTTTTGTCCTGCGTGTGGATGGCGAAACGATGGAGGCTCTCGAGAAGTGGGCGGCCGACGAGTTCCGTTCCATCAACGGACAACTGCAATGGATAATTGCCGAGGCTCTGCGTAAGAGTGGGAGAGTGCGTAAGCGCTCTTCCGCACAGGCGCAAAATGCAGATACGGAAGATAATAACGATTGAGGCTTAAAGTTGAGATTATGATAACCGAACAGATTGAAGCTCTGATTGGAGCAGCGATTATTGTGGCGCTGGGAGTGGTTGTCGGCATTGGCAAGGGCGATTTCCTGATTGCGGGCTACAATACCTCTTCGCAGGAGCGACGCAAACGGGTTAATATCGAACGTTTGCGATTGCTGGTGATGGTGTTGAGTTTGGCGATCGGAGCGACACTCTTTATCAGCTCGTTTAGTTCCCATTCCGAGGTAATCGTAACCTCGGTTGTGTTGGTGTTGACCGTTGTCTATCTGGTGTTGGCAAATACCTGGGCAAAGCGAAAAGAGTAACCCGAACATTTATTGAGATAACTATGAAAAAAATATTTAGATTCAAAGCCATACGCATTAAGAAACCTGACTTCTCGGGAGTGCGCAAGGAGTGGAGTCGCGAGAGTATTCGTCGTCAGTTCTGCTACCGTCCGATGTTGTGGCTCGGGTTGCCATTGGCGGCAGGGTTAAGTTTTGCGATTATCTATATATTCTGTGTCTTGGGCGATTTCGATGTCAATCCTTTGCGAATGAGTGCAGCGGTGGCTGCCACCTCTGCTCTCGGCTACTTTATCGGAATGATTACTATCGCCCAAAACAAGCAGGAACAAGAGGAAGAGGAGGCTGCCGGAGCAAAACAGTCGCCTCTTGCAAAGGCGATTACTTGGGTGATTTTCATTACGGCTTGCGCGGTGCTCATGTGGATGGAGGCTGATGAGATTATCGAAGATCGGAATAAATGGATCGAAACTGTCGGCTCAATTCTGACCATCTTGACAACTGTTGCTCCTATGGTGCTTTCGAAATTGATCTATAGATAATCCGATACGGAAACTTTATTGTCTGCATGGTTGCGGTGCCCACAAGGTGTCGCAACTTTTTTTGTGCGAATTTTCGCGAAAAAAATCTTGCATTTTTCATCAAAAATCGCTATATTGCGAACGGTTAGCAGGAACGTATATTCACAAACCTTAATATGTTAGGCTTATGAGAACACTATTACGTTTTTTGGTGGTGGCTATGATGCTGCCGGTTATCGGTTGTGGCAAGGAGTTCAACGCGATAACCGAAGTTGAGAATGATTCCATTACGGAGGCGAATCATTCGTTCTATGTAACCGTTGATGAGGCGGTGGCAACTGCTAAACAATTCTTGGGCGCCGGAGATACGCGATCGCGCGATTTGCGCCTTAAAAACCACACTCTTTACAAAGCGTTGTCGGGCACTCGTTCCGAGGGTGAGCCTATCGACGTGGTGTTTCATGTTATTAACTTCGAGGACAATCAGGGTTACGCCATCGTGTCGGCAGATAGTCGTGCAACCGATGTTTACGCCTTTTCGCCAACCGGAAATATCGATATTGACGAGGCGATGGAGAATCCAGGATTTCAAATCTTTATGAATGGCGCCACAGCCAATTATGAGGATGAAGTTTGTGGTGATGGAGATCCAGTATTTGAGATTGATTCAACAGGTCATTTGTTTATACCCGAAGAATTTTTACCAACTGATCCCCCTCCAGGCAGTGGTGGCGGTTCCGGCCCGGGTGGAGGAACGATTGATGTTACTCTATTGATGGTAACCTATCTTGACGGTAAGGGCTATTATACAGATTCAAGCGGGTGGATAACA
>JAFQFG010000127.1 GCA_017398695.1 Alistipes sp.
AGGCCAACTTTGCGCCATCGGCACTCCACGATATCTCACCGGCATCAAAGTAGGGAGCCAGCGGAGCATCCCATGCACTCTCAGCACCGATAATATCAACACCCTGCAACGCCTTGCCTTCAGCGTTCACATCTCCCACAAAGATATGCAAATATGAACCCTCATCCCAATAGTTCCAATGGCGGGCCATCAGATCGTCATAGATCCTCGCCTTAGACTTTGGGAGATCCTTATGAACATCGGCAGATTTGCGATCACACACCTGCACACGCTGTACATAAAAGAGTTTATCACCACGAGGTGAGACTCCATAAGCCTCGACATCCTTATCGAATGATGACACCTGAACCAAACCCTCACCCGAAGGCTCCATCGACCAAATCTGACTCGAGCCACTGCGGTCCGAAAGGAAGTAGATACGGTCACCCGCAGCACTCCATTGAGGTTCGAGATTATTCGAAGCGTGGTCGGTGAGTTGGCGCACTGCACCCGAAACCATATCGCGCAGATAGATAGCCGTAACTCCACGATTCTCATCCATATTGTAATAGGTGACCGTGTAGAGCAATTGAGCTCCATCGGGCGAGAGTACGGCTGCACCGATGCGACCCATTTTCCACATCACTTCAGGTGTGAATTTTGCAGCAGCAATCTCCTCGGCTGTCAGCGAGTTATCAATTTCAAGTGGCTGCGGACGCTGCTCGCAACCGGCAAGGCAAGATACAAAAGCCATAAGTAAGAGTAATTTTTTCATAATATATGTCGGTTTTTCTTCAAATATATTTCTAAATTTGCGGTATAAAACTACAATTACCGTAAAAATGAGTCACACCGTCTACTTTCTCGATAAAAGTGCAACTTTCCTCAACCGCACAGCCGACATCACCTCCTATGATAAGGTGTTGGATGCCGCTGACGGAATTTCCCGAGCGAAAGTAATAAAAATTCTTGAAAACCACAACCACATAGCCATTATATCGGATAATTCGGAACAGACTTTTGCCGAATTCTCCAATGAGTTTAAGTTTGTGGTGGCTGCCGGAGGTGTCGTAATCGACAATAGTGGCAACACGTTGATGATTTCGCGTCGCGGACGCTGGGATCTCCCGAAAGGACATTGGGAGGAGGGTGAGACCATCGAGGAGTGTGCTCTGCGTGAGGTTGCCGAGGAGACGGGCGTATGCGCTTCGGAGATTCTCAAGCCGATATGCAATACTTTCCACACCTACAACGTTTACGGAGTATGGGAACTTAAGTGTACGCACTGGTTTCTGATGCGTGGCAGCAGCGGCGCCACCGCACCTCAACAGGAGGAGGGTATCGTGGCAGCCGAATGGCTTAAGCCCGATGAGGTATGCGAGATTTTGCGCGACTCCTACCCGACAATTCGCAAAGTTTTTGCATCGCTCTAATCCAAAGCCGCACATAATTTGTAGTCAAACAACTAAAAAAGACAAAAAACGTGGTAAAGATACTCTGGGTAGATGATGAAATAGAGTTGCTCAAACCGCACGTTCTCTTCTTGAAGAGCAAGGGATACGAGGTGGAGACCTGCAACAACGGATATGATGCCATCGACATGGCATCCGAAACGGCCTACGATCTTATAATACTTGACGAGATGATGCCCGGCATGACCGGACTCGAGACCCTGCCACTTATCAAAGACGTCCGCCCTTCGACACCGGTAATCATGGTTACCAAGAGTGAAGAGGAGAATATCATGGATAAGGCCATCGGTTCGAAGATTGCCGACTATCTTATCAAACCCGTAAATCCCAATCAGGTGCTCCTCTCGATAAAAAAGCATGTCCACTCGCGCCAGCTCGAGAGCGAGCAGGCCACAGCCGACTATCGTGCCGAATTCGGGCGCATCAGCACTCTATACCAGAGTGCATCGACATTCTCGGATTGGTGTAACATCTACCGCAAACTTACCGCGTGGGACATAGAGCTCTCGGCATCGAGCGATCAAAGCATCCAGGAGGTACTGCTCTACCAGAAAAACGAGGCCAATCAAGAGTTTTGCAAGTTTGTGCGACAGAACTACAAAGATTGGATTAACCGTCGCGATGACACGACGCCTGTGATGTCGCACACGCTGATGCGCAGTCGCATATTCCCCGTCGTCGAACAGAACAGCAAGACCACACTGTTGCTTATCGACAACTTCCGCTATGACCAGTGGCGTTCGATACACTCGATGCTCAACGGTTGGTTTGATGTCGAGACAGATGATTTCTACTGCGCCATCCTACCCACAGCGACACAATATGCCCGCAATGCCATATTTGCCGGATTGATGCCGCTGGCCATCGATAAGATCATGCCCAACCGCTGGCTCAACGACAACGAAGAGGGCGGCAAAAACCAATATGAGGAGGAGTTCCTACGCCGACAACTCGCCTCATCGGGTCGCACATGGAAGACCACATTCGACAAACTGATACGCCCCGAGGCGGGTCGCAAGCTGATAGACAATTTCCGTCACGTCCTGGATGCCGACTTCTCGGTCATCGTCTACAATTTCCTCGACATCCTGTCGCATGCCCGCACCGAGACCGACATCATCCGCGACCTCACCGAGAATGATGCTTCGTTCCGCTCGCTCACACGCTCATGGTTCGAGCACTCGGAGCTCTTTACCATGCTCAAACTCCTCTCGGAGAGTGGGCATACGGTCATCATCACATCCGACCACGGAACGGTGCGCGTGGATAACCCTATCCGCGTTACAGGCGACAAGGCCACATCGGCAAATCTGCGCTACAAGACCGGACGTAACCTCGCTTACAACCATCGTGAAGTCTTCGAGATAACCAAGCCCGAGGAGATTCAGCTCCCATCGGGAAATCTCTCGTCGAGCTATATATTTGCCTACAATCACGACTTTATCGTCTACCACAACGATGCCAATAGGTATATCCGCTACTACCGCGACACATTCCAGCATGGCGGCATCTCGATGGAGGAGATGATTGTGCCATACATTGTTCTCAAACCCAAAAATTAACCACCCGCTATGCAGACCCTTACCATAACCTCTCAAAGCGAACTGCCCCTTGTGGCCGATGCCATACTTCAAAATCTCGATGGCCGCACCATTGTGGCTTTCTACGGGCAGATGGGCGCCGGCAAGACTACGCTTATCCGCGAAATAGTCGCACTGCTCGGCTCGAGCGATGTGGTCACAAGCCCCACATTCGCACTCGTCAATCAATACTCAACCGCAGAGGGCGAGCCGGTATATCACTTCGATTTTTACCGCATAAACCGCCTGGAGGAGGCTTTCGACCTCGGATATGAGGAGTATTTCTACTCGGATGACCTCTGCCTTATCGAGTGGTCGGAGAAGATTGGCGAGCTACTGCCGGAGGATGTGATGACCGTGACTATTCACGTCAACTCCGAGAGTTCGCGCACCTTTGAGATTGACAATTAGAGATTGGCAGGCAGAGTCGCAAGCTTTTGATATCGCCCACCACCGAGCGATTCATAGCAGAAGGCCCTAAGTCCGTTGGTCAGCATCAGATAGCGAGCCCCGACAACCGAATTATAGCGCACCGCCTGATCGAGCACCTCTTGCGTAATCTCCACCTCGGCAGCCTTACACTCGACAAGCATCTGCGGCAAGCCCTCGTGGCTCATAACCACAATATCGGCTCTCTGAGGCTGGCCGTTCAGCAGCACGGGATACTCTGTCACAATACGCTGCAACTCCACACCACACCAACCCGTGAAGTACTCGATGACGTGACGACGCACCCACTCCTCGGGCGTGAGCAACAAATATCCGCCCCGCACACGGTCGGGAATGTAGCTCTTACCATCCTTCTCGCGCACAGGCAACAACACGGCAGGAAATTTGAGTTTCGGAAATTCGGGCATTGTTTAACGAAAAATTTGTATCTTTGACCGCAAAGATATGAAAATTATGAAAACCATACTCTCCATAGTGGCCATTTTATTGGCTTCTAACGTCTATGCACAGCTCTTGCCTAACAAGAACAGCGAACTTCCACGTCGCGCAATCAACCCTTACGCAACCATTGACGAGGCTCTGCTCGCGAGCAATGTACCTTCGCGATACATCACTCCGCTGACCGAGTGGAAACGCACCGAAAAGGATGGAGATGTCACCTTCACCGCCTCCTACTTCTACCCTACCGCTTGGCTCAATCGCCAACTGCTGGTACGCATAGAGTCGGCTTCGAGCGGCTACACGCTCTCTGTCAATGGTGCCGAGATGGGCAGCACAACCAATGGTTCCAATCCGACCGAGTTCAACGTAACCAAAAAGTCCGAGCAAGGTGTCAACGAATTGCAGATTACCATACCGGCAAAGAGTGCGACGGCCGAACTACTCGCCAACAACGCTCCCGCTTCGTTGGGTAAGGTTTCCATTGTCGCACAGCCTGCTATACGCGTGCGCGATATAGATAATTTGGTACACTTGAACGACAATGGCGATGGTGTGGCCGAGTTCAATATTGTGGTCAAGACCGAAGCCCTCAATCCCAAATCTTCGCGCATACACTACGAACTCCTCGCCCCCGACACCACACGCATAGCCTACGGATACAAGGATCTGACCCTCGAGATGCGAGGTGAGGATACGGTATCTTTCGCCACCATTGTGCCGGCCAAGTGGCTGTGGAGCATCCACAATCCCACTCAGTTGCGACTCATTGTGCGCAATCAGATCGAGGGTCGCTATGCCGAGAATATTGCGGTGAAGGTCGGTGTGCGCGAGATCGAATATGCCAAGAAAAGACTCACGGTCAACGGTAAGCCGGTGGCACTGCGCGTAGCAACCGTGCCGGCAACCATATCGGCCGACGAGATTGCGGCACTCAAGGTGCAGGGCTATAATGCCCTTACGGTCAAGGCAGGAGTCGCGGCCGACGAGTTCTATGCACTGTGCGACTCGGTGGGCGTATACGCCATTCCGCAGGCAGCCATCGACACCTCGCATGGCGCACCTCACATCAAGCGCGATGGCAATCCTAGCAATAATCCTCTCTGTAAGGAGTTTTACCTGGCCCGCATGGGAGAGATGTATCACACAGCGAAGTCACATCCCTCAGTGGTGGCGTTTTCGCTGGGCGGAGGCGCAACCAACGGCATAAATCTCTACGAAAGCTACCTGATGCTCAAACAGTTGGACGAGAACCGCCCGATAATTTTCTTTGGCACGACAGGAGAATGGAACCACGACACGGTCGAGGGTAGCATCATGCCGAAAATCGAGAAATAGACAAAAAAAATGTGATTTTTTACAAAAAAGTTTGCACAAATAAA
>JAFQFG010000128.1 GCA_017398695.1 Alistipes sp.
ACTACAACTCCTTACACCACGAAGGACACCAACAGCGATGGCAACATCTCTCGCGAAGAGATTATTGCATACTCTCAGACCACAAACATCGGCTGGATGGACCGCAACCTTGGTGCGACATGGACTCCTACAACGGTTACGGAGGTTAGCGAGATGACCGAGCAGCAGGCTACGGATGCACTCGGACTCTACTTCCAGGGCGGCAATCTCCATCCCTATCCGCGTCCATTGAAGTTTGGCGTGGGTGGCTCTGCCAACCACTCGTGGGATCAGTGGCAACGTGCGGTATACCAATATGGATTTACCCAATACAGCCAAAGTTGGACAGCATCAGGCGACATCAAGAATACGCTTGACGAGAATTGGCAGTTCCCCTACTATCGCTACTCGGCCAACTATGTGCCGACAACACCGGGCGATGCCTATTCGGGCTCGACAAACCGCACTTCGTGGGTCAAGATGGATTTCCGCCTCGGTGGAACAGCATCCGACACTCCGGTTGTATTGTGGGGAGGTAACAAGGAGAAGCAGAACTACGATCCATGTCCTCCGGGCTGGCGCGTTGCTCATCAGGGCAATATGTACCAGACCATGCAGGGACAGAGCTTCTCGAACTACCTCGAGACAGGTGCTGATGCAGCGACTGCCGCAACCCAGCGCACATTCCAGGTTACTCCTGACTTGAAGTACAACAGCCGTTTCGTAGGTACATATATCACCTACAACAATAAGGATGTGGACTTCTACCCCGGAGGTGGTTATATGAGCACCGGCAAGATTACGTTCAATGCCTCGGGCAATATCGGCTACTATTGGGGATCGCCCTATCAGGCCAACTCGGCAACGCTGTTTAATACCGGTATCAAGGGTTGTTTCCAAGATGATGTATCAAAGAGCAACTACGCATCATGGCCACAGCCCGGCACTCCGTACCAGCTGCGTTGCGTCAAGAAGTAACCCGCGAGATCAGGGTCTGCGGGCTAAAATCCCAACCCTACACGGTTTGTGATATAAAATCCCTGTTTGGAGAGCTGCATAATTTCGGTTATGCAGCTCTTTTATTTGACTCGCACCCCCAAGCCCCCAAACACATCCAAACAAAAAAAACGACTGATAAAATCAGTCGTTGGTCGAACATTTTTTGGAGGTCTGAAGCGGATTCGAAGGTCGAGCCGCAGGCTCGTCCTCGCGAGGATCCCTTATTGGCGCAGGTCGGATGACCGAGCATTAAACACTTCTATATCCTCGCAACCCCGAGCCCAAAAGGTGAGCAATCTCAAAAACAAGTTCGACCGAGAGCCATCGGCTCGTGGTTTTGTTGGGTTGTGTTTGGGGGCTTGCACACAAAACACATCCAAACAAAAAAAAACGACTGATAAAATCAGTCGTTGGTCGAACATTTTTTTTGAGGTCTGAAGCGGATTCGAAGGTCGAGCCGCAGGCTCGTCCTCGCGAGGATTCCTTATTGGCGCAGGTCGGATGACCGAGCATTAAACACTTCTATATCCTCGCAACCCCAAGCCAAAAGGTGAGCAATCTCAAAAACAAGTTCGATCGAGAGCCATCGGCTCGTGGTTTTGTTGGGTTGTGTTTGGGGGCTTGCACACAAAACACATCCAAACAAAAAAAAAACGACTGATAAAATCATTCGTTGGTCGAACATTTTTTTGAGGTCTGAAGCGGATTCGAACCGCTGTAGACGGTTTTGCAGACCGTTGGCTAAGCCACTCACCCATCAGACCAGTCTATCTCAAAAACAGCTCAACAGAAGCCTTAAAACCATCAATCTCGCTGTTTCGGAGTGCAAATATACAAACATTTATCTAATTTACAAAAAACTAAACCACTTTTCTAACAAAAATTATAGATACCTCCTATTTCGTGACTTGGGATACCTATATAATAATACACATACCTGCAGTTCTCGTTTCGGGGTGCAAATTTCACACCGCCGACAACCTATTCATAGGCAAAAATGGGGGTTTCGTTGATTTTTCTCACAAATTGCCAATTTTCATTTTCATATATCACTACAACCACTTAATTTTGCACCGGTTAGAGTTAAAGAGATGTCTCCTTCCCGACAGTTTGCATTCCTTCCTTCCCCACACGCAACTCTAACTCAACAAAGTTGTTACAAACTATATTATTGATAACATGAAGAGAAATGCATTGTATGAGGCTCCTGCATTAGAGATTTGTCTGATTGCCATGGAGCGAGGATTTGCTCAGTCCCTTGGTGGAGTGATCAAAGATTTTGAAAATGGAGGAGATGATTCCTTGGATGAGTAACCATTAAAAGAGAGATCGACATGAAAAACTATTTTATCATTATGCTTTCACTCTTTGCTATGGTTAGCTGCGCAAAGAGCGATTTGGACAACACCCCGACACGCAATCGCGTACAGATGTCTGTATCGGCTGTGGAGGGCAACAACGACAACACCCGTATCGAATTCAACAACAGCGTATACGATATGCTGTGGGAGGCTGACGACCAGATCGGTGTCTTCATTGCCGGCACAGGCGAGAAGGCGACCTTCACCGTCAGCGAGCTCAGCGATGACCGCAAGTCGGCACGTTTCAGCGCCGAGATTTACGAGCCGAATGCCAAGGACAGCTACTACGCTTTCTACCCTGCAACCACTCCGTTTGGAGGTTCGATTGCATCGTTCGTTCTGCCGGCAGAGACCTCGGGTGCAGATGCTCCGCTGCTCGTTGCATCGGTTGAGGATGTTGCAATGAACGATGTGGCACTCAGCTTCAAGTCGGTTACAGCCGTACTGCGCCTCACGCTCGGTTTTGCAGCCGACAAGGTTGTGATCGAGGGCAACAATGGCGAGCACCTCGCAGGTGTCTATGCCTACAACCTCGCAACCGACACTCCCAATGCGATTGCCGGTTCGGCAACCATCACTCTGACATCGGCCAATGCAAAACAGCCCTACTACCTCTACATCCCCGCCATTAACCTCGAGAAGGGTTACAAGGTGACTGTCGAGGTTGATGGTCAGAAGATGATTAAGTCGGTAGGTTACGCTTCGGGCAAGAAGTTCGCTGCCGGCGAGGTTTCGAACCTCAATATCGACACCTTCGAGCCTATCTCGGTAACGCTGGGCGACACCAAGACCTCATATTCGTACTACCTCGAGGGCAACAGCGCGACTGCCAACTCGACCGATGCCAACACAATCTTGTTCAACGGCATCTCGACCTTCAGCGGCATATCGAGCACGCTCGTTGATGAGGTCGGAGTCTACTACGGCAACAAGAAGATTGTCGGCACACTCTCAGGCAAGAGCTTCACGGTAGCCAACGCCACCGGTCTTTCGCGCGGCTCATACGATGTATGCGCTTATGTCAAGGTGGGCGATGTTGAGTATAAGTCGGCAACCACACGTGTTCACATCACGGGTCTGCCCTATGAGGCTGACTGGCGCTCGAACGACTATAGCGATTGGACCTATGTCAATACTTCGGATAGTGGAAATTATGTTTTGTACCCGACAGGCAAGACCTCTGCAGTAATCTCACCGGCATTCCACATTCCGGCATCACTGCAGGTCATGACCAAGTTGGCTATGGTTACCAATTCGACCAGCATCGGAAACTACCTGCGCACATATATTAATCCTTGTGCAGCGGGCACCAAAAGCACAAATATGAGTGGTACCTATGTGGATGTTACTATGGTCAACGAATTTAATCCGTCGAGTCACTCTAATGTAGATTGGACCTCGTGTAACACGGCATTCACGCTGACATCGTCAACTCCGTGTCTGAACTATTCGCACAAAGAGTTCATGCTTTTCACGAGCGGAGCTCTCTACCGCATCCGCATAGACTACAAGTAGTCAGCAGGTTGCTAAATATAGCAAATAAAACCGACATGTCCAAGAGTGGGCATGTCGGTTTTGTGATGAAAAAGAGGGGGTTCGTTGAATTTTTAAGATTTTTTAGTTTTTACCAAAACTATTTTTCTACCTTTGCAGCCGCAAAAGTTAGGCTTTTACGCTGAAGATTAATAACTAACAAATACGTTCCCATTATGAGAAAAAATTATGTCTATCCTTTGCTCTGCGTCTATGAGTTCGCAGCAGAAAAGGGTTTTGCTCAGTCACTTGGCGGAAGTATTAACGACTTCACCAAGAACGAAGATGATGTTTTGGACGAATAACACTTAACGAGAGATGAAAAAGTTTTCAATTTTAGCGGCTTCAATCCTCGCGATAGTGGGTTGTGCCAAGAACGCAGATTTTGACAATGTAACTACACGCAATCGTGTAGAGATGACTGTTTCGGCTACACAGAACATGTCGGAGACATCACGTGTAGCATTCAACGGAGCTATTACCGATATGATTTGGGAGGCCAATGACAAGATCGGTGTACACATCGTAAGCACCAACGAGACAGCAACTTTCGCAGTCAGCGAGTTGAGCGACGATGCGCAGAGCGCACGTTTCAGCTCTATCATTGACGAGCCGGCAGCTACCGACAGCTACTACGCTTTCTACCCCGCAACCACCGAGGTTAGCGGCACTAACGTAAACTTCGTCATTCCGGCCGAGACCGAGGGTGCAGGTGCTCCCTACCTGGTTGCTGCAGCCGAGGGCGTAGCTATGAGCGACGTCAACTTCACATTCAAGCCCGTGACAGCTCTTCTGGAGCTCACGCTCGGATTTGATGCCGACAAGGTGATTATCGAGAGCTCGAATGGCGAGCACCTCGCAGGTATACTCACCTACAACTGCGCAAATGGCGCACTCACCCAGCCTTCGACATCGACCAGCATCACGCTCACATCGCCCGTGGCAGGTACACACTACCTCTACGTTCCCGAGGTTAGCCTTGCAAAGGGCTACAAGGTTACGGTAGTACGCGGTGATCAGCAGATGATCAAGAGCGTAGGCTACAACACCGGCAAGAACTTCGTTGCAGGCGAGGTTTCGAGCTTGACTATCAGCTCGTTCGAGGCTGTATCGGTGTCGTTGTGCGATGTCTACACCAACTACACGCTCTACACTCGCGGTGACTCTTCGGCAAACAGCACCGATGGCCACACCATCTTCTTCAGTGGCAAATGCTCGTTCACAGGTATCTCGAACACTCTGGTTGAGGAGGTAGGTGTCTACTACGGCTCGACCAAGATCACAGCTACACGCTCGGGCAAGGAGTTTACGGTTTCGAATGTAACGAATGTTGCACAGGGTTCGTACAATGTGTACGCATACGTAAAGGCTAATGGCGTAACCTACAAGTCGGCAGTAACCGCTGCTCATATCACAGGTCTGCCCTACTCGATTTCGTTTGGCGACACGGCAAATCCTTCGGGATGGACCTGCAGTAACACCATAATTACCAAAAATTTGCTTGGAAGTATGAATCAATTTGGTTTTGCAGGTGGTGAGGCTTATGCAATATCTCCGAAATTCAATATCCCGAGCACAACCAAAATTACCGCAACCTTCTCAATGTACGCATACAAAGGTCGCTCATGGAACTCCTACACCCCAAATGTATACATTAGCGCATCAGAGAGTGATGTTGCATCAAACAATGTCGCCACATTATCTTCGGTAATAGACCCTGTTTCGACATCACGTGCTTGGACAGATGTTAGCGCAACCGTCAATTTGACCTCAAGCGTTCGCTCCGTGTGCATCCACACATCAGGCAGCACAAGCGGTACTCACAGCATCCCGACTCGTACTTGCACTATCAACTACGCATTCTAACAGAACGCATATATAGACAAATGGTGTGTCCGACTGTCGAGTTGCGACACACCATTTTTTTTTTGTTGGATGTAAATTTTACAGAGGTTTGGATTTATTTCGGGTTTATTTCATACCTTTGTAATATGATAGAGCACAACAGAGTATTCTCCATATCGTCCGATGCCGACTTCTCGGAGGTGGCACTTGAGCTGTTTCGTCTTCAGGCGGTGCGGTGCGAGCCCTACCGTCGATATATCGAACTGCTCGGCATAGAGCCGGCTGCGGTGAGCCGTGTGGAGGAGATCCCCTGCCTACCCATCGAGCTCTTCAAGTCGCACACCATCTACTGTGGCGAGAGTGAGCCCGAGGTGGTATTCACATCGAGCAGCACCACGGGGCAGACTCCCTCACGCCACCCGATGGCACGGCTGTCGCTCTACGAGCGGGCCTTCACGGAGGCATTCCGCCAATTCTATGGCGAGCCCTCGCAGTATGGCATCTACGCTCTGCTACCCTCATATCTCCAGCGCAAAGGCTCGTCGTTGATCTACATGGCCGACAGGCTGATTGCTACTGCCGGCTCGGGAGGGTTCTACCTCGACAACTATGAACAGCTGATAGCCGACATGGAGGCAGACCCCAAACCGAAGATTTTGCTCGGTGTAAGTTATGCATTGTGGGAGTTAGCCGAGCGATATGCACCCCGACTGCGCAATACAATCGTGATGGAGACAGGTGGCATGAAGGGCTACCGCGAGGAGATTCCGAAGGCGGAGTTTCACCGCATACTCACATCATCATTCGGGGTCGAGCGTATACATTCGGAGTACGGCATGGCCGAGCTCACCTCTCAGGCCTACTCCTCGGGTGAGGGCATCTTCCGCGCACCACAGTGGATGAGGGTTCTGGTGCGCGACATCAACGATCCCTTCTGCATGCTCGCCACGGGCTCACGCGGTGGTGTGAACATCATCGACCTGGCCAATATCTACTCTTGCGCCTTCATCGAGACGCAGGACGTGGGTCGCATCCTCGATGATGGGTCGTTCGCCATCGAGGGGCGCATCGACCGTAGCGAAATTCGCGGATGCAACCTGCTTGTTCAGTAGCGAGAAACGGAGCGACACCACAACAGAAGAATAAAAAAGTCAGAAAAAATATGAAAACCGTAGCATTTGTACCCATCCGTCTTAACTCACAGCGTGTAGCCGGCAAAAATATGCGTCTGCTGGGCGACAAACCCCTGATGTGTCA
Organism: Alistipes sp.; assembly: GCA_017398695.1. Lineage (GTDB taxonomy): Bacteria > Bacteroidota > Bacteroidia > Bacteroidales > Rikenellaceae > Alistipes. Next base: position 6,975 of record JAFQFG010000128.1, read on the forward strand.
CATACTGCAGACTCTGGTCGAGGTCGAGGGCATTGACGAGGTGTATGTCTATTGCAGTGACGAGTCGGTACGCGAAATTCTGCCCGAGGGGGTGAAGTTCCTTCGTCGCGACCCCTCACTCGACAGCGACACCACGCTGGGCAAGGATATCTACAATGCTTTCACTCGCGAGGTCGAGGCTGACATCTATATGTTGGCGCACGCGACATCGCCTTTCATCCGTCGTGCGACCATCGAGGAGGCTCTGCGCAAGGTCCACTCGGGCGAGGCCGACTCGGCATTCAGTGCCGAGAGGGTGCAGACCTTCGCATGGTTCGAGGGCAAGCCGCTGAACTACTCGCTCGACAACATTCCACGCACGCAGACCATCGAGCCGGTCTATGTCGAGACCAGCGCATTCTTTATCTTCTCACGTGAGATGTGGTGCGAGCATGGCCGCCGCATAGGCGACAACCCCCATATCGCTGTCGTAGACCATATCGAAGGACTCGACATCGACTACCCCGAGGATTTTCAGATGGCAGAGCTGATTCTCTCAATCCGCAGCTAAAAGAGTCCGAATATCACAACTATTTGGTCGACTGATGTTTTTTATACGCATCAATCATCGACCCTGCAGTACAGTTGATAATCTCGGCACCGAGCGAGTCGGCATAGTCGCGTAAGATCTCGTGACCACGAAATAGTTGAGCCGTCTCGGCAAGATACTCGGCCATGGTGTAGGGCTCGGCAGGCACCTTCTTCATAATGGGCTTCGGCTCGGCGGGAGTGGTGTCGTAATAGTGGCTATCACGACGGCAAAGGCGGTTATCCGCATCGACCACAAGCCCATCAAGCAGAGTGTGATCCACGCCATAGAGTTCCAATCGGCGATAACCGAGTCGCAAAGCTATATACTCGCCAACCTGCACCACCGTGCCATAATTGGCACTACCCAATCCGCGACGGAAGAGCCATCGACGCACCGATGGAAATCCCTCATAGAGCGTTGTGTGGAACGGCACGATGCGTATATTCTCATTCGGGAGCGCAGCGCGGTAGTCGAAATGTTCGGGGTTATAGTATTGGACATAGAGCGTCATCGGCCATGTCACACGCTCCGTCAGCAGACGGTAGAGGGCATCGACCCTTGACTGCATAGCCGTAGCGCGGAAGAACATAGGGTCTGAAAGCAGATAGAACGCAGGCTTCAGCTCCACGAAACGCTCATCCTCGGCAAAAAAATTCACCGCCATAAAGTCGTACTCGCATTTACGTTCCAGCAGCGTGGGCAGCTCCCTCGCCAACGAAGGACCATTGCCGAGTATTGCCACCCGTTCGTGCGATGCTGCACCTCGACCAGCACGACCTACATAGTCGCGAAAATTCTCCTTCACGGCCATCACTGCGAAGTAGAGAGCCGTGTCAAAAGTGTGGCGCAAAGCCAAAATTATCTTCTCCGAGAGTTTCATACATTGCAAAACTAATAAAATATCGCTACATTTGCAATATGCAGCACACAGCAAACAAAATATCGGTCGTAATTCCGCTCTACAACAAGCGCGAAAGCATCACCCGTGCCATCTTGTCGACCCTATCGCAAGAGCCCGCCCCACGCGAGATTATCGTTGTGGATGACGGCTCGACGGACGGCAGTGGCGATGTAGTCGAGTCTTTAGCTGCGGAACACCCCTCGATACGGCTTATCCGTCAGCCTAATGGCGGAGTGAGCGCTGCCCGCAACCGAGCTATGGAGGTTGCCTCGGGAGAGTATGTCGCCCTGCTCGATGGAGATGACATGTGGTTGGCGGGCTACATGGCCGAGATTTGCCGTCTTATTACCACCTACCCCGACTGCGGAGCCTACGCCACGGGGTTCTATGTTGTCGACGGCTCACAGCGTGTCGTGGGTGACACTCCGGGACTGGAGGGTGTGGTCGACCTCTTTGCCGAGTCGCAACGACACTATGTTCTCATACCCTCTGCCACGACCCTCAACCGCGCCCTGGCACTTCGTCTTGGCGGTTTCCCCGAGGGTATGCGCATGGGCGAGGATCAATATCTGTGGACCAAGATTGCTCGCACATCACGGGTCTGCATATCGCCCGCGCCACTTATCGAATACTCGCGTAGTGGGGAGAATCGCTCGGCGGCAATCTATCGTCCTGAGCAGAGCCGCTACTCATTGGAGGAGCTGTACGATCCGACTGCGACCGACCTGAGCAACGAATATCTGGCTCGCGTAGCGTTGGGCAAGGCTCTTGTTCAGAGTGTCAAGGGTGGAACAGCCGAGGCTCGACGTGCTGCGGAGTTCTTCAGCTATACTCGCCTGCATCGTCGCGCTCTGCGCAAGGTGCGACTGCTGAATGCACTACCCGGCGGATGGCGTGCTACGGCACTCAATATCTACAACCGTCTGGCGTGGCTGATAGCTCGAAAAGGGTTATAGCGACCAATAGCTGATGACCGACGGCTAAATTCTCCGTCCGATCTCGGTACGGGTCGAAGCATCGAGATTGATTGCAATGAAGAGCATAATCGTAAAGGCAATGAGCGACGAACCGCCATAGCTGATAAATGGCAACGGAATGCCCATCACAGGCATCAGTCCGATAGTCATGCCGACATTCACCAATGTATGGAAGAGCAGTATCGCAGCAACACAATAGCAGTAGACTCGCGTGAATGGCTCACCACTGCGCTCGCCCATCTTCATCAGTCGCAAAATCAGTGCGCACATCAGCGCAAGCACCACAAACGCACCGACAAAGCCCCACTCCTCACCTACCGTGCAGAAGATAAAGTCGGTATGTTTCTCCGGAACGAAATTGTACTTAATCTGAGTACCCTGCATAAAGCCCTTGCCAAAGAGGCCACCCGAGCCGATAGCGATCTTCGATTGGTGGACATTGTAGCCCTGACCGCGCAGATCCTCAATAGCCCCGAGAAAGACCAGAATACGGTTCTGCTGGTGGGGTTTAAGGATGTTGTTGAAGATATGTTCGGTGGTGGGCAGAAAGACCATAGAGGCCATATAGAGCGCAATCAGCACGAAGATATTGCGCAGATTGGCGCGAAAAGCATAGACAGCAGCCACTGCCACGCCCACAAATGAAGCAATCATCAGAGAGATATAGTACTCCCACTCCACACCGCACACCTTCAGCAGGTAGTGCAGCACCATCGAGCCGAGGAATACCGCGGCCAATGCCACCACACGACTTCGCCAAATGCGGTTCATCATCATCTCCGAAAGGGTGAAGACCACTATCAGCGACACGAGCAGTGCCGTAGGCGTAACCAAGAATGACACGATAAAAAGCAGTGCCACCAACAAAATCGGGATGCAGAGCCACTTATTCAGTCCCTCGCGGTAGAAGACAAAGAGGAATGAGCCCAGCACGATACCGGATCCCGTGTCGTTCTGCAAGACGATAATCGCCAGCGGCAAGAGCAGCATCGCTCCAAGCTTAAAGAGATTGCTCGGTCGATTTATCGAGAAGGAGTAACCACTCATCATTCGCGCCACAGCCAGCGCAATGGCTATTTTGGCAAACTCCACGGGTTGCACCCTTATCGAGCCGAACTGAAACCACGCCTTCGCGCCATTGACTTCGCGACCAAAGAGCAATACAGCCACCAACAGCAGTATACCGCCCAAGTATGCCGGATAGGATAGCATGTGGAAATAGCGACTATCGAGCAACATCACCACAAAGGCCGTAACCCAGGCTACACCGACCCACATCATCTGCTTGGTATGGTTGTGCGCAAACGAGAAGAACTCCGCCTCACCCGCATCGTACGAAGCCGAGGTAATGCAGAGCACGCCCACGATGGTCAAGGCGATGTAGAGAGCCACCGTCTTGAAATCGACACCATCGAAGATGTTAATGCGGTTATGTCGTCCGTTATCTATCATAGCGCGGATAGTAGATGTTTTTACCCTTAACGTAGTCGACTATATATTGACGCTTCACCTCGCCCGTAAGGTAGAACTCCTCGAGCAACGAGGCGATAGGCAACGCCATCGAGGCTCCAAAGCCGGCATTCTCGACATACACCGAGATCGCTATGCGCGGATTATCCTTCGGGGCGAACGAGAGGAATGTCGAGTGATCCTGACCATGAGGGTTCTGGGCAGTACCCGTCTTACCACAGACATCCAGTCCCTCGAGCTTTGCCCATGTCGATGTTCCGTCGACATGCACACTGCGCCACATACCCTGCACAATGGGCTCGAAGTGCTTGGCATCGACCTTCGTGTAGTGGCGTTCGTAGAATCTCCTATCGAGCGAATCCTGACCCTCGATACTCTTGACAATGTGGGGCAGGTAGTAGTAGCCACGGTTGGCGATGATGGCCGCGAGGTTAGCCATCTGCAACGGTGTACATCCCAACTCACCCTGTCCGATAGAGAGCGAGAGCACCGTAAGGGCATTCCACGAGCCGCGATAGCGCTTGTTATAAAACTCCTTATCGGGAACATAACCCGAGCCCTCGCCCAAAAAGTCGGTCGCAAGGTCACGACCAAAACCGAAACTCTCGACATACTCCTTCCACACATCATAGCCGTTCTTCACTCCGCCATATTTCGGATTCTCGAGGATATTGCGGAAAACATAGCAGAAGTAGGCATTGCACGATGTTGCCACCGCATACGACAAGTCGGCCGGAGAGCGGTGTTCGTGGCACTTCATCGAGACTCGACCAGCCCTATAACCCAAGTGGCAAGGATAGGTCTGACTTGGCCGCAAGACACCCTCCTGCATACCGATAAGCCCCTGCACCAACTTAAACGTCGAGCCCGGAGGGTACTTCGCCTTCACAGCTCGGTTATAGAGCGGACGACGTTTGTTGTGCAACATGCGCATATAGTTGTTACCGCGCTGGCGGCCAACCAACTCATCGGGATCGTACGTAGGCGACGAGACCATCATCAATATCTCGCCCGTCGATGGCTCAATGGCCACCGCCGCACCCACCTTGCCTGCCATCAGCTCCTCGGCAAAGAGTTGCAGGCGGGCATCTATCGTGCAGACGATAGATTTGCCATGCTCGGGTATCGTATCGAAAGCTCCGTCCATATACGAGCCTTTGACTGCACCATAGGCGTCAATCTCCTCGACACGCAATCCCTTTTTACCCTTCAGGACACTCTCGTATGCCGCCTCAACACCCGTGAGTCCGACATAGTCACCAACCTCATACTCCTCATATCGGCGCAGCATCTGCTCACTAACCTCACCCACATATCCAAGCAGGTTACCGCCCACCTTACGCGGATATTGGCGCACGGTGCGGTAGACCGTATAGAATCCCGGAATCTTATACTCGTCGAGCAGCAGTTTAGTCTCCTTCGGCACATAGCTCACAATCCTTCGCGCTGCTCGCGGAGCATAGCGTGCTGAGTTGAGCTCGCGCTCGAGCTTATTGCGTGAGATGTCGAGCATCTGGCACAGTCGCACCGTATCGAAGCCCGTCTTGGGCAGTTCGCGATAGACAACCATCAGGTCATAGCACTCCCTGCTCTGCGCCAAAAACTCCCCATTGCGGTCGTAAATCTCGCCTCGGGCAGGATACAGCACAACGTGTCGCAACACATTATTGCGAGCCATATCCTTATATTTCGAATCGAAGAGTTGAATCCACGCCAAGCGCAGCAGTATTGCTCCAAAGATGAACAACACCACAAATTGCAGATGGCGCAACCGCGCAAAGCCCTCACCCCGACTACTCATCGCGAAGAGTGTTTAGGCGTGAACAACAGCATCAGCAGCCACACAAAGAGGATGGATGCCAGCGTGCTAACCGTAAGTCGTAAGAATTGATACCAGAGATAGGATGTCGTGAATGCCTCGAAGCCGAAAAAGAGAACCCCATGCAACACCTCCATGATTATCAGATATTGCCAAAACGGACGTGAGCCCATACGTTGCACCGAAGGTATACCTCCATCGCGCACAACCTCGGCACCAAGCACCAGATTAAGCACCGGACGACGCATATAGGCTACAGCCAACGTGGCAATAGTATTCAATCCCGCAGTTCCCATCGTGAAATCCATCACCACACCCATCGCCAAGCCCGACAGCAAGACCGCTATCGAGGGGGCATTGAGCGGCAACATCAACACAAATGCCATATAGACCATCGGAGCAAAGCACGACCACAACGAAAGGCTGTTGAAGAAGAAAATCTGCAACAGAGCCGCTACGGCAAAGAGTAGTATGTAATATCCTGCACGGTACATCTTCACAACAGTCGTTTATCAGTAAACTTTACTCTTGGCACTGCGCTCCAGCTCCACAACCTCACTGCGGTCGATATACTTCACCAGCACCACATTATGCAGATTGGAGAAGTCGGCAGCCAAGCGAACCTTAGCGTTATAGTAGGTCTTCGACTCATCCAGCTCATAGCTCTCAACCCAGCCGATGAGCATATCCGAGGGGAAGTAGTGCGACACTCCGGTTGTCACCACCTCGGCCCCAATCTCAATCTTGGCATACTTCGACAGCTCGCGCATCGTCACCTCATAGGTCGAGCCACCATCCCACTCCAACGAGCCGGAGTAGCCATCGCCCTTGATTTTACACCCCGTACGGAACGAGGTATTCAGCACCGAGATAGCCACCGAGTAGCGCTCCGAGCAATCGAGGATGTAACCCACAGCCTCACCCGAAGGCGAGAGTACGGCCATATCACTCATCACCCCATCGCGCAGACCCTTGTTGAGCGTTATGAAGTTATGCGTCCGATTGATTGTGCTCGACACCACACGTGCCGGCATAAACTCATACTGCAATTCGGCAATGTCGATTACGGCTGTCGTATCGACCAACCCGCCATAGTAGGCCAAGCGCTGTTCCAACTCCGCGACATGGGCAGTGAGAGCCCTATTCTCGCGCGCCAACGAAAAGTATCCGCCCACATCGGTTATGGCACCCGCCAATCCACCCGTTAAGGCATTAGCACGCGCCAACAGGGTCGCTTGAGTATAGTACGTCGAACGTGCGTAGATTCCGATAGCGATAACCTCGAAAACCACAAAAAGCAACGTCACATAGCTGCGGCGTATAAACTCCAATAAACGATACATACTCCGAATTGAGAATCGACAATCGTCAATTGCCAATTATCAACTATCAATTGTCAATTGTCAATTAAAAACTATCCCTTGATCAGGAACGAGAAGTGATCGATATTCTTCAACGCGATACCCGTACCGCGAGCGATAGCACGCAACGGATCCTCGGCAATATGGAACGGCAGACCGGTCTTCTCCGACAGACGCTTATCAAGACCCTTAATCAGCGCACCTCCACCGGCAAGGTAGACTCCATTCTTCACGATATCGACATAGAGCTCGGGAGGCATATTCTCTAGTACGGTCATCAGTGCCGCATCGAGCTTCACAAGCGACTTCTCGAGCGCATAGGCAATCTCATTCGAGCTCAACGACACGGTCTGAGGCAGTGCCGTAAGCATATTGGGACCTGTAACGATATAATCCTCGGGCTCCTCGTCGAGCTGGGGCACAGCAGCGCCAATCGAGCACTTGATGGCCTCGGCTGTACGCTCTCCGATACGGATATTGTGCTGCTGACGCACGTAGTTCTGAATGTCGGCTGTGAAGACATCACCCGCCACATTGATCGACTCCGAGTAGACAATACCGCCCAACGATATGCAGGCAATCTCCGATGTACCACCACCGATATCGATAATCATATTACCCTCGGGAGCTTCGACATCCAGACCTGCACCCAAAGCTGCAGCCATAGGCTCGAAAATCATGTAGACCTCACGCGCACCCGCACGATCGGCCGAGTCACGCACGGCACGTATCTCCACATTGGTCGATCCCGACGGAATGCAGATAACCATACGCAACGAGGGCGAAAAGAGGCTGCCCGACATGCGCACCTTTTTGATCATGCCACGCAGCATCAACTCCGTAGCATTGAAATCGGCAATAACACCATCCTTCAGAGGTCGGATGGTTTTGATGCGAGGGTTGGTCTTCTCGTGCATCTGACGAGCCTGATGGCCGATGGCAACCAACTTCTCGGAGTGCGCATCAATAGCCACAATCGACGGCTCATCCACCACAACCTTATCGTTGTGAATAATCAGAGTGTTGGCAGTACCAAGGTCGATACCCAACTCCTGTGTCAATGAAAAAAGTCCCATAATCTATATAATTTTTAATTTTTTCAATCATCTGATCATCAACACTATACCCATGCGGACACAGCCCCCGCACGCACAATGTCACAATCTTGGGCAAAGATAGTAAAAAGATAGATATCTTTTGCGATTTTTTTACGAAATTTTAGCTACATTTGTGGGCGAAAATTTCACCGGTCTCGACAAGCTGCTTGTAAGGACCGATAGAACGATTTGAAACAACAGAATATTATAACAAAAACGCTATGGAATTGATGAAACTCGACATCCGCAAGGCGGGTGTTACCCCCACAGCCGAGCTCTATGCCAAGGCTGCGGCTGCAAACAAGATGCTCCACACCGGTGAGGGTGCCGGCAACGATTTTTTGGGTTGGGTAGCTCTTCCCTCGTCGATTGACGCAGCTGAGCTCGCAGCCATCAAGGCTCAGGCCGACAAGCTTCGTGCAAAAGCTGAGGTGGTTATCTGCATCGGCATCGGTGGCTCATACCTGGGTGCCAAGGCTGTGCTCGATGCGCTGAGCAACTCGTTTGAGTTCCTCCACAAGAAACACGACAACCCGACCGTAATCTTCGCAGGTCAGAACATCTCGGAGGATTACACTTTCGAGATGCTCGAGGCTCTGAAGGAGTACTCGATTGCCACAATCGTAATCTCGAAGTCGGGAACCACCACCGAGCCCGCCATCGCCTTCCGCATCATCAAGGAGGAGATTGAGCGTCGCTACGGCAAGGAGGAGGCTCGCGAGCGCATCGTAGCCGTTACGGACAAAGCCCGTGGTGCACTCAAGACTCTGGCCGACAATGAAGGATACCCCTCGTACGTTATTCCCGACAATGTAGGTGGTCGTTTCTCGGTACTCACTCCCGTAGGCTTGTTGCCGTTGGCAGTGGGCGGTGTCGACATCGAGGCTTTGGTAGCCGGTGCTGTCGAGATGGAGAAGGCTACCTCGGCAGAGGTGGCTATCGAGGAGAACCTCGCAGCGCAGTATGCCATCGTTCGCAACGCACTCTATGGCGAGGGTCGCAAGATCGAGATTCTCGGTTCGTACGAGCCCAAGTTGCAGTATATCAACGAGTGGTGGAAGCAGCTCTATGGCGAGAGCGAGGGCAAGGATGGCAAGGGTATCTTCCCCGCAAGCGTAACCCTCACTGCCGACCTTCACTCGATGGGTCAGTATATCCAGGAGGGCGAGCGCACTCTTTTCGAGACCATCATCTCGGTGGAGAACCCCGCGCACAAAGTGGTCATCGAGGCCGACAAGGAGAACCTCGACGGTCTGAACTTCCTGGCCGGCAAACGCATCTCGGAGGTGAACCGCATGGCTGAGTTGGGCGTGCAGCTGGCTCACGTTGACGGTAATGTTCCCAATATCCGCATCGCCCTGCCCACAATCGAGGCCCGCACCATCGGTGCCCTGCTCTACTTCTTCGAGAAGGCTTGCGGTATCAGTGGCTACATGCTCGGTGTCAACCCCTTCAACCAGCCTGGTGTCGAGGCCTACAAGAAGAATATGTTTGCCCTGCTCGACAAGCCCGGATATGAGGAGGAGTCGAAGGCCATTAAGGCAAGATTATAGGTCGCAGTTCAATCAACAATTAAGCCCCTCGTGAGGGGCTTAATTGTTAATAGTCCCGTTGCATTGGTTGCACTCTGCACACCACACAATGCAACAGCACAACAACCTACAACAACTTCCTGCACGCTACTCATGCCGAGGAGAGAAGTTGGGCACGTTTTTTTCATGTGTGGCTACAAGACCAATAGAGCACAAACCTATGAAGCCACGCAATATAGCAATAATGTTCTTCTGCATCTTTGCCGGTGCAGCACTGCTGGCCACCCTTCACGTGCGCTCAAAGATGGAGGGAAGGAGCATGGAATCGCAGTGGCAAACCACCATTGACGACCTACAAACCGCCTCCTCGGCAGCCTACATACAGAGCCTGCACTACGATGCGTATGCCCGTCAGGCGGCCATCGACCATGACGCCTCGCGAGAGCATCTCTTCCAGGCTCTTGCGCAGTCGGAGCGCATACATGAGCAGATGTGCGCCCGAGCCCTCAAGCTCTTTGGCAGCAGCTACACTCCACCCGAGGCTACCACAGACTCCACAACCGATACGGATACCACTACTACTACAGCCGGCAATCTCAGCCATACCCTCACCTCGGTTCGCACACGCCACCGCCTATCGCAGGGTAGCGCAGCAACTCGAGCCATCGAGAGTGGCAACCGATATGTAGCACGCATATTTATATGGATTGACGGCAGTAACCGCCGGCATATAGAGCTGCTCGAGCACTCCGGCCGTAGGAGTAGCCCATCGGAGGGTGTTATGGAGTACTTGGTCTGCCCCAAATGTGGGAATATCTACCACACAGCGAGTTACGACATCTACTGTCCCTTCTGCCGAACTCACTACTCCGATTTCAAAAGGTTTTGAGCGTTTCGTGGCTACACGGGTGTGCAAAATGTAACGGGTGCAACAGACGTAATGCAGACAATGGCAGACAGGGCCAACAACTACAACTCCACAAGTCTATTGCGAATGGCATATACGACCAGGCTGGCCGTATTGCGACATCCGGTCTTCTCGAGGATATTGGCACGATGGGCATCGACCGTACGTTTTGATATAAAAAGTTCATCGGCAATCTCTTGATTGGATAGTCCGCGACAGATGCAGAGCAATATCTCAATCTCGCGAGCCGACAGTTCCTCCGAGGAGCGTTTCGTGCTGCGCAGCTGGTGCGACATAGACGACAACAAACCCTGGCTGAAGTAGTCACCTCCCGCCACCACCGCATCTATAGCCTCAAAGACCTCCTCAATGGCGGAATCCTTCAGCAGAAAGCCCTTGGCCCCCGCTTCAACCATGCGGGTATAGTACCCCTCATCGCCAAACATCGAGAGAGTCACAATCTTCAATTCGGGACGCAGAGCCAACGCCTCGCGCGTAGCCTCCTCACCACCCATATTCGGCATCGAGATATCCATAAAGACCACATCGGCTGCCGTCATCGGCAGCATAGCCAAAAACTCTCGGCCATCGCCAGCCTCTCCCACTACGCGATACCCCTCACGCATCGAAAGCAGCGTATTCAGCCCATTGCGAAAGAGTGCATGGTCATCAACAAGTATTATCCTCACATCATCCATATCCGGCTCTCGGTTTTAACTACAATGTCGCTTCGTGCCCCGAACCGCCGACATCGACCTTCACGGATGCCCGCATACCCTTGCCCTTGGCGCTCGTTATCTCGAGCACACCGTTCAGCGAGTTCACACGCGACGAGATGTTCGACAGTCCCATGCCGCAATCAATCATCGCCTGCGGATTGAAGCCCTTGCCATCGTCGGTATACTCCAGCGACAGTTCACCATTGGTCAACGCCAACGATAGGTTTATCGAGTGGCACTTCGAGTGCTTAAGCGAGTTATTGATAAGCTCACAAATCACGCGATACATCACAATCTCGACATCCGAGTCGAAGCGTTCACTTCGCAGATTGGTCGTAAATCGCATCTTAACATCGTGAATGGCCACACTCTTGTTAATAAAGTTCTGCACGCCACGCGCCAGTCCAAAATCGTGGAGCACCTGAGGCTGCATATTGTTTGAAATCTCGCGCACGGAGCGTATGGCCTCGTCAATTACATAGGTCGTATTGGCCACAATCTCGGCTCGTTGCCTTTCGTCGCGTGCCGACCCGAGAGCCGTAAGCGACATCTTTGCCGACGAGAGCAGAGGACCCATACCGTCGTGCAACTCCTTGGCAAATCGCGACTTGGACTTCTCCTCGGCACGCAGCACCGCTGTCAGCAGTCGCTTGTTGAGCAGTGCACGCTGGCGATTGAGTCGGTCGATATATTTGAACATGCGATGGGCAAACATCACTCCCACCGAGATGCATATTGTCGAGAGCGAGCAGATGGCGACAACAGCACGTGGCGATATGTCGATCTTGCCGTTGTACATACGCAACTGCAGGAACATCACCACCGAGATTATCAGGTAGCCGAAGATCATCAATATCCACGCAACATTGTACTTCGTCCTACGCACCAACCGCAGGGCAAAGACGGTCGCCACCGCCTGAACGACAAGCGACACCACCAATACAGCCTCTATTAAAAATTCAAAATTCAAAATCAGCTCTCCTCAATCAATCTTCAATTATCAATTCTGTGGCAGGCTGTTGCGTGTTGCATGGGCGTGCAATGTGCAACAGATGCAACAAGCCATCAGCCATTTATTGCAGGCCATTGACTATTGGCCATTTAATCTCCAAGCCTACCTCTCTTCGAGCGCCTTGCTGAGCACTGCCATCTTCTGATAGTCGGTCATGTCGACCTGCACAGGCACCACTGCCACGTAGCCGTGCGCCAATGCCCATTCGTCGCTATCCTCGGCATCGGGCTCGGCATTGCAAAATCCGCCCGTAAGCCAAAAATATTGGCGGTTGTGGGGATCCTGACGGCAGAAGAACTCCTCGCGCCAATATCCGCGCGTCTGACGACACACCTTCACTCCGCGCACCTGCTCGAAGGGGATATCAGGGACATTCACATTCAGACACAGCGGAGTGGGCACACCGTTTTCCAACACCGAACGTACAATTTGCTCGCCATAGTGCACTGCTGCCGTAAAGTCGGCATCAGGGTCGTGGCTCGTGACCGACAGACCCACCGACGGGCACCCATAGAAGCTACCCTCAATGGCAGCGCCCATCGTACCCGAATAGAGCACGTTGACCGCAGCATTCGAGCCATGGTTGATACCCGAAATCACGAGGTCGGGAATCCGATCCTCGAACATATAGTCAAAAGCCATCTTGGCACAATCCACAGGCGTACCCGAGAGCGAGTAAATCTCAACCCCCTCCTCCTCGCGCACCTTCTTCAGATAGACCGGATTATACATCGTTATCGCCTGGCTCATACCGCTTTGCGCGCGTTCGGGAGCCACGGCCACTACACGTCCGAACTTTCGAGCCACCTCTATAGCAGCTGCAAAACCCTTCGACTGATAGCCATCGTCGTTGGTTACAAAAATCAATTTTTCACTATTCATACCCACAAAAATACAATTTTTTTCGAAAGAAATCCCCTCTCTCATACATATTCTTGCCCAACACCTACAAAAAAGCACTCGAAAGAGCATCCTTTCAGCGGAAATTAGTATCTTTGTTGCCACTTAACAACCAACACGACAAAACTTATAATAGTATATAGTAGCATGGCAGAGAAGAAGCGCACCGAGATATCGGAATTGGGCGAGTTCGGACTTATCGACCGCTTGACATCGAAGTTTACAACCAAACACGCAACGACCCTTCACGGAGTCGGTGATGACGCTGCGGTCATCGAGGCAGGGAACGGGGAGGTGCTGGTAATCTCGACCGACACGTTGCTTGAAGGCATCGACTTCGACCTCACCTACTTCCCACTCAAACACCTCGGCTACAAGGCCGTAACCGTTGCCATCAGCGACATTCTGGCAATGAACGCACGTCCCGAGCAGATTATGCTCTCACTCGGTGTATCGGCAAAGCTGCCCGTCGAGGCACTTGATGACCTCTACGAAGGTCTGCACTTCGCCTGCGAGGAGCAAGGTATCGACCTCGTCGGAGGTGACACTTCGGCCTCGATGACAGGTCTTACCATAAGCCTCACTGCCATCGGCCGAGCCAAGAAGGAGGCAGTGGTCTACCGTTCGGGAGCGCAACTCAACGACCTGATATGCATCACGGGTAACCTCGGAGCTGCATATATGGGTCTGCACCTGCTCGAGCGCGAAAAGCGCGTATTGCGTGACGTGGCCAATCCCGAACCGCAGTTCGAGGGGTATGAGTATCTGCTCGAGAAGTACCTGAAGCCTCGCGCACGCAAGGATGTTGTCGAGCAACTTGCCGAAGAGGGCATAGTGCCGACCGCAATGATTGACCTCTCGGACGGACTCGCCAGCGACATGCTCCAGATATGCCGTTCGTCGAAGTGTGGGGCACGCATCTACCTCGAACGTATACCCATCGCCAAGCAGACATCGGCTTTGGCCGAAGAGATGCACGCCGATCCTGTGGTGGCAGCACTCAATGGCGGCGAAGACCACGAGTTGCTCTTCACGGTACCGCTTGCAATGCAGGAGAAGGTTATGCGCATGGGTGGCATTGATGTTATCGGACACATCACAGCCGAGAGTACGGGTGCGGCACTCGTCACGCCCGACGGTTCGGATATACGCCTCAAAGCACAAGGATTTAAGGAGGAGTAGGCAGAGTACAGAGTACAGAGTACAGAGTACAGAGGACAGAGGACAGAGAACAGAGGGCAGAGGGCAGAGGGCAGAGAAAAGTTGGTTGGCAGCGGAACCAAAAAGTTGTTCAGCGCCTAAAAATCAACATATTTTTCTTCAGAGAATTGCAGATTAAAAAAAAAGCACTATCTTTGCCCCGCTAAATAACCCCATAACGGGGAATTAGTGGTAGAGGCCCATTCGTCTATCGGCTAGGACGCAAGATTTTCATTCTTGAAAGAGGAGTTCGACTCTCCTATGGGCTACAATGACTTACACCTTTGCGGTGTTTGACAGGGTGCGAATAAGATAAGATTGGGTGCTCATGTGGCACTCGTTGAGGTAGCAACACCTCAGAGCGTGGACGGACGCACTATCGGTCCGAAAAGTTGGAATACAAAGTTAGAAAAATAAAAAAAAGTAAAAACTATGGCAAACCACAAGTCATCGAAGAAGAGAATTCGTCAGACCGTGACAAAGCGTGCA
>JAFQFG010000129.1 GCA_017398695.1 Alistipes sp.
CCACTATTATCAACTGAGTGGCATCAAAGGCTCCCATATAACTATTATTGTCCCGTTATTAACGACTCAATAGCAGTGGCAGGATGTGTTCCTATTGCCATCGCGCAAATTATGGCGTATCATAAATATCCACCGGTGGTAAATGGATATTCGATTGATTGGACTTTGGTCGAGTCCGGAGCAATGGAGGATTCTTTGCACTATGCCGCGCGCGTTGTTAGAGAGGTTGGAAGAGAAGCAAATGCTGATTATGGCACAAAGGTCACAACGGCCACAAACTCTGAAGCGAAACAAGCACTGAGAGCATTTGGATATAGCGTTTCTTCTTATGAAACATATAGTGATGTGCGAGCCAAGTTGTATCTAGGGCTACAAAGACCTATTTTGGCACGTGGAGATAATGTGGACGGAGGAGTTGGACATATGTGGGTTATAGATGGTTATCTAAAAAACAAAAATGTTAATTACTACTATAATATGCAACCTCCTTATAGTTTGTACAAAACAATCACTGAATACCAACATTATGTACATTGCAATTGGGGATGGGGATCGTATTATAATTGCTATTGTTTAGAAGATTCTTTCTTTTTTAGAGAAAGAAATCAACCTCAGGAAACTCATGACTACGATAATGTACAAATAATCCCAAATATTCACTACTAATATCTTTTGAATAATGAAACGAAAATTTTTGATAATCGCAGTAATATTGCTGTTTGCTGGTTGCCAGAAACAGTTGTGTGGTGATTGGTTCAATCGATTTAGTCCGGAATATGTGGATATGGGACTTGAAGGTGGAGAAATTTCTGTTACTGCCCATTGTGAAATAGTATATATGGGAATTTATGTGGTTGATGATCAGGGAGAAAGGAATAAAGTTTATACTAATGACTATCTTTTACCCGACACATCGCATTATCCTTATTGTATAAAGACTAAATTGTGTGAAATAGAACATGTGTCTGCTAAAAAGATGAATATTAGTATATTTCCCACAGAACAGCGCCATGCTCTTTTTATAGCACTTGGCGGAATAGATGAAAAGGGTGTCACGCATCGAACACCTGGTAATGGAATTTGGATTTATCAAGGCTATTCTTCACGACCGATATACAATTAACACTCCACTGCAACTGGGGATGGGGCGATGGATATAATGGATATTATTTCAGTGATGCATTTGATCAATATACGGAAGATGTTCAAATGATTAATAATATTACTGCCCCAAATTCACAAGAGTAGTTTAAAAAAGTTTAATTATGAAGAGAAATGTTATATTATTAGTGTTGGCAATACTTGCAATATCATGTGAGAGACCTGTGCATACGGTGGAAAATAGCGGAGTGCTCAGGTTTTCCCCGAACGAGGCTACCCTCGGTCCCGAAGGTGGGGTGGCGGTGTCGTATGTGGAGGATTTTACCCAAATATGGAACATTACAGCGTACGTTGACGGGAAGTTGTTTTTCAAAATAGATGTTCGCAAAGAGGACCAGACAATTCCTTACAGTCGTAGCATCAGTGACTACTGCACCATAGTTCGTCCCGAAAAGGAGCGAGTCGAGGTGCATCTGCCCCCACGAAGCGAAGGCAACTTTCGAATAGTCATTATTGGTGAGGGGTACAGTAAAACGGCAAAAGTCGGACTCTATGGAGGAGCGTTTACGGTTGATCAAATAGTTGAAGAGTAGGCTGTCTTATACCGATTTTTTTGTATATTTGCGGTTGCATTGCAGTAGCAGTGCAACCGTTTTTTTGATTTGTAATAAATCTGTTAAATTGCGAAATATGAACTATTTGAGGACTTTTTTATATGCCATACTTTTGTGCGCATCAGTGATCTGCCACTCGTGCGAGAAAGAAAATATGGGCAACGAGGGTGCTGACGGAACGGAGGGAACAACCGGTGGAGTCGAAGAGGTTGCAGCCCCCGAAATCACAAGCTACTCCACGAAATTCAACAACAAAGCGGTCTTCGACCAGGAGGTTGTCATCAGTGGTCGTAACTTTGCCGAGACGAAGAGTGATAATGTTGTAATGTTTAATGATACGGAGGTAAATATCTTGTCGGCATCCACAGAACAGCTTGTTGTCAGGACTCCGCGACTCGATACCGATTACGCGGTTATCGCTGTTACGGTGAATGAAAAAGAGTCAAACAAGAGGGCGATATACTACGACAAGGTTCGTTGCGACTCGGTATTGCTCTTCCAGAATGCCAAGGTTATAACTCTCCGCAATGGAGTGGTGTGGAAGCAGTTAGAGACTCGTTGGCACGATGCACCGCGCTCGATAAATGTTGTCAGCATCACCCCCTCGTCGAAAAATAAGTTGGGTATTGCGCTGCCTCCGGCTCTCTCCACTACGAGCGACACGAGTAAGTCGGTCGATGCTCTTGTCGGTATAAATGCGGCCTATTTCGGTGATATTTCTCGCGGATTTGTGAGGATTGACGGAGTGGATAAGTGCCCTGGTGGTAACTATTCCGCAAACCAATACTATCTCAACAATGGCGTTTATGTTTTCAATAACAATGTTCCCAATATCAAGGGCGTGAGTAATAATGCGGATGCGGCAACTCTGCCCGATGATAACATACAATGCTGTGGTCCGCTCTTGATTCTCGATGGCGAGGACCTGATACAGGCGGATGTAGACCATTGCAATGTCGAGCACCCGCGCACCATTGTCGGTGTAACGGAGGACGGTCGAGTGTTGTTTGTGACCGTTGATGGACGCTTTTCGGGCAAGGCCATTGGTATGAGCACCGCTATGTTGCAGGAACTTATGCATCTTTTGGGCGCAAAGCATGCTCTCAACCTCGACGGTGGAGGCTCCACGACAATGTATGTCAAGGATAGGGGAGTCGTAAACCATGTTTGCAACAGCGGTTCGACCTGGGATAAGGTCGCTGAACGTAAGGTCAGCACCATTCTATACGTAAAATGATAACTCTATTACAAGAAGGTGTATGGGAAGGGTAAAACTTGCGATTTTTGACCTTGATGGTACGCTGCTCGATACGATTGGCGACCTTGCGGCAAGTTGTGATGCGGTGATGCAGATGAATGGTCTGCCACAACATACTACCGATGAATATCGCCAAATGGTCGGCCGCGGAATACTGCGTCTGGTCGAGGCTGCAATCCCCGAGCAGATGCGCTTGCCGGAGTATGTCGAGAAGGTGCGTCGAGATTTTGTAGCCTACTATCTCGACCATATCGACCTCCATACTCATCCTTACAATGGCATTCCGGAATTGATTAATGCAATGACGGAGCGTGGTGTGAAGATTGCCGTGGCTTCCAATAAGTTCCAAGCCGGTACGGAGCGGCTTATACGCTCATTCTTCCCTGATGTCGAGTTTGTTGCAGTGCTCGGACAGAGAGTGGGTGTTCCGCTCAAACCCGATCCGCAAATCGACCTCGAAATAATCGAGGCTGCAGGCGTTGAGCCGAGCGAAACGCTCCACATTGGCGACTCGGGAGTCGATATGCAGACCGCTCATGCTGCAGGGGTGCGTGCAGTCGGAGTGACTTGGGGATTTCGCTCACGTGAGGAGCTGGCAGAGAGTGGTGCCGATGTGATTGTCGACCATCCCGAAGAGATTTTGAACCTTCTATAAATCGAAATGTGATGAAACGGACTAAAATAGTGGTCTTTACAGGTGCCGGAGTGAGTGCCGATAGCGGTATTGCGACCTTCCGTGATGCAGATGGGCTGTGGGCAAACTACCGCATTGAAGATGTATGTACACCCGAGGCGCTTATGCGCGACAGGGCAACCGTTGTCGAGTTCTACAACAAGCGTCGCAAGGAGCTCTTCGAGAAGGAGCCTAATGCTGCGCACTACGCCATTGCCGAGCTGGAGCAGTTGTTTGATGTCGAGGTGGTGACGCAGAATGTCGATAATCTGCATGAGAGAGCCGGTTCGTCACGTGTTACTCATCTGCACGGAGAACTTACGAAGTTGCGTTCGATGCGCAATCCCGACCTGATCGTTCCGATTGAGGGGTGGGAGCAACGCCTGGAGGATGTTGCTCCGGATGGGGCTCCTCTGCGACCTCATATAGTCTTTTTCGGTGAGGCGGTGCCCATGTTTGAGGTGGCAACGCAGATTGCTGCTACTGCAGATGTGATGGTTGTGGTAGGTACCTCGCTTGCGGTCTATCCTGCAGCATCGTTGGTGCACTATATTCGACCCGAAGTCCCGATATTTTTAGTTGATCCTGCAACGCCCAATCTCTCATTGGTGCGCAACCATGTGACCCATATCCAAGCCCGTGCGGCAGTCGGTGTGCCCGAGCTGGTTGAGTTGCTGAAAGAGCGATATTTATAGTGTGTTTTATGAAGTAATTTGCGGGGAGCTGGTTGGTTATTGAGAGCGAGATCTAAGGATGACGAACGTGTTGTTGTGGTGTCGATAACCAAAGAGGGTGAAAAACTACACGACCTGCTCTCTGATGTGCCGACACGTATGGCACAATGTGTAAAACTCGAGAACGAAGAAGCAATGCAATTGTATGCGTTGCTAAACAAGATGATAAAAACCTTTTAGTCTTTAGAGAAGTATGGGAAATTACAAGTGTGCAACTTGCCCGATGAGAAAGAAGTACGAGGAAAAACCCAAATCATTTGTAGGCCGATTTTGGCGTTGGCATATCAATTTCTGCCCCGGGTGGAAGGGCTATTTTAACTCTCTGACAGAAGCAGAGCGAGAGGAACTGAGAGGAAAATACAACTTTAATAACTATTAGCATTGAAGGTTTGTAGAAAAATTCTATATCCGATTGCCGCTCTTATTTGGGGCGTTCCGGGTGTAATGATTGCCATAAAAGGAGTAAGAGCTTACGCAGCACTGCCAATATCCGAAATGTGGTGGATGCTTGTTATGACCTTGTGTGTTGCGGTGTTCTTTTATTTGGTATTTCGTAAAATTGTCAAAAAATATACTGCCCGAATAGCGGCGTTACCAACGCGGGTTGCTGTGTGGCTTGTATTTCCGTTGCGAGGGTGGATTCTTATACTCTTTATGATGGGGTTGGGAGTGGCGATGAAGTACATTCCGTCTGTCCCGATACAATTCACGGCAATTTTCTACTCGGGTCTTGGCCCGATGCTTATTATGGCCGCTGCGAGATTTCTGAAATCGGGATTTTATTTCGAAAAAGAGTAAATATTAAAAACAATAACAACGGGTATCGCTTTCGAATACCCGTTGTTATTTTTGTCAACGCAATCGGCTATTTCCCGAAATAGATGTCCAACAGCTCCTTCGCTGCGATGAAGGATGAGAGTTTTGCATCCAAAACACGCTGCTCGACACTCTCGATGCAAGCCTCGATGGCGGGATTGCGATAGAAGTTGTTTTTGAGCGTTTCGTTGATGGTCTCGTACATCCAGTACTTATTCTGGCGGTTGCGGTTCGACTGGAAATAACCATTTGCCTCAATGTGCTCGAGATACTCCTCCACGCCATTCCAAACCTCCTCCAAGCCGACCTTGTCGACCGATGAGCAGGTGAAGACCTTTGCTCTCCACTGCGACTCGGGCAGAGGGAAGAGGTGAAGCGCGTTTTGATATTGAGCCTTCGCAAGTTGTGCCTTGTGAACATTCTCGCCATCAGCCTTAGTGATAACCATCATGTCGGCCATCTCCATAATGCCGCGCTTGATGCCTTGCAGCTCGTCACCGGCTCCCGAAATCTGTAACATCAGGAACATATCTACCATCGAATGTACTGCTGTCTCAGACTGGCCGACACCAACAGTCTCGATGAAAATCACATCAAAACCCGCTGCCTCGCAGAGGATTATCGACTCGCGGGTCTTGCGAGCCACACCACCTAACGAGCCTGCCGAAGGTGAGGGGCGGACAAAGACATCGGGATTGTGAACGATGCTCTCCATGCGGGTCTTATCTCCCAAAATCGAACCTCCACTGCGCTCCGAAGAGGGGTCAATGGCGAGGACTGCCAACTTGTGGTGCAACGAGGTGACCATATTGCCTACGGCCTCGATAAAGGTCGACTTGCCGGCTCCCGGAACACCCGTGATGCCGATGCGCACCGATTTGCCGGAGTGGGGTAGGCATCGTTCGATAATCTCTTGTGCCTGCGCATAGTGGTCGGGATTGTTGCTCTCGATAAGGGTGATGGCTTGCGAAAGGGTGGTTATATTTCCCTCAAGAATGCCGGCAACATACTCATCGGTTGTGAGCTTGCGACGCTTTTTGCGAACGAAATAGGGATTAACTATCGGCTGATCCGAGACACCTTCGGTGACATTGAGTGCCGTATCGTGGTGAGTATCGGCATACTCGCGTTCGAAATGCTCTATTTTGGTGTGTATCATAATGTTATAGTTTTATCTTGCTAAAAAAGTCCTCGTCTACAGTTATAGGATTTCCGAACCATAATACTCTGCGGCGTTGGTCAATGACTATGCCGAACGGTACGTATCGCACCCGAAACTCTCGGAAAATTTCACCCTCGGTATCGAACGCAACATTAATGTGCTCGGTAACACATTCACGAAGTGCAGGACTAATATCCTTAGGCTCCTCCTTGGTGATGATTATGGCTTGTAAATCTTTGCCAAAGTGGTCGTGATCCTCTTTGATTTTAAGGAACGTGCGAATGCAGGGAATGGTCTTGGAGTGGACAAACTCGATGTAGGTATAGCGAGCTTCAGATGGCTCATTGTCATCAAGCCATTTGTCGGCTTTGATTTTGGGAATACGCTCCTCGAGTGCAACGCGCTGTGCTATCGCCCTATTCGCGATAGATAGGAGTGCGCACAAAATCGTCACTATGTATATGGCTCTTTTCATTCTGTCTGCCTTGAAACGTTCGTTTGTGTACCACAAAGGTAGGGGATTTTGTTGAAACTCCAAAAAGAGAGCATCAG
>JAFQFG010000013.1 GCA_017398695.1 Alistipes sp.
CTGCTCACTGCGTGGAACAAAGAGCAGAGGGAAGGCACCCAGCAATGCCGTAAGCAGAGCCGACAGGACGAGGGGATAGAACGATGAGTCCATCCCGTTAAGAAACGATACCACGGCCGACACTGCCATAAAGAGTGCGGCAAAGAGCATCACCATGCCCGAGTATCGTAGTATAACGTAAAACCGCATAGTGATCTAAGCCTTCGTTTGCTTGCTTTGGTTAATCAGAGTTTCGATATCCTCCTTCAGTTCGAGTAGTTCGTCGCGACACTCCGACTTCGGAGCAAACGGCAGACGGAATGCCAACCAATCTGCAAGCGATTTGCGTAGCGAAAGCACCGGATTGACGCAATATATCGTAATGAAGTAATAGAGCATCAGCACAATGGCAATCATCACCAGAAGCGAAATAAGCACCGGCATAACTGCACGGTAGGCATTGTGATCGAGCTGCTCGGCACGCGTAGTCAACCCTTCGTGAGTTGCAGACATGTAGTCGTTAATCTGCTCCGAAACTTTTGACGACACGGGCATATACACATCGTTGTACCACACGCGGTCAAATGACGACGGTAGGGTATCATTCAGTGCTGCAAGCATCTCATTAGTCAATCGGCGCAACTCTGCCACCGTAACAGTCAGCGAATCGAGATGAGCTCCTCCCTTCGAGAGGTCATAGGCAGCTGCCAGCGAGTTCTCGAGATAGATAAGCCCCTCTCGGCTTAAGGAGTCACTACTCGCACTACCAAGCACCGCCACCTCTGCTACGGCATAATTCTGCTTATGCAGAGATGAGAACATCCCCTTTGCAAGCTCCATATTGCGATGGCTATTATCGAGAATAGCCTCGGCATCAGTACTCAAGTGACCCAGCTCAAACAGTGACACCATGCCCGAGAAGAATAGCAGGGTCACAATGCTCATAAATCCTATGGTTACTCTTTTACGAATTCCCTTCATAATTCCACAATTTTTGACAAAATTAAGAAATAATTGGTAATTGACAATTGAAAATTGACAATTAAATCATCAAATACCGACAATTTCACCCACAGCCTCACCCGTAGGCGCAACATCGACGATACGAACACGACACAACTCATTAATAAGCGAGCGGTCGTACGGAACCTTTACTTTGACATAATTGCCCGTAAATCCGGTCATAAATCCACCTCGCATCGTGCTCTCAAACAGCACAATATGCTCTTCACCTAAAGTTTTAGAACAAAACTCATAATGCAGCCGTGCACACAACTCCTCAAGACGTTTAACCCGCTCGGTCGCCACCGAGGCCGGAACCTTATCGGGCATATCAATTGCGGGTGTCCCCGGACGCTCCGAAAAGGGGAATATATGGATAAACGCAGGCTTAATCTCTGCCAAAAAGTCGTATGTGGCACGAAAATCCTCCTCGCTCTCTCCCGGGAAGCCCACAATCACATCTATACCGATAAACGCATCAGGCATCAGACGACGCACCTCAGCTATACGTTCGGCATACCTGGCCGTAGTGTAACGGCGACGCATAGCACCCAAAATCTTATCGCAACCACTCTGAAGAGGGACGTGAAAATGGTGCTGGAATTTCGTTGACGAGGCGCAGAAGGCGATAATCTCATCCGTAAGCAGATTGGGCTCGATCGAGGATATACGATAGCGGTCGATACCCTCAACCTTATCCAACGCACGCAACAGATCTATAAATTTTTCGCCCGTAGTGCGTCCGAAATCACCAGTGTTGACACCCGTAATCACAATCTCTCGCTGACCGGCAGCGGCAATCTGCTCGGCTTGGGCAACAATCTCGGCAATCGGAATATTGCGACTCGAACCGCGAGCATAGTGAATCGTACAGTAAGCACATTTGTAGTCACAACCATCCTGCACCTTCAAAAAAGTACGTGTGCGATCACCCGACGAGAAGGCTGCAAAAAAGCGCGTCAAATGCTCGACATCGCAGCTAAAAACTTGCTGCACACGCCCCCGCTCAATAAGTTCAACAACTCGTTTATATAAATCGCCTTTATCGTTATTGCTCAGCACTATATTAACTCCGTCTATTCCGGCTATTTCATTCGGTTTAAGTTGCGCATAGCAACCGGTCACAGCAATGATTGCCGAGGGGTTACGACGGTGAAGTTTTCGGATAATATTACGGCATTTCTTGTCGGCATGTTCAGTCACCGAACAGCTGTTTATTACGCAAATATCCGACTCCTCCGTCGGGGCTACACGAACGAATCCACCCTCCTCAAATTGGCGGGCAAGGGTCGAACTCTCCGAGAAGTTGAGTTTGCAACCAAGTGTATGAAAACTGACTCTATGCATAAGTCACAATATGAAAAATCACCACGAAGGTACAAAAAATGGACGAAAGTCGAGAAAAGTTTAAGTAAAATCGGAGAAAAAAGTGTACTTTTACGCGCTAATTTAAGGAGTTAATGGATTTTTTTGCCGACATACTTCGTTATGGATACCTATCGAATGCGCTTGCAGCGTGCATTCTTTCGGGAATATTGTGCGGAATAGCAGGCACTTACATCGTATGCCGAAGGATGGTTTTCCTCTCGGGAGGTATCACTCATGCCTCATTCGGAGGTTTAGGCATAGCTTTCTACCTTGGAGCCAACCCCATACTCGGAGCCCTCATCTTTGCCGTAGCATCGGCATTAGGCATCGAGTGGGCAAGTTCACGCGGCAAGATACGCGAGGACTCCGCCATTGGCATTATCTGGGGATTCGGCATGGCAGTGGGCGCTCTATTTATGTCACTGCGAGCCGGTTATACTTCGGGTGATTTATCAAGCTACATGTTTGGAAGCATAATCACTGTAACACGCGGCGATGTGATTGCGCTCGGCACACTGACTCTCTTTGCTTTAGCCGGCACAGCATTATGGCTACGCCCTGTGATGTACGTCGCCTTCGACCGCGACTATGCACGCAGTCAAGGCATACACACCAAACTGATTACCTATGCGATGTCGGCATTTTTAGCGGTAGTAATCGTACTGTCCATACGCATTATGGGTATCGTACTGCTAATATCGCTGCTCACAATGCCCGTAGTCATCGTCAATGCCTTCACGAAAGATTATCGCAAAATCACACTGTGGAGTGCCGTAGTAGCGGCTTTATCAAGCGTTGCAGGCGTAGTTGCGAGCTATTTTTTGGAGGTTCCGTCAGGCCCCGCCATAATATTTATGCTCACTTTTACGCTTATTGCAGTAAAAGTATTACCTTTGCGTAGCAAAAACTCGAAACCGAGCCGATGAAAACCATACACAAACTCGTTCTGAAAGCCTACTTGGGTCCTATGTTAATGACCTTCTTCATCGTGATTTTCGTCTTGATGATGAATTTCGTGTGGCGTTATATTGACGAGCTGGTCGGCAAGGGTCTTGATGCGATGGTCATCATCGAGCTCATCTGCTACGCTACGGTCAACATGATTACGATGGGTCTGCCGCTGGCGATGCTCCTGGCTGCGATTATGACGATGGGTAACCTGGGTGAGAATTATGAGCTGTTGGCGATGAAGTCGGCCGGCATGTCACTACCCAAGATTATGCAGCCGCTCATTATAGTCGTGGGACTTATCTCAGTTGGCGGATTCTTCATAATCAACGACCTTGTACCATACGCTAATCGCAAGATGTTCAGCATTATATACGACATCCGTCAACAGAAACAGACCATTGAGTTTCAGGATGGTCTATTCTTCAACGGCATAGAGAACATGAGCATCCGAGTCGAGAAGCAAGACCCTAAAACCAATCTTCTGCGCGGTGTACTCATCTATGACAACCGCAATACCAACGGCAATATGACCACAACGATTGCCGATTCGGGATATATTCGATTGTCTGACGACAAGAAGTTTTTGATGGTTACGCTATTCAATGGAGAAACTTACGAGCAGACTCGTAACAATAAATGGTACAACCAGAGCACTTTGCGCCATCACGTATTCGAACGTCAGGATGGAACCATACCGATGGAGGGTTTCGACTTCCAGCGTTCGGACGAGAGTGCTTTTGGTGGTAGTAGCCAGACACGCGATATAAAGGAGCTGCAACGAGCTATCGACTCTCTGGATTTGATGGTAAACGAAGCTACGGCAAGTTCGTACGATCCGCTACTCAAGCAGCAGATATTCCAGAAAGACAACACAATCCTCGCACTTGTTGGCGATTCGCTCTATGTCGATCGTAGCGACCGCCACAAGAGCCTTTCGACCGATTCATTACCAACTCTTCCAACTCGTACGAAGAACGAGATCTGGAAGGCAGCACGTAATGCGGCCAAGAGTTCGCGAAATATGTTTGCATTTGACGAATCGACCGCCAAAGAGGCTCTCAACCAGCTATATCGTAGCAAGAACGAGTGGCACCGCAAGTTGGCGTTCCCTGTCTCGATTATGATATTCTTCCTTATCGGTGCACCCCTTGGTGCCATCATCCGCAAGGGAGGATTAGGTATGCCCATAGTGATTTCGGTCATCTTCTTCGTCATCTACTACATCATCAGCATCTCGGGTGAGAAGTGGGCGAGAGAGGGCGATTGGAGCTCATTGATGGGTATGTGGATTTCGGCCATAATCCTCGCACCGATAGCGGTCTACCTTACCTATAAGGCGACTAATGACTCCTCATTACTCGACACCGATTGGTACTACGGTCGTTACAAGCACTACAAGGAGTTGCTCGAGAGTCGCCTGCCTCACAAATGGCAGGAGTGGCTCCATCGCAAAAAGAAGAAATAACAGAAGAAAATATATGAATGCTAAGGATTTGCGCATAGTATTTATGGGTACGCCCGAGTTTGCCGTGCCCTCACTCCGCGCATTGGTCGATGGAGGTTATAATGTCGTGGCTGTGGTGACCACGCCCGACAAGCCCGCAGGTCGCGGACAAAAGATTCACGAGAGCGACGTCAAAGTTGCAGCTCGCGAGTTGGGTTTACCGATTCTCCAGCCCGAAAAATTGCGCGATCCTGAGTTTGTGGAGACGATGCAGGCTCTAAAGCCTGACCTCGGCATAGTCATCGCATTCCGCATGTTACCGGAGGTTATATGGGCAATGCCACATCTGGGCACATTCAACCTACACGCCTCGCTACTGCCTCAATACCGTGGTGCTGCGCCCATAAATTGGGCCATAATCAACGGCGAGAGCGAAACGGGCGTTACAACTTTCCTGCTCAACCACGAAATCGACAAAGGCGCAATTGTAGGGCAGATTCGCGTACCGATAGGCGAGGAGGATACGATAGGTTCGATGTACGACCGGCTGATGGAGATTGGCACGGGGTTGGTCATCGACACCGTGGAGCGCATTGCCGCGGGCAATATCGACCCCGTGGAGCAGATGCACATAGACGAGAGCACCCTGCGCCCTGCTCCCAAAATCTTTAAGGAGGATTGTTGCATCGACTGGAGCCGTTCGGGCCGCGAGATTGTCAACTTTGTGCGTGGCTTGTCGCCATATCCAGCGGCATGGACTCCCATGAGTGGAGAGGGAGTTCAACCACTCACAGCAAAAATATTCTCGGCAAAGCATATCCCATGCGATGGTTCGGAGTGCGGTTGCGGCACAATCAATAGCGATGGAAAGAGTTATATCCGTGTGCGCTGCGCTGATGGATGGGTCGAGATAGGGGAGTTGCAGATTGCCGGCAAAAAGCGCATGGCTGTCAAGGAGCTACTTCTCGGATTTCGAGATATCGCCAGATACACTGCTCGCTAAATCCCGACGAATTTATCAGCTTCTAATCCCTAAAAACACCAAGAGCCGCAACCTTATTGATAAGTGTTGCGGCTCTTAGAATCTGTTTTGAATTTTATTAAATGAGTTAGTTTGTCGCTGCGAGAATTAGTTTCGATCTCTTTGTGGCTCTTTTCGGCATCTATCCATTTTCAAAATTTGAAAATAGCCCGCTATTACCTGCATCTCACAAATGAATATCTGCTCGAAAATAGCTCACAAATAGCCTCGAAATAAAATTCAAACAGCTTC
>JAFQFG010000130.1 GCA_017398695.1 Alistipes sp.
AGGGTTAGTCTGTGAACCACTTGAGTAACTTCCATGCCAATCCGAGCACCATTCATACACATTACCGCTCATATCGTACAATCCAAGCTCATTGGGCTGCTTTTGACCGACAGGATGAGTTGGGCTCGATGAGTTGTCGGTATACCACGCTACCGAGCCTATATCATTGCTGCCACTGTATTTGTAGCCCTTGCTTTGGTTCCCGCCTCTTGCCGCATACTCCCATTCGGCCTCGGTCGGCAAACGATACCTCTTACCGGTCTTGGCATTGAGCTTTTCTATAAACTTCTGGATATCGTTCCAACTTACTCTCTCAACCGGGAGGTTGTCACCCTTGAATCGGCTCGGATTTTTACCCATCACTGCCTCCCATTGTGCTTGGGTAACCTCATATTTACCGATATAAAAATTCGAAACGGTTACGCTGTGGGCAGGCTTTTCGTCGCTATCCGCATCACTACCTTGTTCGGCAGTGGCGCCCATCGTAAATGTTCCACCCTTGACAAAGACCATCTCAAAACCATCGAAATTGGCTGTGGCCGAATCGGTGTAAGCTGCTGTCGTTGTAGCCTCTGCTTGCGATTTATTGCCAAAAGTGGAGACGGCGCGCACATAGTCGTCTAAGTACTTAAAGTTGTTGAGGGTGTTGCCATAGTACATATCGACATGCCGCGCGCAAAAGTCTTTTCTATACTTTACGTTGCGCTCCGTAGATGACCAATAGTAATGATATGTACCAATATCCGTAATTTTAGTTCCGCCTTTGGTTGTTAAAGTTTGGTTTATAGCATTGCGAACGGTGTTGTCAAGTGTAAATAGTTTTAGCTCTTCTATTGCCGGCAGATACCATCCCTCGCCCAAATCGGCGCACCACTTAAAAGCAGGGTATTTACTTTGCCAATCGTAGATTTGTAGAACTTTTGCCATATTATTGGCGCCATTATTGTAATCCTCAGTGCCAATTAACGTTTTCTGCTCCGATTCAACCGAAGCCCACTGAAGTTCTGTTTTCGACTCCGTCAGGCTGACAATCTTGCCATGCTCGCCAGATGCATCGACCCAAAATACAACGCCCTCTTTGCCGTTTTCGTTATAGTAGTCACCCACCTTGTACGGGCCTTGGGTAGGTTGCCCCTTTATGGCTGTCGAAATGCCTGTCGAAGAGGCCGATGCCATCGTATTTGTCGATGCTGTCGTAGTTGTAGTTGTGGTAGGTACGACCTTCTCGAGCGTAGCGTTCAGATTGAGTGTCTCGCCCTTGGCAACGGTAATATCCCGACGCCAACTCTTATAGTTCGGCATGGTAATCTCGACCGTATGCTTGCCAATCAGAACATTATCCACGCGACGCGGAGTCTTGCCCACATCTTTGCCATCGAGCTTCACGTTGCCCAACAGCGGAGTGCTGATAATGGATATTGCACCATAGATCGGCTTGGGGTCGTCCAATCGCAGGGATACAGGCGTAGCCGATGCAACCTCAAGGCTCTGGCGCGAGGGTTCATATCCCTCCTTACGGCACTCGACAATGTAGCTGCCAAGCTCCAGCTCGCCACTCCAGCTGCCCACACCTCTCTTCAGGTTGTTAATCACAATCTCGGCACCCTCGGCAGCCGTGAGGGTTACTGTCGCATAGTTCGCCTGAAGGTCGGGTCGAATGGTTGTCACCTGCGAGTCGTTGATGGTGACCTGCGCAGAGTAATTCTTGAATTTTGCCTTCGCAATCTGCACCGAGTGCTCTCCGCTCGAGAGCTTCAACGGACTCTTCAACGGCAACGAGCCGACAGACTTATTGTCGACATAGAGTTTTGCACCGGCAATGGTCGAGCCCACAACGTCGAGATGTCCGAATGCGGGTTGCAGAGTGACCTGCTCCAACACATCCTTATCGGCCACAACCACCGTACCGCTGTGCGGGTGGTAGTCCTCGGCCTCGACGGTATAGCGGTATGTACCCTCAGGTAGCGACTTAAACGCAGCTCCGCCCTCGTCCAGCAGCAAAATCTCGCCCTCGAGTCGCAACATTGCAGTCACGGGTGAGATTGTAAACGTCACGAATTTCGGCAACTTGCCGGCAATATCGACATTCAGCCCGAACGAAATCTCCTTGGCATTGACATAGATAGTTTCCTCTTGCACCGAGCCTCCGTACTTCACACGCAGCTTATGCTCGCCCGGGTAGACCTCGGCAACAGTCAGCTCGTTATTGGCATTGGTCACTCCCTTGTACGAGTTGTCGATATAGACCTCGGCATCGGGTGTATTGGAGCGGACGAGTATCGAGTAGAATTGATTGAGCTGCGCATCGAGGTAGTACTCTTTGTTAGCCTCGAGGTTCACCGTCACCTCATTAGAGTCGCCATAGCTGTCGTGGTGGATGTAGAAGCGTACCTGCTCCTTGGCCGTAAGTTCGAAGATCAGTCCATTGCCCTCGACAGCGGTCGATTTTTTGGTCAGCTCGACCATGCCGCCAATGGGGCGAACCACGAGCTCGTCAATCTCCTCGCGAGTCATGCGATTGACATGCATCTTGATACGGGCGCATGGACGTTTCGAGCGGTCGAGGCCGATCTTGTCGATGCCGACACCCGCGAGTGCTCCGGTCTGCACGGGGCGGAAACTCGCCTGGTCGATCTCGAGCACATTCTTCGCGCTCTGCGCTGCAGTGCAGAGCGTTATGGCAATCATTATTATGGTGAGAAGCAGTCGTTTCATTTATGGTTGCTATCTTTGGGTCTGTATGACAGAATATTCAGGCATCAAAGTTAATAAAAACATTTTATTAATAGAACTTTATAGTCCGTAACCGCCTTAATATTTTTTTTGATGCTCTATGGGTTAGGAAGAAGAGATGTGCGCTCGACACGAAGGTGGCGCATCTCTTGCTTTTTGCCCAAAGCGAAGGGCTCTCCTCGAAAAATCTCGGACAGCCCCTCACAAAATATTGATTGTATATCGCCCGACTACTTGGCGTAAGATACGGCACGAGTCTCGCGGATAACGGTGATCTTTACCTGACCCGGATAGGTCATCTCGTCCTGGATCTTCTTGGCTATGTCGTGCGACAAGCTCTCCGACTCGGCATCCGAGAGTTTATCGGCGCCAACGATTACGCGCAACTCACGACCCGCCTGAATAGCGTAGGTCTTGACCACACCCGGATACGAAAGGGCGATGCCCTCCATCTCCTTCAAACGCTTGATGTACGACTCGACAACCTCGCGACGAGCACCCGGGCGTGCACCCGAGATAGCATCGCAGACCTGGATAATCGGAGCGATGAGCGAGGTCATTTCGGTCTCATCGTGGTGAGCTCCGATGGCGTTGCATACATCGGGCTTCTCCTTGAACTTCTCGGCGAGCTTCATACCGATAATTGCGTGCGGCAATTCGGGCTCGTCATCGGGCACCTTGCCGATATCGTGCAACAGACCCGCACGGCGTGCAGCCTTGGGATTAAGGCCCAACTCCGCAGCCATGATTCCGGCGAGATTTGCTGTCTCGCGAGCGTGCTGCAACAGGTTCTGTCCGTATGACGAACGATATTTCATCTTACCGATAAGGCGGATAAGCTCGGGGTGCAGACCGTGAATACCGAGGTCGATAGTCGTGCGCTTGCCGACCTCGACAATCTCCTCCTCAATCTGCTTCTTGACCTTGGCCACAACCTCCTCAATGCGGGCAGGGTGGATACGTCCGTCGGTTACAAGCTGATGGAGAGCCAGACGGGCAATCTCACGACGAACAGGGTCGAAACCACTCAGAATGATAGCCTCGGGCGTATCGTCAACAATAATCTCAATGCCCGTAGCGGCCTCCAGAGCGCGGATGTTGCGACCCTCACGGCCGATGATGCGGCCCTTGACCTCGTCGCTGTCGATGTTGAACACCGTCACGGCATTCTCGATGGCTGTCTCGGTTGCCACTCGCTGAATCGAGGCTACGATGATGCGCTTGGCCTCCTTCGTAGCAGTGAGCTTCGCCTCCTCGATGGTCTCGTTGATGTAGGTTGCAGCATCAGCCTTCGCCTCAGCCTTCATATTCTCGATAAGAATGCTCTTTGCCTCCTCGGAACTCATGCCCGAAATCTGCTCCAGACGGGCATTCTGCTCCTTCATCTTTTGGCTGATCTCCTCCTTCTTGTGCTCGACAATCTGGAGTTGTGCCTCGAGCTGCTCCTTGAGACGGTCGTTCTCACGACATTTGTTCTCGAGGTCGCGCTGCTGGTGTTGCAGATTGCTCTCAATCTGCTTCGCACGCTGTTCTGCCTGCGCAGTACGCTGGTTGCGCTCATTGACCTGACGGTCATGCTCGCTCTTCAACTGTATGAACTTCTCTTTTGCCTGAAGGAGTTTCTCCTTCTTAATCATTTCTCCCTCGGCCTCGGCCTTGCGGAGCAACGCCTTCGAACGGGCCTTAACGCCAAAGTAGGTCGCAAAACCTGTTATGGCTGAAACGATTACGGCAATTCCGATAATGATTGATAGTGCCATTTCGTTACAAAATGTTGTTTAAGGTTTATATATAATAAAAAAAACCGCACGGATTCCTTTTCTTGTTTGACGAATCTGCTGATAAGTCAAGTATGAGGGCTTCGAGAGTTCGCAATCGTCCAACGGTGCCCGTGAGCACACCTCCGGAGAGGTTAAGGCCTGATTTTGAAACGCCGAGGTTGCCTCGATGTAATAAGTGTTCAGTTTCGCAAAGCTTAAGGAATCTATGCGGGTAGATTTCTTGGTATATGTTAAAGAACTACTCTCTTTGTCGGTTTGGAACACACTCCCTGTCACACCGACTCTCCTTATTCGGATTGTCCAACCTCTTGTGTGCCCCTTTATGCTAAAAACGCATTCGCGTCATCTATTATTGTTCGTTTACTCTCGTCGTCTATAAATTCAACTTGTTCAGGTAGTCGGAAATCTCGTCACACACGGCATTCAAGGCCTTGACATCGTCGTTGCCCACCTCGCGGCTCTGCGACATTGCAACATTCGATATGGCGAGTTGCAGTGCAGCCAGCGCAAGAAAATCCTGTCGAGTGCTCCCCTCGATACCGGCCTGCTCAAACTTTGCTGCATAGGCATTCACCATACGCTCAGCAAGACGATAAATCTCCTCCTTTGCGGGGTCGATAGCCATCGAATAATCCTTGCCGACAATCTTAAGCGTTATGTTCTGTTTGCCTATGCTCATGTGACTTGTCTCTCTCTGCCTTTATATTTTACTCCTGTTGTTGTTTTACAAGCGCTATGCAATTGTCCACCTCCCGCATCAGGCGATTGACACGTGCACGAGCCTTTGCAGTATTGCGATTGTTGCCCGCAAGGCCCTCACCGAGTTGCAGTGTTGCCACCTCGGAGTCGAGCTGCTTGACACGCTCCTGAAGAGAGCGATTCTCCTCTTTAAGACCCTGACACTCGGCTGCGAGTCGGTCACACAGTTCCGACTTGCGACGATGCTCCTCGATGAGGAGGCGCACCTGCTCTGCCAATTTGTTTATGGTCTCTTTCTGTGCCATCTGCTCTTGCGTAAAACAATACAACACCCAAAGGTAGTTAAATTTTCCGAAAAAATGCGGTTTCGGGCGAAAAAATTACATCCCGAAACCGCATATCTGCTTTTTTAGGCTATAAAAACTCGCTACACCACCTCGCCATAGAGGTCGTAGTCCTCGGCAGCGGTGATGCGGACATTGTAGAACTTGCCGCGAATAAGTCGCTTCTTGCCGGCCGGAATGAGTATCTCCTCATCCACCTCCGGAGAGTCAAACTGCGAGCGACCAACGTAATAATCGCCCTGTCGTGAGTCGATAATCACGCGCTCGATCGTGCCGATACGCTCGGTGTTGAGTTGCAGCGAAATCTCGCTCTGAATCTGCATAATCTCCTCCATGCGTCGAGCCTTGACCTGCTCGGGCACGTTATCGCTCAACTTCTCGGCCGAGTAGGTTCCCTCCTCCTCCGAGTAGGGGAAAACTCCGAGACGGTCAAAGCGCACCGTGCGCACAAACTCCTTCAACTCTTCGAAATCCTCGTTGCTCTCGTTGGGGTAGCCGACCAAAAGTGTTGTACGCAGAGCCATGTCGGGCATCTTGCTGCGCAGTCGCTCAATAAGGGCATACGCCTCCGCCTTGGTGTGGCGACGCTTCATGCCTGCGAGTTGCGCATCCGAGATATGCTGGAACGGGATGTCGAGATATTTGCAAATCTTCGGCTCGCGAGCCATAACCTCGATAACCTCCTCCGGAAAGCCGGTAGGGTAGGCGTAGTGGAGTCTTATCCACTCGATACCCTCGATTTGACAAAGCCTTTCGAGCAACTCTGCCAGGCAGCGTTTGCCATAGAGGTCGATGCCGTAGTAGGTCGTGTCTTGCGCAATTACAATCAACTCCTTAACTCCCGCCTCGGCAAGTTTGCGTGCCTCCTCTTCCAACACCTCCATCGGCACCGAGACATGCGGCCCGCGAATGAGCGGAATGGCACAATAGCCGCACTTCCAATTGCAACCTTCGGCAATCTTTAGATAGGCATAATGGCGCGGAGTCGAAAGCGTGCGCTCGGTCTCGAGAGCCTTGCAATGTTCCACTCCGAGTGCTGCTGCTACCTCAGCGAAGTTCTTGACACCGAAGTATTTATCCACCTCCGGAATCTCCTCGCGCAGTTCGTCGGCATATCGCTCCGAGAGGCAACCCATAACAAAGAGATGGTCGATTTTGCCGGCCTCTTTCGCAGCTACGGCATTCAGTATGGTGTCGATACTCTCCTGCTTGGCGTCGCCGATAAATCCGCAGGTGTTGATGACTACGGTCTTGGCATCGGTGCGGTCGCTGTCGTAGAGAATCTCCCAGCCCGCACCTGCCAGTTGTGCTGCCAAATGCTCGGAATCGACCTTGTTCTTGGCGCAACCGAGGGTTATGATGTTAATTTTTTTCATTTGTGTCAAATAGCGCATTAACAAACTCCACACGGTCGAATATGCGCAGCTGGTCGATGCCCTCGCCAATGCCGATATATCGCACCGGAATGTGGAATCGGTCACTGATGCCGATAACCACACCACCCTTGGCCGTGCCGTCCAACTTCGTAATTGCCAGCGAAGTGACTGCCGTAGCCTGTGTAAACTGCTTTGCCTGCTCAAAGGCATTCTGGCCTGTCGAGCCGTCCAAGACGAGCATTACTTCGTGCGGTGCATCGGGGATGACCTTTGCCATCACGTTACGAATTTTGGTGAGCTCGTTCATCAGGCCGACCTTATTGTGCAGACGTCCTGCGGTGTCGATAAGCACGACATCAGCCCCGTTGGCAACTGCCGATTTCAACGTGTCGAATGCCACCGATGCGGGGTCGCTACCCATCTCCTGACGAATCATCGTTGCGCCGGCTCTCTCTGCCCAGACGGCCAATTGGTCGATGGCTGCTGCGCGGAACGTATCCGCAGCACCGATATAGACCTTTTTGCCCGCCTTGGTGAGCTGAGCCGCGAGCTTGCCGATGGTGGTAGTCTTGCCTGCTCCATTTACGCCCACAACCATCAGAACGTAGGGCACGCCCTCCTTGACCTCCAAACCGAACGACTCGTCCGACCCTTCGGCCTCCTCCATCAGTCGGGCAATCTCCTCGCGCAGAATAGATTGCAGCTCCGAGGTGTTCATATACTTATCGCGAGCCACACGCTCCTCGATAGCCTCGATAATCTTGACCGTAGTCTCGACTCCGACATCCGAGGTGATCAGCACCTCCTCCAAATCATCCAGCACATCGGCATCGACCGTTGTGCGGCCGGCCACAGCGCGTGCCAACTTCGAGAAGAAGCCGCTCTTGGTCTTTTCGAGGCCGGTGTTGAGCTCCTCACGGCTCTGCTGCACCTGCTCCTCGCTCTGCGGTTGTTCTTCGGGTTGTCCTTTTTTCTTGAATAAATCGAAAAATCCCATATATCTGAATAGGTTATACGAACGGATACTTTACAACTTCGGCCTTGATAAGGCGGTCGCGGATGATGATTGCAATCTGTGTGCCCACAGCAGCATACTCTGCCTTGACGTAGCCTAAGCCAATGCCGACCTTCAACGAGGGCGACATAGTGCCCGATGTTACGTGGCCAATCTCCTCGCCCGCGAGGTTTGCAATCTTATACTCGTGGCGCGGAATGCCGCGGTCAATCATCTTGAAGCCCACCAATTTACGCTGCACGCCCTCGGCCTTCTGCTTGGCCAGAAAGTCGCGATCGATAAAATCTTTACCCTCGACAAACTTGGTCACCCAGCCCAAACCGGCCTCGAGCGGAGAGGTCGTGTCGTCAATATCGTTGCCATAGAGGCAAAAACCCTTCTCCAAGCGCAGTGTGTCGCGTGCTCCCAAGCCGATATTCTTCAATCCGAACTCCTCACCTGCAGCCCACAGAGCCTCCCAGATGGTGTCGGCATCGGAGTTGTACATATAGATCTCGCAGCCGCCCGAGCCGGTATAGCCCGTAGCCGAGAGAATCACATCGCAGCCTGCCAACTTTGTCTGCTTGAAGGTGTAGTAGACCATATCCTCGATCGGCTCGTCGCACATCTTCTGCACAATCTTCATTGCCAACGGGCCCTGAACTGCCAACTGTGCGATGTTGTCCGACGAGTTCTCCAACTCCACGCCGGCCTTCATGCCAAACTTCTCGCCCTCGGCACAGATATGCGCCCAATCCTTGTCGGTATTGGCAGCATTGACACAGAGCATATACTTCGTATCGCTGAATTTGTAAATCAGGATATCGTCCACGATACCACCCTTGCCATTGGGCATTGCAGCATACTGCACCTTGCCGTCATAGAGTTTCGACACGTCGTTCGAGGCGATGTGTTGCAGCAGGTCGAGAGCCTTCTCGCCCTTGACCCAAATCTCGCCCATGTGGCTTACGTCAAAGACTCCGGCCTTCTCGCGCACGGTAGCGTGCTCATCGTTGATGCCCGAAAACTCGATAGGCATATTGTAACCCGCAAACTCGGCCATTTTGGCACCATTAGCGATGTGGTATTTGGTAAAAGCTGTTGTTTTCATAAGTATATTCTGATTCTAATTTTTACTTATTTTGGATAACTTTGATAGAGGCCGCACGGTTGTTGACATCGCCATATATGTAGAGTACACGGCGCTTGCCTGTAGTGTTCGGCTCGGCTGTGATGACAATCGTCTTTGTGTGACGGGTCGCAACGGCCGAGAGCCAACGAAACTTGACGGTCATCACCGACTCGTTCTCGTCCAGCTCGTCATCGTCATACTCATCCTCTCCGTTGTAGTTTGCAATCGAAAGCTCGTAGATGGGTTCGGTGCCGGTCACAGTTTGAGTTCCGCCATCAGCCGTAAACTCAACCACCTTCTCGTATCCGAAATTGTCTTTATTGCAGGATTGTATTCCAAAAATTGATAGCACTGCTATCGCCAATAATACTATACGTTTCATAACTCTATTCTTTATTGTGTTAACCTTCTGATTATTCTCATTTCGGATTTACTCCTCTCTACGCTTGACACCCATACGCGGACAGCGCTTAAACTCCTTGGTGCGGTCGAATAGGTAGCGATAGGTGGTGTGCATCTTGTGGCGCGTAGCGCAGACATAGTGCTCAATCATGCGGTTCATCACGGGGTTGAAATCTCCAATCCATGCAAACTCGAAGGTCTTGTAGCGGTTGCGCTCCGAGCGGACAAATGTCTCGAGGATGTGGCGCATGATGGCCGACTCGACGCCCTTGCCGTGATACTCGGGTGTGATGCCGAAGATGATGCCGAACACGCGGTCACATGAACGACGTACCTTCAGATCCCACATCAGGCGCAACTTGTTGATAATTCCGAACTTACCATTAAACTTGCCGATTACGCGGTTGAGGTCGGGGACCATAATGAAGAAGCCGATGGGCTCCTCGTTGTAGTAGGCAAAGTAGATGAGGTCGGGGTCGATAATAGGCTTGATCTTCTGCAACATAGCCTGTGCATCCTCCTTCG
This sequence comes from Alistipes sp., assembly GCA_017398695.1. Lineage (GTDB taxonomy): Bacteria > Bacteroidota > Bacteroidia > Bacteroidales > Rikenellaceae > Alistipes. The sequence continues at coordinate 9,987 of JAFQFG010000130.1, forward strand.
CCATGGGCTTTACTCCCGTGAAGAGAGCCCACGCCTTGTTGTATATCAGGCGGAAATTCTCGGCAGCCTCATCCAGCTCGCGCATATTGATAGACTCGATGTGGTAGCCCGGGTTGGACATCAGTCGCTTCGCCTTCTCGAGGGCTATGTCGTTCAGATTGTCATCGTAGACACGCCAAACGTATGTGTTCTGATTGAAGTAGTTTTGAAATCCGTAGTTCTCGAACAACTCCTTGTAGTAGGGAGGATTGTAGGGGTTAGCGTAGAGGGGCTGGAACTCATATCCCTGCACCAGAAGACCCCACCACGAGTCGCGTGAGCCGAAGTTCACCGGTCCGTCCATAGCCTCCATGCCGCGACTTGCAAGCCATAGGCGGGATGCATCGAAGAGCATATTGGCCAACTCTTGGTCGTCTATGGCCTCAAAGAATCCGCAACCGCCCGTGGGTTGCTCATAGCTGTAGGCATGCTCCTTGTCGTAGAATGCAGCGATGCGGCCTACAACCTCGCCCTTTTCGTTGAGGGCTATCCAGCGTATAGCCTCGCCATCGGCGAAGAGCTCATTACGGTTTTTGTCGAATACCGCCTTGATATCGTCATCGAGAGGGCATACCCAGTTGCGATTGCCTTTGTAGATGCGTTTGGGCAGGTCGAGGAACTCGCGCTCGTCGCGAGCCGTCACAACCTCTTTGAGTGTGTATTTTGTCGAATTCATCTGTGTGTAAATTTTGTCGATAGACAAAGATACAAATAAATTCACAATTAAGAGTATTTTTATAAAAAACTCTTTTCCTCCTCCTTGCAAGGGACAGTGCAAACAAGTTTGCTCTCTGCATTCGCTAATAGCCAATGGCTATCACCTTTCACCTTTCACCTTTCCTATGGCTGACAAACCAAACGGAAGCCGCAGCTTAAGAAGCGGTCCGACGGGCCGCTGAAGAAACGAGTCGATACGCGACAGCTACTCGCGTAGTTGCTATAACCACCCCCACGCAGCACGCGGCCGGAGCCAGTAGCAGGTCCCGTAGGATTATCCGAGAGCGCATTTTTGTAGTATTTAGACCAATACCAATCCGAACAACACTCCCAAACATTACCACTCATATCGTACAATCCGAGTTCATTGGGCTGCTTTTGACCGACAATATGTGTTGTTCGGCTGGCGGAATTGTCACCATACCAAGCAACCTCGTCTATATTATTGCTGCCACTATATTTGTAGCCCTTGCTTTGGTCACCGCCTCTTGCCGCATACTCCCACTCCGCCTCAGTTGGCAAACGATACTTTTTACCGGTCTTGGCATTGAGCTTTTCTATAAACTCCTGAATATCGTTCCAACTCACACTCTCAACCGGACGGTTCTCGCCCTTATAGTGACTCGGATTCTCGCCCATAACCGCCTCCCATTGTGCTTGTGAAACTTCATATTTACCGATATAAAAATCCGATACGGTTACGCTGTGGGCAGGCTTTTCGTCGCCACACGCAGCCTTACCTTGTTCGGGAGTAGCGCCCATCGTAAATGTTCCGCCCTTGACAAAGACCATCTCGATTTGCGGGAGCGCATCAGGTGCGGCATTAACTGATGACACAGAAGTTGCTGATGCTGTGGTGGCAGTAGTCGCAGAGGTCGCGGGGGCTGTAGCTGAAGTGGCAGCCGTTGCCGGGTCTGTGATTGTCAGTCGGAACGAGATTCGGCTGCTGCTAACCTCGACTTCGCGCTCGTCGATAATCATGCCATGCTTAATCATTATCAAATGCTTGCCTGACGACACCTCCTCGATTGTCAGCAATCCGTTCTCATCGGTCACGCCCTTATAGTTTTTATCGAGGTATACATCAGCGCCAATAACATTTGTCGCCACGGCTATCGACATCAGCAGGTTGAGATGTGCCTTCAGGCTATACTCCTTATTGCCCTCGAGGTTGAGCATCACCTCGTTCGAGTCGCCATACTTTTCGTGGTGGAGGTAGAAACGGGTCTGCTCCTTGGCCGTAAGCTCGATAACCAGACCATTACCCTCGTATGCCGTCTGCTTGCGCGTAAGCTCGACATTTCCGCCAATAACCTTCACCTCTAAGCGGTCGATATCCTCG
>JAFQFG010000131.1 GCA_017398695.1 Alistipes sp.
GATAGCCCAAGTCAACTCATAACCCTCCAAGCCGTTGGTAGTAGCAGTGAAGGTCTGGCGTGCGTTCGAATCATCGGTAGCAGCGAAAGTGATCTCGGTCTTGTCAACATTGAGCCACGGAGCATTCGGGTCGAGCTCTACGCTGTAGGGCATTACGTTTACATACTTACCCGACGATACGCCTACGAAGAAGCCCTTGATAACAACGGTCTGGCCATCGAACTCTGCATAGTCAGCGTTGTTTACATACTTGATCGAGCCGGTCTTGGTTGCGCCCTCGATACCCTCGATGTTGATGTAGTTGCCCGAAATAACCCATGTGCCGGTGAACTCTACCTCCTCTGCTACATTCTTGTTGAGCATAGCATCGAAAGCTGCGCCATCAAGAACAGTGGGGTTGTAAGTCACCTCATTGCCGGTCGACACAACCTCTACAACAGCATCAGTGCCGAACTGAGGAGTTCCGAACGACGAACCGCTAGTGTAAACGGTAACATTACCCGAGATGTTGATCTTCTCGCCTACGGTACGGCCATGATCCTTACCGTAAACCATCATTGCACCGCTCTCGTCAGCGATGATGTAAGCCTGCGAACCAGCAGCAACAACGAGTACCTCGTTGAGCGAGAACTCTGTACCCTGGCCAACAGCCTCGGGAGTGATGCTCGAGATGGTGAGCTTACCGGTAGCGTTCTGGAACAACGAAACACTCGAAGTTGCAGTCAGCTCGATACCCTCCATGTAGCCTACGGCAGTGAATACTACGCTAATCTCGCGAGCCTCGGTAGTAGCGGGGATAGTTACGTTAACAACAGCGTCGCCATTGCCCTTCGTCTTCGACAAGGTTACATCCTCAGCGCTAACCTCAGCAGTCCAGGGTGCATTCGAGGTAACGGTTACCTCTACAACACCACCCTCAAAAGTTACACCCTCAACGTCGGCTACAGCCTCAATCTCGGGCATTCCCTCAAACTTCTTGTTGCCCTCTTCACCATTCTCGGTACAAGCGACAAACGCACCTGCGGTCAGCACGAGTGCCGACATCAGCAGTGATTTGAAAATCTTTTTCATAGATGTTTAATAATTAGTTAAAATTTGTAAAAAGTGTTAAATATTTTAAGTTTTTACTATCTATTTCTTAAAATTCGCAACTAAACGGCCCTCTCGGTAGAGAAAACCCCATAAGTCGCACAAAGATATACATATATGTATATATGACCAAATTTTACAACGACTTTTTACGAATTTATTTGCAAAAATCAGGCAAAGAAAATGGTTGAGAGAGTAATAAAAAAAATCTCTCCCCGAAGGAAGAGATTAGGAAATTGGATGTCCGATATTGCAATCAGTCTATCTCGTCGGCTTGTATTTTTCGACTCGCCAATCGTTAATCACACCACTCCAATTGAGGCCATAAGCGTAATCATAGACGTTGCCGTCGGCATCCTTATAGCACTTCATATCGAATGGCAAATCCTCGCTCTGCTGCTCGACAGTCTTCATATCGGCCGGCATCTGCACCGGCAACAAGCCCTGAGGCTCGGTCTTGCCTGCGACAATCTCGAGGAATGCCTGATTTTGAATCTCGAAGCCGACAAGAATAGCATCCACGACACCCTCAAACTCCGAGAACACCAACGGACGCTCGGCTGCAACCATAACAATCACAGGCTTATTGCCCATTGCCTTACGTGCTTCGAGCACTGCATCCAACTCGCACTTATTGTGAGTCTGCACGGTCTTACCACGATAGCTTCTGTTATTAAAGTTTTCCTTCGGGTCACCACCCGCAAGGCTCTCTTTACGAGCATATTTAGCGGTATAGTCGCCATACTGCAACGAGATGGGTACATAGCCCGTTCCGCCGGCTTTGATATCTCGTGCCGAGTAGCCACGACCAACCGTCGGGCCTGCGATGAACACCAATGCACAATCGGCCTCTTCGGGATTTGAAACCACGTCAAAATATCTCTTCACAAGGTCCAAACTTACGCCATAACCATCGTGTGGCTCACCGCTATATGCACCACTCCAATAGCTCTTGTTTCGAGGATAGTGATGCACCGGGACATAGACCTTTGTACGCTCCTTCAACGGCAGAGTCTTGTTGTGGTTTTTGAGCATCACAACCGACTTCAACTGAGCCTCAAAACCCTTCTGGGTAAACTCCTTACAACCTACAACCTGCTGGCTGATATGGGGTTCGAGATAGGGATTTTCGAACAAGCCCGTACGGAAGATATTAACCAAAAGACGTACCGCCGACTGCTCAAAACGCTCACGAATAGCCTTCTCTCCAAATCGCTCCTTACCGAGTTCGTAAGCCTCGATGATATGCTTCTTGGTATCGACACCGCCAAACTGGTCCACACCAACCATCAGCACCTGCAAATAACGCTCTGCAACGGGCATATCCTCTACGCCCCAGGGTTTGCCATTATTATAGTAAGTCCACTTATAATCATTCACAATACCCCAATCGGTGCAGACTACGCCCTCGTACTTGTACTTCTCGCGCAAGAGATCGTGAATAATATATTTACTATATCCGTTAGCGACATTCTTGCCCGACGGGTCCTGATTGTAAGAGATTGTGTAGTAGGGCATAATGGCCGATGCCATACCCGTACCGCCTTCGAGCTTGAAGGCTCCCTCGGTAAAGGGCAGCAGGTGCTCCTCGAAGTTATTTCCGGGATAGACGGCATATTTTCCGAAAGCAAAGTGTGCATCACGACCTGCCTCGCCTGTACCTCCGCCGGGCCAGTGCTTAGCCATAGCATTCACTGAGTTCATACCCCAAGCACCCTCCAAAGCATCCTTGCCTGTCGAGGTCTGGAATCCGTCAGTATATGCACGTGCGATATCCGTAGCCAACTTTGAGCCCTCGCCAAAGGTCGCCATAACTCGACGCCAACGCGGGTCGGTCGAGAGGTCAATCTGCGGAGAGAGAGCCGTAGCCATACCGAGATGACGATACTCCGTAGAGGCAATATCGCCAAACTGACGAGCAACTGCGGGGTCAAAGGTCGCTGCCATACCGAGCAGACCCGGCCAAATCGAGATAGTTCCACCTCCCGAAGCGTACTCCTCGTCCGAAATCAAACCGTGACGCGGGTCTGAACTATTATTTGCGGGAATACCGTGCTCGCAAGACTCACACAAAGCCTGAATATTGTTATTCCAAGCCGCAGCCAAATAGGGGCTACGAATAGTCTTAATCAGAATGTGGCGAATCTTATCCTCGACAACCATCACACGTTGCTGGTCGGTCAGCGACGATGCGGGAACTGCTGCCTCCTGGAAAGGCTTACCGTTATAAGTAGCCTTGCGCGATGAAGTGCTCAGATGAGGAATTGAGAGCGACGAGCTGTAAATCATCAAGCCTGCAATCTCATCGAGCGAGAGTTGCGTTGCAAGGTTCTGGGCACGCTCCTTCGACGAACGACGCCAATCCTCGTAGATGTCGAGTTTACCGTTGCGATTGAGATCCTTGAAGGCAAAGCCGTCAACTTCGAGAATCGTCACTCCTGAGTCTTGATTGTAGCCAATGGTTCGTCCGCCCTCGTTGGAGATCTCGACATAAGCACCTTTGTCTGTTTTGCTCCATTTTGGCTGAGCCGAGGCGGTATTACACGCCAATATGGCTGCAACTACAACCGTTGCGATCAAAAACAATCTTTTCATTTTAGGTTGGTTTATTAGTGTTTCGGTGTTTCTCGTTCTCCTTATCGTCTGCGGAAAGGCATATTCGGCATCTTGGGCATCTTACCCATGCCGCCTGCAGCGAACTTCATCATCTTGCGAGTATCCTCAAACTGCTTCATCAGTCGATTGACGTCCGCCATGGTCGTACCCGAGCCCTTTGCGATGCGCTCTCGACGACGGGCATTGATAATCTCGGGGTGCTCACGCTCCTCGGGGGTCATCGAGCCGATAATAGCCTCGGTCTGCTTGAATACGTCATCGCCGATCTCGACATCCTTCAACGCCTTGCCCATGCCCGGGATCATCGAGGCGAGGTCTTTCAGACCGCCCATCTTCTTGATTTGCTGAATCTGACCTATAAAGTCGTTGAAATCAAACTTATTCTTAACAATCTTCTTTTTGAGCTTGCGGGCCTCCTCCTCATCGAACTGCTCCTGTGCGCGCTCAACAAGCGACACCACGTCACCCATACCGAGAATTCGGTCGGCCATACGCTCGGGGTGGAACACCTGCAAAGCATCCATCTTCTCGCCACTCGAAATAAATTTCAGCGGCTTGTTTACAACCGAGCGAATCGAAATCGCAGCACCACCACGTGTATCGCCATCGAGCTTGGTCAGTACCACGCCATCGAAGTCGAGGCGATCGTTGAACTCCTTGGCGGTATTTACAGCATCCTGACCCGTCATCGAGTCGACCACAAAGAGCGTTTCGCTCGGGTTGACAGCAGCCTTGATAGCTGTAATCTCCTGCATCATCGCCTCATCTACGGCCAAACGACCTGCCGTATCGACAATGACCACATTATAAGCGTTCTGGCGTGCATACTTTATAGCGTTCTCTGCAATCTGCACAGGGTTTTGGTTGCCCTCCTCGGTGTAGACCGGCACACCAACCGTCTGGCCGAGAATCTTCAGCTGGTCGATAGCGGCGGGGCGATAGACGTCACCCGCAACGAGCAACACCTGACGACCTTTCTTGCTCTTGATGAACGAAGCCAGCTTGCCCGAGAAGGTGGTCTTACCCGAACCCTGCAGACCGGCGATAAGTATCACGGCCGGTGTGCCCTCTAAGCGGATATCGGTCGCTGTGCCACCCATCAAGAGGGCGAGCTCATCGCGCACGATTTTGGTCATCATCTGGCCCGGCTTGACCGACTTCAAGACATCCTGACCGAGAGCCTTCTTCTTCACCTCATCGGTAAAAGATTTGGCAACCTTATAGTTGACATCGGCATCAATAAGTGCACGGCGAATCTCCTTCAAAGACTCTGCTACGTTGATTTCGGTGATACGACCCTCACCTTTGAGGATTTTGAATGATCGTTCGAGTTTGTCTGTTAAATTTTCAAACATATTTTTGTCTGTTATTATTCTATACGTATTGAGCGACAAAGATAATTAAAATAATTGTGAATTGAGAATTATGAATTGTGAATTTTCGCCATAAACCTCTCTCTATCCACGACGTATCGGATATGCACGCCTTCGCCAATCATTCCGCCTTCGTCCGAGGCTCCGACGGTGAAGGTCAGCTTGCGTCCCTCGACAACCGTCAGCACAGCCGTGGCCGACACCTTCGCTCCAATGCCCGAGGGCTTAATGTGTGTCACATTCATCTCGGCACCGACCGTGGTCGAGCCTTCGGGCAGAGCTGCTGCCACAGCATTCATGGCTGCATTCTCCATCAGCGCCACCATTGCAGGAGTGGCAAAAACCTCCAGGTCGCCCGACCCTGCGGTCACGGCACAATTCTCAAGCACGACCTCTACGCGGCTTGTGTAGCTTAATCCCTCTTTTAGCATATTTAGTCTACTTTTTAATCAATAATTTTTCTGCCCTTCGACCCAATAATCGTCAGACACTATTCGTTTATTCGGCAAAAATAGTTATTTTTGTCAAGATAAGCAATCGACAACTCATGAAACGACACCTTGCCATAGCGCTTTTGGCCCTCGTTGCGGCTGTGTGCTGTGTGGAGAGCATCCATGCACAGGGTAAGGCTATTATTCATCGTGGCCGAGGCTATTGGCATCAAGAGTGGAGCATCGACAAAGAGAGTGGCGATTCGATTCCGTTGATTCACATGATGCCCATCTACAAGTTCAACCGAGGCATTGATGCTCGTCGCTACTATCGCCTTATCCGCACCGTCAAGAAGGTCTATCCTCTGGCGCAGATAGCTCGTCGCGAGATGGCTGACATGGAGGATGAACTGCGCCGATTGCCGACCAAGAAGGAGCAACACGAGTATGTCAAGACGATAGAAAAACGCATCGTAAAGCAGTATACTCCGCTGATTAAGCGTATGACCCTGTACGAGGGCAAGATTCTCTGCAAGCTTATTGACCGCGAAACGGAGTTTACGGCCTATCAGATTATCAAGGATTTTCGAGGAGGCTTTGTGGCCGGATTTTGGCAGGGCTTGGCGCGTATCTTCGGCAATAACCTCAAACTCGAATATGAGCGTGAGGGCGAGGATAAGATGCTTGAGCAGATTGTCATCTACCACGAAGCAGGATTGCTGTGATTGGCCATTAGGTGGTTTAAGGAGTTTAAGGATAGGCGATTTCCCTAATTTCCCTAACAAAAAAAGACCCCGAAGGGTCTTAATTGAGAATTGACAATTGATAATTGTGAACCGACGAACGAAGCAATGGGGAGAGGCTGCTTGCAGACTATCCCTTGCAAGGAGGAGGAAAAGAGATTTTTGTAAAAAAATCTTCTTAATTGTGAATTGTTAAAGTCTTGCTTTAACATTCTTCACCGCCTTCTCGAGCAGTTCTGCGGGGCAGCAGAGCGTGATACGCACGTAGCGCTTGCCCTCTGTGCCGAAAATGCCGCCCGGGGTGAGGAATACATCACACTTCTCCATGACCTCATCCGAGAAGTCGTAGCAGTCGCCTTCGTAATCCTCGGGAATCTCTGCCCAGATGAAGAGGCCTGCCTGATTGGGGCGATACTTGCATCCGAGAGCATCCAGAAGAGCATATCCCTGCTTCTCGCGTTCGTAGTAGATAGCGTTGAGCTCCTTGAACCACTCCTCGCCAAGCGAAAGAGCTGTCTCGGCAGCTGCCTGGATGGGGTAGAACATACCCGAGTCCATATTCGACTTGAAGGTCAGTATCGAGTCAATCCACTCCTTCTTGCCGAGGATGACACCCACACGCCAGCCGGCCATCGAGTGACCCTTCGACAGTGAGTTCATCTCCATAGCCACATCCATCGCACCCTCGACCGAGAGGATACTCATCGGCTTCTCGGCATTGCGGATGAACGAGTAGGGGTTATCGTGGATAATCAGGATATTGTGCTTGCGACCGAAGGCGATAATCTTCTCGAAGAGCTCGCGTGTCGGGGTCTGACCTGTGGGCATTCCCGGGAAGTTGGCGAACATGATCTTCACACCCTCGACACCGGCAGCCTCGATAGCCTCGAAGTCGGGAGTAAAGTCGTTCTCCTTGTTGAGCGAGTAGGGGAGCATCACACCACCGGTCATGCTTACTGCCGACTTGTAGGCAGCGTAGCCCGGATTGGGCACGAGCACCTTGTCGCCCGGATTGATAAAGGTCTGGCAGATGTGCATAATACCCTCCTTCGAACCGATCAGGGGCAGCACCTCCGAATTGTAGTCAACCTCTACACCATACCACTTGGCATACCAATCGGCAAAGGCCTTGCGCAAGATAGGTTCGCCCTTGAATGACATGTACTTGTGTACATCGGGGCGCAGAGCCTCCTGCGACAGACGCTCCACAACCGAGGGATGTGGCGGCAGGTCGGGGCTACCCATTGCAAGTTTGATAATCTGACGACCGGTCGATGCCTCAATCTCGGCAATCTCGCGCAGACGACGCGAAAAATAGTACTCACCCGTACCGTCCATACGGTGCGCACGCTCGATATTTACTCCGTTGCTCATTTTTTAAGTGTGTTAGAATGCGCAAAAATAAAAAATATAAATGAAAAATGAAAAATTATTTCCTTTGGTTTTTTTTGTTAGGGAAATTAGAGAAATTAGGGAATTTAGGGAAATAGCCACTCCCTAAACTCCCTCAGCTCCTTAATCTCCTTAACGACTAACTGCCTTCACTTTTCACTTTTCACCTTTCAGTTTTCACCTTTCCTCTGTTCTCTGTACTCTGTACTCTGTTCTCTGCTCTACGGCTGACAAACCAAGCGGAAGCCGCAGTCGTGGCCGCGGCCCGACGGGCCGCCGTAGTTGCGATACGATACGCGACAGCCCATCGAGCCGTCGCCCCAATAACCCCCACGCAGCACGCGGTTGGAGCCGTTAGCAGGTCCCGTAGGGTTGGTCTGTGAACCTCTTGAGTAACCGCCATACCAATCCGAGCACCACTCATACACGTTACCACTCATATCGTACAATCCAAGCTCATTGGGCTGCTTTTGACCGACAGGATGAGTTTGGCTCGATGAGTTGTCGGTGTACCACGCTACCGAGCCGATATCGTTGCTACCACTATATTTGTAGCCCTTGCTTTGGTTACTGCCTCTTGCCGCATACTCCCATTCGGCCTCAGTTGGCAAACGATACCTCTTACCGGTCTTGGCATTGAGCTTTTTAATAAACTTTTGGACGTCCTTCCAACTCACATTCTCAACCGGGCGGTTGTCACCCTTGTATCGACTCGGATTCTTGCCCATAACAGCTTCCCATTGTGCTTGGGTAACCTCATATTTACCGATATAAAAATTTGAAACAGTTACGCTGTGGGCAGGCTTTTCGTCATCTCCCGCATCACTACTTTGTTCGGGGGTAGCACCCATCGTAAATGTTCCGCCCTTGACAAAGACCATCTCAAAACCATCGAAATTGGCTGTGGCCGAATCGGCGTAAGTGGCAGCGGTGAAAGCAGTAGAAGCAGTAGTAGCGACCTTTGCGAGTGTTACGTTTACCGTTGCCGTTTTGCCCTCGGAAACGCTCACTTTTTGGCTTTGGGATGTATAGCCCGAGCGACGCAGTTCGACACTATGTTCGCCAACCAACAACGAGGTGGTCAGTGGTGTCTCGCCAATCTTCTTGCCATCGACATAGAGGTCGGCAATAGCCGGCACACAGCTAACATCGAGCCTACCCATTATGGGCGTGGGAGCATCGAGCGTATAGCTCTGCTCGGCGGTGGCAGAGGTGATTGTTTGCGAGAGTCGGGTAGTGCGATGACCCTCCTTGCGAGCCTCGAAGATGTAGGTGCCCGACGAGAGCATGCCTCGCCACGAGGAGTTGCCCTTGCGTTCGTTATTGACCCAAATATCAGCGCCACCACCGGCCGAGATTGTCACCATCGCAGCATCGGCCTTGAGTGTAACCTTGCGCGTAACCTTTGCGCCCGAGACGGTAAATGTACCGCTCTGCTCGTGGTAGCCCTTAGCCATAACACGCCACGAATAGGTGCCATTCTGCAACACCGTCTGCACGAAACCCTCCTGGGTGGTTTGGGGCTCGTTGTCGATAAAGACCATAGCATTTGCCGGCTCGACCTCAAAGACCACATACTGCGGGCTCGCCTCGGCAGTGTCGACATTGCAACGGAAGTAGACATTATCGCGATGTACCAAGATTTTCTGCTCTGCCTTGCGACCCGCATGCTCGATGCGCAGGGCGTGCTCTCCGGGCGTAATGTCGTGGACGATAAGGATATACTCCTCGTTGGTCTTATTGCAATAGCGGTTGTCGATAAAGACATCAGCATCCTTCATATTCGATGCTACGGTAATTGTAAAGAGTTGGTCGAGTTGCGCATCGAGGTAGTACTCCTTGTTAGCCTCGAGGTTGACCGTCACCTCGTTGGAGTCGCCATAGATGTCGTGGTGGAGGTAGAAACGCACCTGCTCCTTGGCTGTAAGCTCGAAGATCAGGCCGTTGCCCTCGACCGAGGTCGATTTTTTGGTCAGCTCGACCATGCCACCTATCGGGCGGACAGTAAGTCCGTCAATCTCCTCGCGGGTCATGCGATTGACATGCATCTTGATGCGTGCGCAGGGGCGTTTCGAGCGGTCGATGGCAATCGGGTCGATGCCGACACCCGAGAGTGCACCGGTCTGCACCGGGCGGAAGCTCGATTGGTCGATATTTATCAAGCGCTTCGCCTCTTGTGCCACAGCGGGCATCGTAAACAGCGACACCAAGGCCGCCAGCGCGATTATCAGGGCTCGTCTCATAGTCGAAAGTGTCAGTAGTTTTTATTTTGAGCAACAAAAGTATAAAATAATTGTGAATTTAATTATCTTTGCGGCCTGATTAGGTAAAAACATTCTACATTTATATATTATGGAGTGGTTATATTCTCTATTTTTTGGTGACGGCATTGCCCATTCGGTGCTGGTGCTGGCACTGGTTATCACCGTTGGTACGCTCTTGAGCAAACTCAAGATTAAAGGCATATCGCTCGGTGCAACCTGGATTCTCTTTGTCGGAATTGCGGCAAGCCATTTCGGGATGAACCTCGACCGCGAGGTGTTGAACTTCGTCAAGGAGTTCGGACTTATACTCTTTGTGTTCTCTATCGGACTACAGGTCGGACCGAGCTTCTTCGCCTCGGTAAAGCAGGGCGGTGTTAAGTTGATTACGCTCGCTACGTTGGTGGTAATTCTCGGTGTGGTGACAACATACCTGCTCCACCTCATATCGGGCACTCCGCTCTCGACTATGGTGGGCGTGCTTTCGGGTGCGGTAACCAACACCCCCGGACTTGGTGCTGCGCAGCAGGCATTCACCGACTCTACGGGCATCGAGGATCCGAGCATCGCCATGGCCTATGCTGTGACATATCCGCTCGGTGTGGTCGGTGTGATTATAGCCCTTATTGTGCTGCGGTACGCTATGCGCATCGACTTCAAGCATGAGGATGAGGGTCTGAAGGCACTCTCGAACGAGAATAAATTTGCAACAAAGCTCTCGATCGAGGTGACCAACGAGATGATGAACGGCCAGACCGTGGGACACATCAAAGAGCTTATCAATCGCCAATTTGTCGTTTCGCGCATCGCTCACAAGGATAACTCTATCTCCATTGCCGATGCAGCCTCAAAACTCACGGTGGGCGACCGTCTGCTGGTGGTGTGTGCTGCCGAGGATACCGAGGCGATAGTAACCTTCTTCGGCCACGAAATCAAGATGGAGGAGAAGGAGTGGAAGGCATTCGATAGTCAACTCGTTTCGCGTCGTATAGTCATCACACGCAACGAGATTAACGGCAAACGCTTTGCCGATCTGCGCCTGCGCACAAAGTATGGTATCAATATTACGCGCGTAAACCGTGCGGGTGTCGACCTGATTCCCTATCAGGGTATGGAGTTGCAGGTGGGCGACCGTGTGATGGTTGTCGGCACTGAGAAGGCTGTGGAGCAGGTGGCATCGTTGCTCGGCAACTCGCTCAAGAAGTTGAACCATCCCCACATTGTAACCATCTTCCTCGGCATTGCGTTGGGTGTTATCCTCGGCTCGATTCCCATCGTCAGCATTCCCCAGCCCGTAAAGCTCGGATTGGCAGGAGGTCCGCTGATTGTGGCATTGCTGATTGCGCGTTTCGGTACGCACATGCACCTAATCACCTACACCACAATGAGTGCCAACCTTATGTTGCGCGAGGTGGGTATATCTCTATTCCTCGCCTGCGTGGGCTTGGGTGCCGGTGACGGATTTGTTGATACGGTTGTCAATGGAGGCTACGCCTGGATTGGATATGGTGCAATAATCACCATTCTGCCGATTCTGCTGGTCGGACTATTCGCTCGTTTTGCGCTGAAGATGAATTTCTACACCATTATGGGTATGCTCTCGGGTAGTATGACCGACCCGATCGCGCTCGCCTTTGCGAATACCACGGCAGGTAACGATATGCCGGCAGTAAGCTACGCTACGGTATATCCCGTAACGATGTTCTTGCGTGTGCTCACGGCACAATTGCTAATCATGTTCGCACTCTGATGATCGGGAGCCTCGCGAGGGGCAATCCTTCTCGGAACAAGATGCGCAGGGGTCGAACAGGCTCCTGCGTTTTTTGATATTGCGCACAATGCGCACAACTCCCCATGCGACAATAGCCACCCCGATGGCCGCTACCACCCAATCTTGCCACGTCATAGGAGCAAATTTACAATGTTATAGACTGCGTATGCTACAAGCCATGCCATGGTGGTAGAGTAGACTATCGAGCCCACAGCCCACTTCCAACCCAACTCCGAAGAGATTGCTGCAACCGTGGCGATGCAGGGGAAGTAGATAAGAATGAAGATCAGGAACGCCATTGCCGATGCTGCATCAAAGTCGCCACTCGCTTTCAGACGATAACGGAGCGTAGCCTCGCCATCGTCCGATGTCTGCTCATCGCCCTCGGAGTAGAGGACTCCGAGCGTGCTGACAACAATCTCCTTGGCTGCAACACCCGAGAGCAGAGCCACACTCGACTTCCAATTAAATCCGAGAGGCTCGAAGACCGGCTCACATGCCTTGCCGATGGTGCCGAGATATGAGTTTTCGTAATGAGAAGCTTGCGATGCAGAACTCTCTTCGCTCTTGGGATAGTAGCTCAAGAACCATATTATCACCGACGAGATAAGAATCAAACCTCCCATCTTGCGCAGATATTGCGCACACTTGTCCCACATGTGAATAAGCGTGGTCTTGAGGGTCGGCACGCGGTAGGGCGGCAACTCCATGACAAACGGAGTTTCGTCCACCTTGAACATAAACTTGCGCATGAGCCTTGCCGTCAGAATAGCCATCAATATGCCGGTGAGATAGAGAATTAAAAGCACCAATCCGGCCGAATTAGGGAAGAATACTCCGGCAAAGATGATATATATCGGCAGTCGGGCACTGCACGACATAAAGGGCGTTATCATTATGGTTATCAGCCTGCTACTGCGGCTCTCAATGGTTCGACTGGCCATAATAGCCGGCACATTGCAACCAAATCCCATAATGAGCGGTATGAACGATTTGCCATGCAGCCCGAGGCGGTGCATAACCTTGTCCATGATAAATGCGGCACGCGCCAGATAACCCGAATCCTCCATGAACGATATAAAAGCATAGAGAATCATGATGTTTGGCAGAAAGACTATCACGCTACCCACGCCACCGATTACTCCATCGACGATAAGGTCTTTGAGGGTTCCGTCCGGCATAATACGACTGACTATGCGACTGAGCCAATCCACCGCACTCTCAATCCACTCCTGGGGATATGCTCCAAGCGAGAAGGTGCAGTAGAACATCAGCCACATAATAAGGAAAAATACCGGAAAACCCCAAACACGGTGGGTGACAATAGCATCAATGGCCGCTCCGACCTTCGGCTGTTCGTGTTCACCAGGGGTGTAGGTCTCTTTGAGTGCACCCGAGATGAAACCGTATTTACGCTCGGCAAATGCCGTTTCGAGGTCTACGCCCAACAGCTCCTCAGCGCGTTTCGTTTCGCGGTCACGGATCTCTGTCCACTCTTCATATTCGGGATATTTACCGAGAATCTGCTCGATATCCTTGTCTTTTTCAAGCAGTTTCATCGAAAGATAACGCGGAGGATAGACACTCGGCAGACGGTCGCGGTGACGGGTTAATTCGGCATTCAGCATCGAGACCGACTCCTCGATAACCGTTCCCTGATTGATGTGAATATGACGTACGCGGTCGTCCTCATTCTCGTATACTGCAATAATCGTATCGAGCAAAGTCTCAATTCCGCGCCCCGTGCGAGCCACAACGGGCACCATCGGCACACCCATCATTCGCCCAAGGTTGTCGTAATCGAGTTGTGCGCCCTTGTGCTCCAGCTCATCGTACATATTGAGTGCTACCACCATTCGAGGATTCATGTCGATAAGCTCGGTGGTAAGAAATAGATTTCGTTCAAGATTGGATGATACGACCGCATTCAGAACAACATCGGGCGTGTTTTGCTCGAGGTGGTGACGCACATACAACTCTTCGGGAGTGTATGCCGATAGGGCATACGTACCGGGTAGATCGGTGATCTCGAACTTGTAGCCACGATAGGTGCAGTAACCGCGCTTGGCATCGACTGTTACACCACTATAGTTGCCTACATGCTCATGGCTGCCGGAAATGGCATTAAATATCGAGGTCTTGCCGCTATTAGGGTTACCGACCAATGCAACACTAATATGCTTGGATTTGCGCGAATATGCCTCGTCAAGCAGATTGATTTCGGTGCTGCCGAAGTTCTCTTGACTCATCAACTGTTGAGCCTCCTCCTCGGAGATGACCTCGACCATATTGGCCTCGCTACGACGCAGCGAGATGGCATAGCCCATGATGTTGTACTCGATAGGGTCTTGGAGTGGGGCGTTGAGAATAACCTCGACACGCTTTCCGCGCACGAAGCCCATCTCCATAATACGACGTCGGAAACCTCCGTGACCTCTCACCTTAAGAATCACCGCCGCCTCACCGCTCTTCAACTCTGACAGACGCATATATTCATATCTTTGCGTGCAAAGATAGTTGATAATTCACAATTAAGAGGATTTTTTGTAAAAAAATCTCTTTTCCTCCTCGCGGCTCGGCAAAACAATTCACAATTCACAATTCACAATTTTTAATTGTCAATTATCAACTGTCAACTGTCAATTATCAATTAATCCCCCTTTGGGGTCTTTTCCTCCTCCTTGCAAGGGATAGTCTGCAAGCAGCCTCTCCCCATTGCTTCGTTCGTCGGTTCACAATTTTTAATTATCAATTGTCAATTATCAATTATCAATTATCTCCCAACCTCCTCCCAATGCCTTGAAGAGCGTAACGTAGTTGATATATTGCTGGGCCACAAGGTTGATGAGTTGCAGTTGCGATTCGTAGAGTGCGCGTTCGGCATCGATCAAGTTAAAGTGGTCTGCCAGACCCCCATCGTACAACGCTCGTGCCATGCGTGCTACACGGCCGTTTGCCAAGACCAAATCGGCACTGCGTTCGGTCTGGATATTGCCGGTCTCGATGCCGACCAACGCCTTCTCGACATCGGCGAGAGCCTCTAAAACAGTTTGTTGATAGGTCGCAACACTTTGAAGATAGGCTTGACGGGCAATCTCTTCGTTGCGCTTCAGTTTACCAAATGCAAACACAGGTTGCGTAAGAGAACGAGTCGCTCCCCACACAAACGGCATTCCCGTAACCAACCCTTTAAGTCTGTCGGAGGCTATGCCTCCCGAGATGGTCATGGCAACCGATGGAAAGCGCTCGGCTCGAGCTATGCCTACCTTTTCTCCACTCCCCACCATCGCCTGGAAGGCCTCCATGACATCAGGGCGACGGTGAAGCAGATCGGATGGTAAGCCTATGGGGATCTCTATGGGGATAAAATCCGACAGTAGGTTGAGCCCTATGCCTGTTTCGTCGGTTTCGGCAGGAGGTTCTCCGAGCAGCGTATTGAGGGTTAGGCGTGTTTGTGCAAGAGCTCGCTCATACTGCGAAATGTCAGCGGCGGCCGTGAACATCAAACTACGCGCCTGCTCAAGGTCGACTCCCGAGGAGATGCCGTAACGAAACATGGAGTCGATAAGCGCCACCGACTCGGCTCGCAAAGCGTAGGTTCTGCGAGCGATATCAAGATTGCGTTCATATTGCAATAGAGTGAAATAGGTGGTTGCTACCTCTGCCGTCACTGCGAGTATCGTGCCTCGAGATGCCCACTCATTCTCGAGAATTGCGGCACGTGCCGCCCCGAGAGAGTGTTTGAGTCGGCCGGCCATGCCGAACTCCCAAGTGAGCGACGGGCCGATGTCGTAATTTATCGTGTACTTATCGACATTGTCGTATTTGCCATCGACCGACAGTCCGACAGCAAATGAAGGGAGAAATGTCGCCCGTGTGGTTGATAATTGGAGTCGCGCTTGTTCGACACGCGAAAGAGCAATCTCGATATTATGGTTATTTGCCAGAGCCTGCTCCTCGAGCGCATTGAGGGTGCTATCTCCGAATATCTGCCACCATTCACGCCATATTCCGAGAGTATCTTGCGAGAAGTTTTCTCCATAGAGATACTCTGTCGGAATTGTAACGGTAGGCCTCGGCAACGAGGGGTTGCAAGCTGCAAAGATAGCAATCGCCACAAATGCCGTCACTGACGACAAAAAACTATTATTTGGACTCTGTTTCATCTATCTGTCGTTTCAATTCACGTTTACGTTCAAAACCTCCGATACGAGCCACTGCGTAGTAGAGAGCAGGGTAGAGGAATATGCCTACAATGGTCGCAAGCGTCATTCCACCGACCAATGCTACTCCCATAATGTTGCGAGCTGTGGCGTAGACTCCATCGGCAAAGACCAACGGCATAACCCCCAGAACAAAGGCGAATGCTGTCATCAAAATCGGGCGCACCCTCATACGAGCAGCTGCAATGGCGGCCTCGGCAAGCGACATTCCTCGCTCAAAGAAGTTGCGATCGGCATATTCCACGACCAAGATAGCATTCTTTGCGGCAAGGCCGATAAGCATCACGAGCGAAATCTGCAAGTAGATGTCGTTCACATATTTCGCCTCCGCAAGATGCAGAGCTCCGACCGACAGCAGCGCACCCAACACGGCAATAGGCACGCTCAACAGAATGGCTATAGGCAATCCCCAACTGTTATAGAGCGATGCCAAAGCCAAAAAGACGAATAGCAGTGCTACTACATAGACCATAAATCCCGACTGTGAAGCCCGACTTTCCTGAAAAGAGACACCGCTCCACGCGGTTGAAATGTCGTTGGGCAGAATGCGCTCTGCGGTCTGCTCGATTGCCTGCATGGCCTCTCCGGTTGAACTCTTGGCTGCGGGGGTAATGCTTAGCTCTATGGAGCGATAGAGATTGTATTGCGAAACATACTCTACGTCAACCGTGTCGACAATCTCGACAAACGTAGTTATGGGGATGCTCTCGCCATCTCCATTTTGGATGAAATATCCATCCAATGAGCGACTATCAGCCCGATAGGTTGGAGCTGCTTGAAGATATACTTGATATAACTTGCCGAATTTGCTGAAATTGTTGATGTAATCGCCACCAAGAAGTGCGGATATTTCGGAATAAAGTTCCTCGAGTGACACACCATATTCGAGTGCCTTAAGTTGGTCTATTTTGAGTTTGCGTTGCGGAACATCGGCATTAAATTGCGTCGTTATGGAGGCTATCTCGGGCAGACTTTTCAGCGAGTCCATCAAACGATAGCTCTGCTCTGCAAGATATGCCGTACCTCGACCCTCGACATCCTGTATTTCGAGGGTAATTCCCTCTTTTACGCCGAGTCCGGGGATGGCAGGCGGAATAAAGGCAAAGCACTCGCCACCAAGCACCTTCTCATAGAGCTCACCTGTCAATGCATCAGCAATCTCCATAGCTGAGAGCGAGCGTTCGGAGTAATCTTTCAGTGATGCGAAGATAACTCCGCAATTTGTCGA
>JAFQFG010000132.1 GCA_017398695.1 Alistipes sp.
CGAGGATATCGACCGCTTAGAGGTGAAGGTTATTGGCGGAAATGTCGAGCTTACGCGCAAGCAGACGGCATACGAGGGTAATGGTCTGGTTATCGAGCTTACGGCCAAGGAGCAGACCCGTTTCTACCTCCACCACGAAAAATATGGCGATTCGAACGAGGTGATGCTCAACCTCGAGGGCAATAAGGAGTATAGCCTGAAGGCGCATCTCAACCTGCTGATGTCGATTGTGATTATGACCGACCTCGTCGGTGCGGATGTCTTTGTAGATAAGGTCTATAAGGGTGCGACCGATAAGAATGGATTGCTCACAATTGAAGAGATGCCGACCGGTGAGCACCAAGTTATGGTTACTCAAGGCGATATTATAGCTCGTCAGACTATCAATGTCAGCAATAGCCAAATCTCGTTTCGTCTAACCACAAAAACCGCAGCAGCATCTGCACCTGCAATATCTGCGCCTGCCACAGCGACAGCAACTCCTGTGTCATCGGTTAATGCCGCGCCTGATGCGCTCCCGCAAATCGAGATGGTTTTTGTCAAGGGCGGAACATTTATGATGAGTGCTACTCCCGAACAAGGTAAGGATGCGAATAGCGACGAAAAGCCTGCCCACAGCGTAACCGTATCGGATTTTTATATCGGTAAATATGAAGTTACCCAAGCGCAATGGGAAGCTGTTATGGGCGAGAATCCGAGTTGTTTCAAGGGTGAGAACCGTCCGGTTGAGCGTGTTAGTTGGAACGACATCCAGGAATTTATAGAAAAACTCAACGCCAAGACCGGCAAAAAGTATCGTTTGCCGACCGAGGCCGAATGGGAGTATGCGGCAAGAGGAGGAAACCAAAGCAAGGGCTACAAATATAGTGGCAGCAACGATATAGGCTCGGTAGCTTGGTACACCAAAAACTCATCGAGTCAAACTCATCCGGTCGGTCAAAAGCAGCCCAATGAGCTTGGATTGTACGATATGAGTGGAAACGTGTATGAATGGTGCTCTGATTGGTTTGGCCGTTATTCAAGTGGCTCACAGACCAATCCTACGGGACCTGCTAAAGGCTCCCGCCGCGTGCTGCGTGGGGGTAGTTGGCTCAACGCGGGGCGCTGTCGCGTGTCGTATCGTGGCAGCGACGACCCGTCGAGCAGCGGCTTCTACTGCGGCATCTTCGGCTTCCGTTTGGCTTGTCAGCCGTAAGGAGGAAAACTCTCCTGAGAAGGTACGATTTTGCACTTCTCTATGGCTTTTTACTTTGCAGATATAGTTTTTATCTATATATTTGTGATGTCTAATAAGTAAAAAGCTATGACAATAATCCAACTTGAATATCTGTTGGCGGTTGCCAACTGTGGCAGTTTTTCGATGGCTGCGGAGCACTGTTTTGTGACACAACCCTCACTCTCGATGCAGATTAAAGCCCTCGAAGAGGAGCTTGGTGTGGTGCTGCTCGACCGCTCGAAGAAACCTGTGATTCCGACCGAGGCGGGCGAGGCTGTGCTGGAGCAGGTGCGCGAAACACTCAAAGAGTATAACTCTATCCGTGAGGTGGTTGCCGAGATGAAGGGCGAGATCTCGGGTAAGTTGCGCCTGGGCGTTATTCCGACCATTGCCCCCTACCTTCTGCATAAGTTTATCCCCGAGTTTGTGCGTCGCTATCCGCATGTCGAGATTGAGATCCGCGAGATGGTCACGGCCGACATTATCGAGGCTCTGCGCCGCGACCAGATTGATGCCGCCATTGTGGCGAGTGGAACATGCCCCGAGGGAATTATCGAGCACGATATGTTCAGCGACCGCTTCTTTCTCTATGTGTCGACCTCCAACCCGCTCTATGAGCGCTCGAATGTGCGTATCGAGGATATCGACATGAAGGATTTGATTCTGCTCTCGCCCGGAAACTGTATGCGTGACCAGATTCTCGAGCTGTGTCAGGCGCGACGTGAAACGGTGCAGAACTACAGCTTCGAGTCGGGAACAATCGACACGCTGATGCGTCTGGTCGATTGCACCAATAACGTAACCATCATCCCCGAGATGGCTCTGGAGTATATCCCCATCGAGCATCGTAGCCAGGTCAAGACGTTGGCCAAGGGCGCGACCTCGCGCAAGATTGCTGTGGCAGTGCGCCGTACCTATGTCAAGACCTCGATAGTGCAGGCTCTGATGCAGACCATAATGAGTTCGGTCGCAAAACGTGTCAAGTAGTGAGAATTTATGCTAAATAGTGTCGTGAAAGGCGATTATTCGGGCAAACTGAATTGATATATCAATTCTTATTGCTATCTTTGTGAATTAGAAACCGATTTTTTTTACAAATTGAATATGGATAACAACCAAAAACTGATAGAGACCATCGTCGAGGCTATCGACGACAAAAAAGGTAAGAATATTGTATCATTAGACCTCTCGGAGTTTGACGGAGCAATCTGTTCGCACTTTGTGGTCTGCAATGCCGACTCGACAACGCAGGTTTGCGCTATTGCCGACAGCATCGAGGAGAAGGTGCAGCTCGAATTGGGCGAGAAGGTGTGGCGCATCGAGGGACAACAGACCGGTATGTGGGTAGCGATGGACTACGTCGATGTTGTGGTGCATATCTTCCTTACGGAGTTGCGCGACTTCTATCGCCTCGAGGAGTTGTGGGCCGATGCACCGATGGTAAAGTATGAGTTTGAGGAGTAAGTAATTCGGATATGTCAAATAAGAGGAAAAACAACAATAAGATGATAACTTTCCGCCCGAACATCATGTGGTTTTGGGCGATGATTCTCGTCGCTATCATCGCAACGTGGGCTATGGGCGATGGCGGTGGTGAGCCGGTGCCGTCCGATTGGAATACGGTCGAGCAGATGGTGCTTGACGGCCAGGTCGAGAAGATTACGGTCAAGAATAAGGAGACGGCATACGTCTATCTCCATAAGGGCGTGGCTGAGCGCTACCGCGAGGATGAGTCGCAGAAACAGTACCGCAGAATGCCTGTCAGTGGCCCGCAGTTGCTGTTTAATATCGGCTCGGTGGAGTTGCTTCGTCAGGATTTGGATGCTGCCGAAGAGCAGTCGGGTCATAAGGTAATCCTTGCGTACGAGAAGGATGAGGGCGGCTGGATAGATGTCCTAATCAGCGTATTGCCGTGGCTCTTCTTCATTGTCTTCTGGATATTCATGATGCGCGGAATGCGTGGCGGAGGAGCCGGTGGCGGCAATATTATGAATGTCGGCAAGGCGCGCGCACAGGTGTTCGATAAGGAGAACCAAAAGCGTGTGACCTTCAAAGATGTTGCAGGCTTGGAGGAGGCGAAGGTCGAGATTATGGAGATCGTCGACTTCCTGAAGAAGAAGGATAAGTATGTCGAACTCGGAGCCAAGATTCCGAAGGGAGCTCTGCTTGTAGGCCCTCCGGGAACGGGTAAGACCCTGCTGGCTAAGGCTGTGGCAGGTGAGGCTAATGTGCCGTTCCTCTCGATTTCGGGTTCGGACTTCGTGGAGATGTTTGTCGGTGTGGGAGCTTCGCGTGTGCGCGACCTCTTTGAGCAGGCAAAGCAGAAGGCTCCGTGCATCCTCTTTATTGATGAGATTGATGCCATAGGCCGTGCA
Organism: Alistipes sp.; assembly: GCA_017398695.1. Classification (GTDB taxonomy): domain Bacteria; phylum Bacteroidota; class Bacteroidia; order Bacteroidales; family Rikenellaceae; genus Alistipes. Next base: position 3,592 of record JAFQFG010000132.1, read on the forward strand.
CGTGGCAAGAATGCGGGATTTTCGGGCAATGACGAGCGTGAAAATACGCTCAACCAGTTGTTGACCGAGATGGATGGATTTCAGACCAATACGGGTGTTATTGTGCTGGCTGCAACCAACCGTGCCGACATCCTGGATAAGGCGTTGATGCGTGCGGGTCGCTTCGATAGACAGATTGAGGTGGGATTGCCCGATGTGAAGGAGCGCGAGGAGATATTCAATGTCCATCTGCGCCCGCTCAAGCTGGATCCCGAACTCGACCGCGAATTTTTGGCAAAGCAGACTCCCGGATTCTCCGGTGCCGATATAGCGAATGTATGCAATGAGGCGGCTCTGATTGCTGCCCGTCACAATAAGAAGTTTATCTCGAAGGAGGATTTTCTGGCAGCCATTGACCGTATAATCGGAGGCTTGGAGCGCAAGAATAAGATTATCTCGGACGAGGAGAAGCGCACGATTGCATACCACGAGGCGGGACACGCTACGGTTAGTTGGATTCTCGAAAATGCCAATCCGCTTATCAAGGTGACGATCATCCCGCGTGGCAAGGCGTTGGGCGCAGCGTGGTATCTGCCCGAGGAGCGTCAGATTACAACTCGTGAGCACCTGCTCGACGAGATGGCTGCAACGCTCGGAGGTCGCGCTTCGGAGGAACTGACCTTCGGACACCTTTCGACCGGAGCTTTGAACGACCTGGAGCGTGTGACCAAGCAGGCCTATGCTATGGTTGCCTACTACGGCATGAGCGACAAGGTCGGTACGATAAGCTACTACGATTCGACCGGTCAGAGCGATATGGCCTTCACGAAGCCCTACTCGGAGCAGACTGCGCAGAGTATTGACAACGAGGTGAAGGCACTTATCGAGCGTGCTTATGCGATGGCAAAGCAGGTCTTGATTGAGCATAGGGATGGCATGACACAACTCGCAGAGTTGTTGCTTGAGCGAGAGGTTGTCTTTACTGAGGATGTTGAGCGGATCTTTGGCAAGCGCAAGAAGGATATCCTGCGCGAACAGCGTGAGGCCGAGGAGAAGGCTCGCAAGGAGGCTAATCCTGCAGGCGAACATGTAGCTGAAAAAGAGCCTGAAAAGGAGCCCGAAAAGGAGTCGGAGGTAACACAAGAAGATATTGTTAATCCGGCAAATTAGCGGATTAATTTGAAGAAAAACTAACCCTAAACTGAACACGAATTATGAGTGTTAATATGAAGAACCTGGTGACACGAACTCTGAGTGGAGCGGTGCTGGCGGTGGTCTTTTTCGGAGCCATCTACTGCTCGAAGTGGAGTTTCGGAGCGCTGATGTTGGCGATGGCTGTCGGTTGTCAGCATGAGTTTTATCGTTTGTGCCACGCTGCGGGCAACAGACCGCAGAAATTTGCAGGCATGGCCCTCGGCATCTCTTTGGTGGTTGTGTCATTTGTGATTTTTATGCAGTTTGGAGGCACAGAAGCTGTCGATGCACTCGTCGGCAGGACGGTTTATGCCCTCGGACTGTATATGTTGTTGTTGGTGCCAACAATCTTCATTTGTGAGATGGTGCGTAATCAATCGACCCCGATAGCTAATATTGCAGCTACGTTTATGGGTGTCATCTACGCAGCGTTGCCGATTGCATTACTCTTCTTTGTGCCACTTTTGCTTGGTGGCGGAGTGTGGAACCCGTGGGTGATGCTTGGCTATGTGCTGATTATCTGGGCTAATGATGTCTTTGCATACCTTGTGGGTTGCACGATTGGCCGCCACAGAATATGCGAGCGTATCTCACCCAAGAAGTCGTGGGAGGGATTCTTCGGAGGCGTCATCGGTGCAGTCGCAGTCGGAGTTGGTGTGGGCTGGTTGCTTGATGCCAATTTGTGGCTCTGGGGCGGACTGGCCGCAGTGGCCGCAGTGACGGGTGTGGCAGGTGACTTTGTGGAGTCGATGCTCAAACGCTCGGTTGATGTTAAGGATTCGGGAACGATGTTGCCCGGGCATGGCGGGTGGCTTGATAGGTTTGATGCTATGCTTATCTCGGCTCCGTTTGTATTTGTATATTTGCTTATAGTGATGTAACCAAAACTTAAGACCTATGAAGATAAATAAAGAGGGATACAAAATAATCTTCGTCTCGGGCGTTATCTGTCTGGCAATATGGGGATTTATCTATTTTTTGCTCAATAAACACGAGGATATCGTGCTGCTCGGACTGAGTGCTGCGGTGTTGCTGGTGTTTTGGTTTTTGATTGTGTCGTTCTTCCGTGAGCCGCGCCGAGTGAAGATTCACGATGATGCACTTGTCTTTGCGCCGTGTGATGGCCGAGTGGTTGTGACCGAGGTTGTCAATGAGCATGAGTATTTCGGTGGCCGTGAGGTGATGCAGATATCAATATTTATGTCGGTTACCAATGTTCATATGAATTGGTTTCCGGTGGGTGGATTGGTTAAGTATTTCAAGTACCATCCGGGGCGTTTCCTGATTGCGTGGCATCCTAAATCATCGACCGAGAACGAGCGTACAACCACTGTTGTCGAGACAGTGAATGGTGCAGAGGTGCTCTTCCGTCAGATTGCAGGTATTGTGGCTCGTCGCATAGTATCGTATGTGAAGGTCGGTTCGCAAGTTAAGCAGAATGATGTATGCGGATTTATCAAGTTCGGCTCGCGAATTGATATACTTATCCCGAAGGATAGCGAACTGCTGGTAGAGATTGGCGATCAGGTTGTCGGCACACAAACTCCGATTGCTCGATTGTGTAAATAAGATATAGTGTTATGAGTTTGACCCGAAAACCGACGTGGAGGTATGTGGCAGGCATTATATTGACTGTCCTGGCTCTCTATTTGGTGTGGTATTTCAGCTCGGTGGTTATCTATATTCTCGTTTCGGCCGTGCTTGCCATTATCGGCCGACCGCTGGTGAGATACTTGTCGAATATCAAGATCGGCAAACGTAGGATACCGCGTTGGTTAGCGGCATTCGCTACGCTGCTGACCTTCTGGGTGGTCTTTATAGCCGCCTTCTCGATCTTTGTGCCGCTGGTAGCAAATAAGGTCTACGAACTCGCGACGCTCGACTTTAGTTCGGTGCTGAAGAGCATCGAGGAGCCTATTGCTCGAGCGCAGGATTATCTCCATTCGCTCTTCGTGATGCCCGATACTAAGTTCTCGCTTGTGGAGGTGATTGCCAATACATTGCGCGATATAATCGACTATGAGACAATCAATACGGCATTCTCGTCGGTGATAAATGTCGGCATGTCGTTCGTAATCGCATTCTTCTCGATATCGTTTATCACCTTCTTCTTCCTCAAGGAGGATGGGCTGTTCTATGCGATGGTTAAGGCGGTATTTCCGGAACGCTATCAGGAGAATGTGTCGCGTGCGCTCGATAAGGTTACGGTGTTGCTGTCGCGCTACTTCTCGGGATTGCTTGCCGAGAGTCTTATCATCATGGTTGTTATCTCGGTGGTGATGATTATCTTCGGTATGAGGGTTGAGGATGCGTTCTTCATAGGGCTTATTATGGGTGTGATGAATGTGATACCTTATGCCGGCCCTGTGATGGGCGGTATTGCCTCGCTCTTTATCGGAATTGTCGCTCCTATTAGTGGCTATACGGTCGGTGCGACAATGCTGGTGATAGTGGCAACGCTGCTTACCGTTAAGGGTTTGGATGATTTTGTGCTTCAGCCCACGCTCTACTCCTCGCGTGTGAAGGCCCATCCGCTGGAGGTCTTTTTGGTGATTCTTGTTGCCGGCTCGGCCGCGGGGGTTGTGGGCATGTTGCTTGCTATTCCGGCATATACCGTTCTGCGAGTCTTTGCCAAGGAGTTCTTCTCGCAATTTTCGTTGGTCAAGAAATTAACTGAAAATGTTTGATTCTGAGATGGTCGCAATCGAGGGAGAGGTTATCCATGGTGCCAAACTTGGTCGCCGCATGGGATTCCCGACAGCCAATATGGAGGTAGGAAGTGCCGATGTCGAAAATGGAGTATACCTATCGAGTGTGACCATTGACGGACGGGAGTGGAAAGGGATGTCGAATGTGGGTGTGCGACCATCGGTTGATGGTCATAGCCGCCTGCTCGAAACCCATATATTCGACTTTAATGGCGACCTCTATGGCCGTATGCTGAAGGTTAAGCTCCTTCGCAAAATTCGTGATGAAAGACGCTTTGACTCGGTGGACGAACTGCAACAGCAACTCCATAGCGATTTTGAACTTATCCGCTCGCTTTAGCCGTTGATTCGGACTTTGGAAGTGCCGTGTTTGGCACCACAATCACTATTTTACCTCTACGACTCGTCCAAGACGGACATACCAGATGTAGCCCTCGATGGGTGTGTAGCCGATTTGTGAGAGTAGCGACATGTAATCACGTAACTGCTCGGTGTGGCTCTCTCGTTCCACCTCTCCGAACTTGTAGTCTACGACCACAGCTCGGCGGCCCTTGGTCATTACACGGTCGGGACGACGAGAACTCTTGTCGCGTGGGACGATGATATCGTTCTCATTGCGAATCTCGCTCCACTCTCCGCTAAACCACTCGGTAATGTGGGGATTCTCGAGGGCTTTGCTGACCTCACGATGCAGACGCTCTCCCTCCGCAGGCGATATGGCGGCATCGCGCACCATCTGCTCAACTTTTGCGTATATATCATTGACCGACTTCGCCTCGGCAAAGGCGCGGTGCATCAAGATTCCGAAATTGCGGGGCGATAGCTCTACGCGCTCGTCCTCCTCGAAGTAGCGTTGCGAGGGTAGTCGCAGACGCATGTCTGCGATGCAAGTGTTGTAGGCTTCGATTGTGTGATGTTCGACAGGCTCCTCTTTCTGTTTGCGAGCACAGGGCGAAGAGAATTCTCCGTATGCGTAGTAGTCGCAACCATTGCTATCCTGAAGATGCTCGACTCCGGCCAAAGTTGTGAGTAGTAACTTCCCCACAGTGTCGTTCTGGCGGCCTTTGGACGATGGTTTGGGGATGAAGATGTGGAGTGACTCGGCAGCACGTGTGAGGGCTACGTACAATAGATTGATATTATCAATGTGCGAATAGACCTTCTCGCGGTAGTACTCCTCGGCAAAGTGAGAGTTTGCCATTGTCGATTTGGTGCTTATGGGGAGCTTGCCAAGGGATGCAATCTCGTCATCGCCGGTAGCCTCTGCCCATATATAACTATTTATCACGCCTGTCGAGGTGCGCGGATCGAGCTTCCAGTTGCACCACGGAATGATGATTACCGGTTTCTCTAAACCTTTAGCCTTGTGGATGGTCGTAATCTCTATCGTGCGGTCGCTCTGCTCGACACTCATCGACTTCGTAGAGCCGCTCTCTTCCCACCACTTAAGGAATAACGCGATGTCGGCCACCTTGTCAGCGCAGAAACGGACTATAAGTTCGTGCAGAGCCTGCATATAGGCCGTATCTTCCGTGCGCTTGGCAAGCCCGAAGTGTATGATAATCTGCTCGAAGGCTGCCTCGGGTGAGAGCAGTCGTATAGATTGCAGGAATTTTGCTTCATCCTTGGTGAGAGCCTCACCGAAAGAGTTGTTGCTGTTGCCATAGCGACGGAACATCGCGCGATATACTCCGTTGTCGGGGTCGACAGCGAGCGAGAGTGTAGCGATGATGAACTTTACAATCGGAGCTGAGCCGATGACCAACGCCTCCTGGGTCATTACGTCGAATTCGTATCGAGGCTCCGCGTTCGACTGCTTGAAATCGAGCAACGTGCGGGCAATCTCTACTCCCGAGGATTTGTCGCGCACCAAAATCATAATATCCTTCGGACGGAAACCCTTGTCGAGTATCTGCTTGATGCGCTCGATGATGGGTGGCTCCTCCTCAAAGATGGTTATGTTTACATATCCCTCATGCTCGGCACTGCGACGTGGATGCTGTGCATGGCCGGTGTATGCGGCCGAGAGCATGTCGTGCAGCTTGTGGGCGAGGGATTGAGGTATGCGCTTTTCGGCAACGGCAGTGTCGAGTTCGTTGTTGAGTATGCCATTGTCGAGCTGCACGATACGCTCGATGGTGTCATTATTGAAGTTGACAACGAGAGGCAGACTGCGCCAATTCTCGTCGAGGTTGACAATGGTGGTCTCCTCCTTGCCGAGATTTTCGACTGCCATGCGACTTAAAATCTTCCAGTCGCCACCACGCCAGCGGTATATCGACTGCTTGACATCGCCCACCAACAACACCGATGTATCGTCGGACTGCGCCATTGCGTTATGGAGCAATGGCAAGAAGTTGTGCCACTCCTTGAGGGATGTGTCCTGGAACTCGTCAATCATAAAACGGTCGTATCGGGCACCGACCTTCTCATAGATAAATGGCGCATCATTGTCGGCGATAAACTTTGAGAGTAGATACTTGGTCTCGGACAACAACATGAGATTCTCCTGCTCACACATCGTCAAAACCTTATCATACAGCTCTGTGAGTAGCGCGAAACTGCGGTAATTCTCGCTTATGAGTTCCGAAGTGTTCCATAGTTTGGAGTGCTGATCTTGCCGTGAGATGATCTCCGACAATGCACATCGCAACTCCTCGACTATGGCTTGAGCCGCAGGCCGGCCACCCTTCTGTGTGAACCAGCCATCGGTTGAGTAGGCTCGTTGGCGGACGGTGTTGGTCGGCTCCTTGCGGGGATTCTCTGCTACAGCACTGAAGAAGGCGGTAAATCCTCGATTGAAATCGCTGTGCTCCACGCCATTGCGTTGCATCAGACTCAACGCCCCCTGCGCTATATCCGCAACCTCCTTTTGGGTTGCACGCGCATGCGCTTCACTCTTGTGGACTATTCGCTTGAGCTCCTCCTTGGCGCAGGCTTTGTCCACAGCCTCCTTATTTCGCTCCTTGAAAATCTCATTGCCGAGGGCGAGGATGCCATCGCGGATGTCCCAACGCTTATTCTTGTCCATGCGCTCGTGCATGAAGTCGGTGAGCCAGCGTTGCAGGTCGCGATTGATGGCAATGTCGTTGATGAGAGCGTCTGTGCTTTGGTTTAGCAAAGTGTTGCCGTCGAGCTCTATGGAGAAGTTGAGGTCGATGCCCAACTCCTTGATAAAGGCACGCAGGATGCGTTGAAAGAAGGTGTCGATAGTGAGTACCGAGAAGTGCGAGTAGTTGTGTAGAATGGATGACCGCACCTCGCGGGCACGTTGTCTTACGGTATGTTCATCGAGCGAAAGTTCGTTGCATAGGCGCACGGTGTAGTCGCTTTGCTTGTCGGATGCAAGTTGGTGTATCTCTTTGAGTATGCGGCTCTTCATCTCCTCGGTTGCCTTGTTTGTGAAGGTTACAGCGAGGATATTGCGGAATGTTGTCGGATTTTCGATGACATCACGCACATATTTGTAGGCCAACTGATAAGTTTTTCCCGAGCCTGCGCTCGCACTCAAAATTTTTGCTCTCACGATTAATCAACTTTGCCCGAAAGATACAAAAACAAATCGAAATCGAGGAGATATGTAGCATGAAAAAGAGGGTTTTTGTGAAAAAAGTGGTTTTATATTGAAAAAAGCCGAAAAATAGGTATAGTTCCGAAAAAAAAGCGTATCTTGCTCTTCCAAAATGGAAATAGTTATGAAAAAGTCAGTTTCGATATTGATAGCAATGGTTCTGTGTGTGGCGGTTTCGGCATACGCACAGCAACCCCAGCAGCAGTTGCCCTCCCAGCAACCGCAGCAACAACCACAGCCACAGCAGCCCCAACAGCAATCGCAAGCAACTGTTGCAGAGCCAGCTCAAACGTCCGGTGATGGAGCTAATCGCTTGGCGGCCATTGTCGGGACACCGCAATCGGAGTGGCTCGGCTCGTTCGATAAGGTCAATATCAGCGGTGCTATGCAGGTGTCGTTGATTCGTATTGCCGAGAGCGAGGGACCGAAGATCTATTTCGATACCAAAGGCTCGACTACGACCAAATTCAAAGTCGAGGTCGATAAGAAGGGGGTGCTTAATGTGGCCGAGACGGTAGATTCGAAGCGTACTACAATAACCGAGGTTAAAATCTACTATCGAGATATCTCGTCGCTCACGGTCTCTGGTGCAAGTGTCAATATGGAGCAGGCGTTCGAGGGCAAGATGCTGGATGTTGCCGTTTCGGGTGGTGCCACAGTTAAGGCAAAGGTCGATGTCTTGGATATGGAGATGACGGTGACGGGTCGCAGCAGTGTGATTCTCGAAGGCTCATCGCGCTATTTGGGACTGAAGGTGTCGACTGCAAAGTTCGATGCCTCAGGCTTGCAGACAATGTCTACTACTGTCGAAGCCTCTCACGGAGCTGAAGTGTCACTCTTTGTGACAGAGCGTTTATCGGCCATGACGGCCACATCTGCGAAGATTAGCTATAAGGGCAATCCGTCGCTCGTGAGGGTTCACTCATCTCTCTTTGGCGGAGATATTGTGTCATCGGATAAATAGTGGTCCGATGAAGAGCTTTCTTGCAGAGGTGGCACAGAGCCTCTATGCTCGTTATGGTGCCGATATATCATCGTTGTCGATTCTCTTCCCGTCGCGTCGTGCACGTCTGTTTTTTCTGGATGCTCTGTCAGATATAGCCGACCGGCCGATGTGGCAGCCGGAGTGGCTCTCCATCGACGATTTGATGAGTGAAATATCGGGATTGCAGGTGGGTGATCGGACTCGCCTGATCACCGAACTCTTCAAGGTGTATTCACGCTACCATAACGAGACATTCGATAAATTCTACTTTTGGGGAGATATGCTATTGACCGACTTTGATACGGTCGATAAATACTGCATTCCTGCCGACCGGCTCTTTGCCAACATTGCCGATATCAAAGAGTTGGAAGCTGATATATCTTACCTGAAGCCCGAGCAGCTGCAAATTGTTGCGGCCTTTTGGCGTAATATAACCGATGGAGCTTCGCTGACTGAGGAGAAACGAAAATTCCTGGCTGTATGGCGAACCTTGGCACCGATCTATCACGAATATCGTGAGCATCTGTCATCTCTGGGCATTGCCTACGCAGGTATGGTGCACCGAACCGCTGCCGACATGATTGCAGAAGGAGGGGCAACGTTGGCGAAGTCACGACGATATGTCGTTGCGGGATTTAATGCCTTGTCGACATGCGAACAACGTCTGATGAAGTTCTTGTCGAGTACGTTTGCGACCGAATTTTTTTGGGATTACGATGATTATTACACCAAAAAACCGGAGCAAGAGGCGGGTATGTTCCTGCGCCAAAATCTCAATATGTTCCCACAGCAAGGAGCGACTTCTCACGATAATTTCCGTAACGTAGGCTTTGTAACGGCCATTTCGACCGTGTCGAATGTCGTGCAGTGCAAATATGTTGCAGAGATTTTGCGCGAACTTGCAACTAAAGGGCCGCTCGATAAGAGTACGGCCATCGTGCTCACCGATGAAAACCTGCTTGAACCGTTGCTGCACTCGTTGCCCAAGCAGGTGGGTAAGGTCAATGTGACGATGGGCTATCCGCTGCGTCAAACACCGGTTTATACACTTGTTGAGCGACTGCTCGAACTGCAACGCCACAGTCGTGTCGACAGTGATGGTAATGTGTTGTTCTACCATGTGGATGTTGTAGGCCTTCTGACGCATCCCTATGTGGTCGATGCCGAGCCGGAGCAGGTGGCGCAGCTGCTTGCCACGGTGCGTAAGAATCGTCGAGTGATGATTGATTGCGGTGCGCTTGTTCGGGGAGGGGTGCCGGCTGCCGTCTTTAAGCGTGTGGAGGAGGATTGGAGCGCTCTATCGGCTTATCTTCAGGATGTTATCGCGCGTGTGGCTGCATCTCCGACAGCCGAGGAGGACTCTTCGCGCCGTACGGAGTTCTTGGCTGTTATGGCCGAAAATCTCGCCAAACTCCATAATTCGCTCACTGAGTGCAGTGAGGAGATTGTGCCGAAGGTCTACATGTCGCTGTTGAAACGCCATTTGCAGGGCGTGC
>JAFQFG010000133.1 GCA_017398695.1 Alistipes sp.
CAACTATCTGGCTTAAAGGTCGAGCGCGTCGAGGTAATCCACCACCGGGGCATCGGGTTCGGGGCGAAAGATACAATAGAAGTTAACATAATAACGGAATAAATATGGAATTAAGCGCTGGCGCTGCATTTTTCGCGGCGATGATTCTTTTATTCGGCGGATTGGGGATTGCGTGCTGGATTGCCGACATTGTTCGGAAGTGGCGCGATAAGCGACATCCAAAGCCGAAGAAGAAACCATTAAGTTTTAACGACCCAAGATTTAGGAGGTAATATGAAACCAGGAGACAAGGTGTGGTGGTTTGACGCAAGAACGCAGACCATCGAATGTAGTACAATAACGTATGTGAACAAGCGTGCCGGGAATGTCTATACTTACTACAAAGTCCTATGGTTAGGTCGCGAAGGTTTTCCCACCCGCGAGGCGCTGTGCGAACATTATCGAAAAATCTTTGAGTGATGAGCGAATTTAGCATACTGTCAGTGAAGCGCCCGGACGAGGAGCTGTTACAACTTATGGCCTCCGAAGTAGCCCGTTGGTATGATGAACACAAGGAGCAAATTGCTGTTTTTGAGAGGGTTTTTAATGAAACCTGCATTATTGACCAACTTGGATTCATCCACGATAAGGCTACGGGAAAACTAATAGCAGGTAGCAAGTTAGATTGGTTTAACAAAATGTTAGAGGATAAATGACTCTCGAAGAATACAAGGCCCAACCGTTCAAGGGCGCGACCATCGGAGACTATTGGTACACCTTCGACCGCCGCACCCGCCGCGAGATCGAGCGGCTCGTCAAGAAAGGGAAGAACCCGGATATAATGAACTATTACTAACCCAATAATACAACACACCATGACCACAGCAAACATCATCATGGCCGTATGCCTCATCGTACTGATGGGCGTGGCCGTATGGCTCATTACCCGCTATATGCGGATGACCACGGAAGTAAGATTCAAGGCTCAAGAAATCGACCAGGAGAAGGCCGGTATCGAAGTCCGACAGAAAGCCCTCGACGACTGGGCCGAGAAACTAAAGGCGCAGAAACGCGAACAGTTCGAGTGGGAGGAGCGGCGCAAGCATATCTACGCCAACTTCGAAGTCCTCGACTCCGACGAGAACAAGCCGAACATCAAGGCCATCGGAAAGAGCCTTTCGTCGAAGATCGGGTACGCGCTCCGGAAGGAACTACCGGCGATTCGCGAGCGGCACGACGACAAAAACGGCGGTCGGACAATATACAGTGTGGACTTTTACGCGACAGACTATGAAACTAATTAGCGCAAGACAATTTATCAAGAGAAAGAACTACCGATCCGAGCGCATGTGCAAGATCAGGAGCGATATTCTCCAATGGTTGCAGGAGTATGAGTCCGCACGCACCGCAAAGCACAGAGAGGTTTGTATGAATCAGGTTCAAATGAACCTGAGAAAACTCGAATGGTACGGACGGCGATGAGTGCGACAGAAACCCTCAAGACTACGCTACTTAGTCCGGAGTTCGAGCCATATAAGGAACGGATCATGCGAAAGTTGCTTGGCATACAGATGCTCGCGTCGGTGCAAGACAATCTCTGCCGAGACATCGAGAGCATCCTCACCGAACACGGCAAGTACCGCTATACAATGAAGATGAACATCCGGCAACTTCACCGAGATGTCCTCGTCAACATCAACAACGATACGTTTTTTGGCCGGATGACGCCGGATCAGATCGAGGCGCACATCAAGACCTACG
>JAFQFG010000014.1 GCA_017398695.1 Alistipes sp.
GTCGAACTACGATACCGATGTGTTCCAGCCGACCATTCAGCGCATCTCGGCAATGTCGGGTAAGGCTTATGGCGAGGACGAAAAGACCGATGTGGCTATGCGTGTTATCGCCGACCACCTCCGTGCCATCTCGTTCTCGATTGCCGATGGACAGCTTCCCTCAAATGTGAAGGCAGGCTATGTTATTCGTCGAATCCTGCGCCGTGCGGTACGTTACGGCTACACTTACCTCGGCTTCAACGAGCCCTTTATCTGTAAGTTGGTGGCGACGCTTGTCGAGCAGATGGGTGCGCAGTTCCCCGAGCTGAAGGCTCAGCAGACCCTCGTAGAGCGCGTTATCGAGGAGGAGGAGGCTTCGTTCCTCCGCACATTGGCTACGGGTATCAACTTGCTGGATGGCGTGATTGCACAGACCAAGAAGGCCGGCAAGAGCGAGATTTCGGGCAAGGATGCCTTCCTGCTTTACGATACATACGGATTCCCTATCGACCTCACGGAGCTTATTGCTAAGGAGCAGGGTGTGGGTGTCGATTTGGATGAGTTCGGTAAGGAGTTGCAGGCTCAGAAGGAGCGTTCGCGTAACGCTTCGGCTGTCGATACTGACGATTGGGTGGAGCTCTTCCCCATCAAGCAGAGTGAGTTTGTGGGCTACGACCTGCTGACTGCTCCCGTGAAGATTGCACGCTATCGTCGTGTGTCGTCGAAGGGCAAGACTTCGTATCAGTTGGTGTTCGACCAGACTCCCTTCTATGGTAATTCGGGTGGACAGATTGGCGATACGGGCTATATCGAGAGTGCCAACGAGCGACTCGATATCGTTGCTACCGAGAAGGAGAACGGCCTGATTATCCACATCGCAACTACGCTCCCCGAGAATCCCGAGGCGGAGTTTACGGCTGTGGTAAATGCTGAGCAGCGACAGTCGGCTGCCAATAACCATACGGCTACGCACCTTATGCACGAGGCTTTGCGTGCGGTGTTGGGTTCGCATGTCGAGCAGAAGGGTTCGCTCGTGACCCCCGGCTATCTGCGTTTCGACTTCTCGCACTTCCAGAAGGTTACGCGCGAGGAGTTGCGCGAGGTTGAGCGTCTGGTGAATGCTTCGATTCGCTCGAATCATCCTCTCGAAGAGAACCGCGAGGCTACCAAGGAGGAGGCCGAGGCAGCGGGTGCAATGATGCTCTTCGGCGAGAAGTATGGCGATAAGGTGCGCATGGTTAAGTTCGGCACTTCGGTAGAGTTGTGTGGTGGTACTCACACTTCGGCTACGGGTAATATCGGCATGTTCCGCATCGTGAACGAGAGTGCAATCTCGGCAGGTGTGCGTCGTATCGAGGCTGTTACGGGTCGTGCTGCCGAGGATTTGATTTATGCTGCCGAGGATATGATTTCGTCGATTGGCGAAACTCTGCACAATGCGCAGATTCTGCCCGCTATCAAGAAACTCGTCGAGAGTAACGAGTCGATGATGGCCGAGGTTGAGCAGATGCGTAAGGAGCAGGTGGCAGCAATGGCCGATAAGCTTATCGGAAAGGCTGTTGAGCGTAACGGTGCTGTGTGGGTGACCATCCAGAGTGACCGTCCGGGCGACTTCGTGAAGGATTTGGCCTACGCTATGCGTGCGCGCTCTCCGAAGTTGGCGTTTGTGCTTGGCTCGACATATAACGAGAAACCAACACTGACGATTATGCTCGGTGATGAGATTGTCGCTGCGGGAGTGAATGCAGGTGCCGTTGTTCGCGAGGCTGCCAAGGAGATTGGCGGTGGCGGTGGCGGTCAGGCGTTCTTCGCTACGGCAGGTGGTAAGAATGTCGCAGGTATTCAGGCCGCAATCGACAAGGCCGTGGCTCTTATCGAGGCACAATTGAAATAGACTTAAAGGAGATATAAGACAAAAGCAAGAAAAATATGGCACAGAAAGTATTATTGATGATTCTTGACGGCTGGGGCGAGGGTAACCACACCGCCTCGGACGTTATCTACACAGTGAAACCCGAATATATCTCGGCAATGACCGAGAAGTATCCCCACGCGCTGCTGCGTACCGATGGCGAGAATGTCGGTCTGCCCAACGGACAGATGGGTAACTCGGAGGTGGGTCACCTCAATATCGGAGCGGGTCGTGTGGTATATCAGGACCTCGTGAAGATTAACCGCGCTTGCGCAGATAACTCGATTTTGCAGAACGAGGAGGTTGTGAAGGCCTTTGAGTATGCGAAGACTAACGGAGCGAATGTGCACTTTATGGGTCTTGTATCGGATGGTGGCGTACACTCTTCGATTGAGCACCTCTACAAGCTCTGCGACATCTCGAAGCACTACGGCATCGAGAATACCTACGTTCACTGCTTTATGGATGGTCGCGATACCGACCCGAAGAGCGGTAAGGGATTTATCGAGGCTCTGGAGGCGCACATGGCGCAGTCGACAGGCAAGATTGCATCTATCGTAGGTCGTTACTACGCTATGGATCGCGATAAGCGTTGGGAGCGAGTGAAAGTTGGCTATGACCTGCTCGTAAATGGCGTGGGCGAGCCTGCAACAGATATGGTTGCCGCTATGCAAAAGTCGTATGACGAGGGTGTGACCGACGAGTTCGTGAAGCCGATTGTTCGCGTGGGTGAGGATGGTAAGCCCGAGGGTCAGATCAAGGCCGGTGATATGGTTATCTTCTTCAACTATCGCAACGACCGTGCACGCGAGATTACCGTAGCACTTACCCAGGAGGATATGCCCGCAGAGGGTATGCATACGCTGCCGCTCTACTACTGCTGCATGACTCCCTACGATGCTTCGTTCCAGGGTCTGCACATCCTCTTCGATAAGGAGAATGTGAACAACACCATTGGAGAGTACGTTTCGTCGCTCGGACTCAATCAGTTGCGTATTGCCGAGACAGAGAAGTATGCACACGTTACATTCTTCCTCAATGGAGGCCGCGAGGAGAAGTTCGAAGGCGAGGAGCGTATCCTCGTTGCATCGCCGAAGGTTGCAACTTACGACCTGCAGCCCGAGATGAGTGCTTATGAGGTTGCCGATAAGTTGGTCGGTGCACTCGATGAGCAGAAGTATGAGTTTATCTGCTTGAACTTCGCTAATGGCGATATGGTTGGTCATACGGGCGTTTATGATGCTATCGTGAAGGCTGTGAAGGCTGTCGATGAGTGCGTGGCTAAGGTTGTCGAGTCGGCAAAGAAGAATGGCTACGAGGTTGTGGTGATTGCCGATCACGGTAATGCCGACAACGCAGTAAATCCCGACGGTACGCCCAATACGGCTCACTCGCTCAACCCCGTGCCCATTGTGGTAGTGTCGGAGCGCGTGAAGTCGGTGAAGGAGGGTATCCTTGCCGATGTGGCTCCCACGGTGCTGAAACTTATGGGTCTTGAGCAACCTGCCGAGATGACCGGTGAGGCGTTGGTTGAGTTGTAATAAGGCTCTTTCTCTGCAAAGCAATCAAAACAAGATCAATGCAAATAGGGCGAGAAACACTCCGTTTCTCGCCCATCTTTTATTCTCTAAAAGCGCAACTTTTGCATCATTGCCATTTTTTTATGGCTAATTTGCTCGGCTTTTTGCATCATTGCCAAGCAAACGATTCTCGACTATCTTCTTCTACTTCCAGAGCCTTTGCATGAACATATTGCAGTACATGCTCCAATTGGACCATTGGTGTCCCCCTTTCGAAGTGAAATACTCGTGGTTATAACCTCTCCTTTTGAGATATCGACAATAGCTGTTGGTGCGTGGGAAAAAGAAGTCTTTTTTGCCAATCATTACCCAATACAACCTTGGCGAAGTGGCAAATTGTATCTGCTGCCTTCGCTTGAGGTGGCGGTAGAATGAGGAGTGCTCACTATGTTGAGTGAATGGGTGCACCATGGGCGAGAATAGTCCGATGTAGTCGAACACATCCGGATGTGTTGCGCTGATGTGTATTGTCTGTAGTGCACCTATTGAGAGACCTGCGATTGCGCGACACTCCTTTTGAGGGATGGTCCTGTATGTGCGGTCGACCTCTTTTACCACATCCTCCGTGAATGAGTACTCTACCATTCCGTCATTTTCGAAGAACGACTCTAATGCGCCCTTTGTGCGTGATTTGGCATAATCTTTATCATCTTTATACTGATTGGTATTTGGTAGTACGATAATACTTCTCTTCATCAGCCCATTATTGATAAGACTATCTACATTGCGTAGCAAATCTCCCTTCACAATCCACGATAACTCGTTTCCTCTGGCTCCATGCAGCAGATAGAGTACTGGGTAACGTTCTGTTGATTGGTGGTAGTTTGCCGGTAGGTAGACATACATCCTTCGCTCGCGAGGACCATCAACTGAGCACTTGTATATGTGCTGCTCCAAGATGCCCTCATGCTTATAATCGCTGGCTGGCTGCGGATAGTCGGTTACTGCATATCGCGTAGCCGAACACGATGCCGACAATAGCGCAATAACCAATATGAATATGTGTTGAATCCTTAGCATTGCTTGATACTATCCTCATACATTTGCACCATTTGCCTTATGGAGTCATCCGCGTTATATTTCTTGATTGACTCAGCATACTTAAGTCCCATTTTGATACGTTGTTCGGGGTGCTCAATCCACCAATCAATCTTCTCGGCAAGAGCTCGAGAGTCAAACACGGGGAAGGTGCTCCTGTCGTCTAACGCAAACTGAGCTGTAGCCGTAAGCCGGCCTTTAGCGATTATCGGGACGACACCTTCTTGAATAGCTTCGGCACACGACAAACCTTCTACCTCTACCCACGCACAATGTATATATAGGTATGCCGCCTTGATAAGCTCTTTCAACTCTTCGCGGTCGTAGAAGCCGAACTTTGGAGGATATTTGACAACACCATCGGTCATCAACTTCTTCGCCAACTTTTCGTATCTCTTCTGGCGAGGGCCCTTGCCGGCAAAATGGAGTTGTATTCTATCAGCGTACTTCGAGAAACGCATTGCATCAATCAGAGTCGTTTGCGACTTCTCATTGGCAAAGCGGCCTATGCACAATATTGTTATCGAGCTAACGGTAAGAGTGTAAGGTTTAATCTCCGCCTCTGTAATGTCCATGCCATTGGAGAAGGTTCTCAACTCTGCACTGAAATTGTATTTACGAAGATACTCTTTTACAACCTCCGTGGGACAGTGCACGTGTGAACATAGGTCGTAGACGCTATTTCGCCACCATTTTGTGATAATATTGTTTAGTAGTCGATCTCTTTTCAGTCCCAAGTTTGCCATTATATTTTCGGAGAACATGTGGAATGTGCCGACACAAGGCTTGCCCATCTTGCGAGCCAAACGTGCCACTTTAGCCTCCATGGGGAAGCCTTCGTGCAGATGAACAACGTCAGCCCAGGTTATCGCCTCGATTGCGGTGTTTTTGTTAAATGTAGCGTATCGAAAACCATTATTTTCTATCAATGGCTCGAAAATCGGGAATTTGAAGTGCTTTAACGGGTATTCCGGTTGTTTGCCCGACAAGTCCGGATTTGCACACGACATAATCCTTGCCTCAATACCCACTTTTTGCAGTCGACTAACCAACGATAATACGGCAGTGCAAATGCCGTTACCACGCATATAAGCGTTATTGCAGACAATTAATATCTTCATTTTTGAAAGGGTTTAGACTTAGGCAAATATAGAGCCGTTTGGCGCAAAAAGGGTTCGATTTTACAGCTTTTTCAACGAATCGAAACTATTTAAGCACGGAATGCTAATTTTCATCAACAAAGCCATTTTTATCCTATTTGAGGCTCTTTTTGATGATGAAATAGTTGTGTGTAGAGGATAAAAAAAGCACAATCCATAGAAGAATTGTGCTTGATTATCAATAGTCAATCGTTATAGTAGTGCAATGATAAGTGCCTCTTTTCGAGTAACTGCATGATGATGTAGACACAAAACAAAACTGTCACGACCGGTGTTCTCTTGTACCGATCGTGACAGCCTTGTTTTAATTGATTGTTCGGAATTACTCCTGTGCGGGAGTCTGCTCTGCGGGAACCTCCAACTGAGGAACAGCCTCGCCCTCGCCGGCAACCTTCTCGATAAGAGCCTCAGCATCCTGAGTCATCGAAGCCGCGTTGCTCTCGGCTACCTTCTCGCGATCCATTGCAACAGTAGCCAACAGGCTCAATACGAGGATAGCTGAAGCCATTGCCCAAGTAAACTTCTCCAAAAAGTCGGTAGTCTGACGTACTCCGATAACCTGATTTGATGCGCCAAAGTTAGCGGCCATACCGCTCTTGGGGCTCTGTACCAAGACTGCAAGGATAAGCAGAACGCTCGCAATCAAAACCAATACAATGCAAAATGTGTATAACATATCTCCAAAATTTTTAATTATTGTTTCTCAATTTGTTCAATAAGTTCGGCAAAGTAAATACTTTTTTTCGGATTTAACAAACTTAATTTGCGATAGATTGCAATTGCATCCGATTTTAGCCCCTGAGAGAGGTAAACTTCTGCCAATTCTTCGCTTACAAGATCATCTTCATCGTCAAATTCAGCCTCTGTACGGATGTCGTTGTCCGATGCGCTCTCCTCGCCCTCGTCTGCAACAATGCGATAGCTATCCAACTGCAAAAACTTCTCGATAAGGTCATCCTCACAATTCTCAGCCTCGCTACTTATGGCTGCTTGCAGTTTGTCGATGTCGATGCTCTTCTGCGTCAATAGAGGTATTACACGACTCAAGGCTACCAGAGACAGACGGCTGTCGACCTTGCCGCTAAGGTGGGCGCGAGCCGTGCGTGCAGCGGTAAACCATTCATAGCGTGCAACAAGCTCGTCCAAAACCTCTGCGGAGATTGTGGAGTGGCAATCGGATGCTATGTAGTGCTTGAACTCCTCCATACTACCAATTCGATGCTGCTGCTTGGAAGATGTCGTTCACCAATTGGTCGACAATCTGGGTTATGAGTTCGCCCTCGACCTCGGTGAGCAACTTTGTCGAGTCGTAGTCGGCATACGCTGAGAATGTGCGGTTGTTGAACGATGCCTTCTCGTCGATTACGTTGGTAAAGCGTACTCGCACGGTAACTGTCAGTCGGTTTTGCAGTGCATAGTCGTTGCTCGATACCGATGCGGTTGTAGAGGTGTAGCCCACAATCTCGCCCTCAAACGCGAAGTCGCCACCTTCGGGAACCTGCAACAGTCGGGTAGATCGTGAGAACTTATCGACCAAGGCATCTGTCAGCGTAGAGCTCAGCGTAGGTGTAACCATGGCTGCGTTGTTGGGGAAATAGGCAACACTGAAGGTCTTGGCATCGGGTGGAATAGATGCACCCGATAGCGAATATTTGACGGTGCAGCCGGTGGCTACGACTGCCGCTAAAAGTATAAATATCAGTTTTTTAATCATAAGTCTCAGTTGTTTATAGATTTTCGACATTCTCGACACGCCCTCTCAGGTAGGCCATCATCTGTTTGTAGTCGCTCTCACTCATGGGGTAGACCGCACGGAGGTCCTTGTTGTTGACAATAATCACACACCCGCAATCTTTTAAGTAGGCAACGCTCTTGATCTCACCATACTTCCACCACGAAAGGTTGGATGGGAAGATTATGGCCTTGGGCATCATGATGATGCGGAAGCGATTGCGTGAGCGTTGGTCGTAGAGCATTACAACGCCCAAGACCAGAAACATAATGCCGAAGGCTTCATTGCCGGATGCTATCTGGGCGATGCCGCAAGTGGCGTAACAGATGCATAGCGGAATGAGGAACGAACGCTTGATGCTGACGTGGTGCTTCGATTTGCGAGCCAATGCTATCCATCGACCGCTGTGAATACCGCGCTTGACAGATATCAGATACCATACGTACGGAATCAAAAACAGAGTGATGACTGTGACTCCCAGAATCTCGAATAAACCCATATCTTTCGAATTGACAATTGATAATTATTTGTCTAATTTTATCTAAACAACTCCTCAATGACGACGAATGACAATGAAGAATTAAAAATTCTTTGCCTTATAGATTATTAAAATGTATTTCTTTATTCTCTGTTCTCTGTTCTCTGTTCTCTGTTCTCTGTTCTCTATTTTTCAGCACTCTGTTCTCTATTCTCTGTACTCTGTACTCTGTACTCTGTACTCTGTTCTCTGTACTCTATTACTCAATGCCCAACTCCTTGATCTTGCGGTAGAGTGTTCGCTCCGACATAAATAGCTCTGCTGCAGCCTCTTTGCGACGTCCGTTGTGGCGACGCAGTGCGCGGATGATCTGCTCGCGTTGCACATCGGCCTTAGTCAACTCGCGAGGTTCGTCAAAGATCTCCTCGCTCTCGGCATAATCCTCGACTGCATTGTTGTTGCCAGGCAGCAAGCCGATAACCTCTTTGCGCTCCATGGGGTGGTGCATCGCCATCGAACTGCCCATGCGCATCTCCATCATCATGCGCTTCAGGTCGTTGATGTCGTTGCGCATATCGAACAGCACCTTGTAGAGCAACTCTCGTTCAGTGCCCATGTCATCCATCTGTGCCGAGCCCATAACGCTCGGTGCCGATGTGGTGCGTTGTTCGGTGAGGTACTTTGCCAAGATGGGCGCAGTTATCGAGCGCGACTCCTCGATGGCCGATATCTGCTCTGCCACATTCTTCAGCTGGCGGATGTTGCCTCGCCAACCGTACGATTCGAGCAGAGCTCTCGCCTCGGCATCAAGCGAGATGGCAGGCATGCGATACTGCACAGCCACATCCGATGCAAATTTGCGGAATAGCAGATAGATGTCTTCAGGACGCTCACGCAGTGCCGGCACAGCTATGGGCACCGTGTTGAGTCGGTAGTAGAGGTCCTCGCGGAAACGCCCTGCGGCGATAGCCTGCATCAGGTTGTTGTTTGTCGCAGCCACCACACGAACATTGGTCTTTTGCACCTTTGCCGAGCCTACGCGGATGAACTCTCCGGTCTGCAGTACTCGCAATAAACGTACCTGAGTGGAGAGGGGCAGTTCGCCCACCTCGTCTAAGAATATTGTTCCGCCATCAGCCTCCTCAAAGTAGCCCTTGCGAGCATCGGTAGCACCTGTGAAGGCTCCCTTCTCGTGTCCGAATAGCTCGGAATCGATAGTTCCTTCGGGTATGGCACCGCAGTTTACAGCGATATATTTGTTGTGCTTGCGAGCCGAATGGGCGTGTATGATCTGTGGGAAGAACTCCTTGCCGACACCGCTCTCGCCCGTGACAAGCACCGATAGGTCGGTGGGTGCTACGCGCAAGGCTACCTCCAGAGCGCGATTTAGCAACTCCGAATTGCCGATAATGCCGAAACGCTGTTTTATGGATAGTAACTCTGCCATTGTCTACTTATTTTCTCGTTTACTACTACTCGAAGCCCTCACCGGATTCATTTGCCGATTCTCCTCCGGTTACGTTATTATCGACCTCTTCTGTGTTCTCAATCTCGGGGAAGGGCATAGGCTCGCTCTCGGTTTTGCTGACGAGCGTGCCATAGAGTATGGCACAAATGGCGAGTATGGCCACTACCACAGCCGCAATCATGAAGATATCGGGTTTGCGCTTTGCGGGACGTCGCTTCGGAGCGTTGTTCGGCTGCATATCTTTGGCTACGGAAGGCTGGCTCTCCTCGACACGAATGCTCGGAGCCGGATGCTCGATATGTGTAGCATTTATGGATTTGGGAGCCTGTTGCACTGTGGGCTGCTGGAGCTGTGTGCGGAAACTCATGAATACAACCTTTCCGTTCTCTTCGCGACGGAGAATGCCCCAATTTCCGATTTTGTAGGGCATATTCCTGTCGAGTGTGTGTCGCACTTCAAAGACAAAGCGGTCGATAACTCCGGCTGCTTCAATGTCGCCGACACCGCGGCTCTTGATAAGGCCTCGCAATACGCCATCATCGCTGCGCAGTAACTCCGAGAAGACAACAGTCTGGTTGTCATCCTTGACAATGAATGCTCCGAA
>JAFQFG010000134.1 GCA_017398695.1 Alistipes sp.
CCTCCCGCTACCTTAACGGACAACTTGTGTTGTCCGTTTTTTTGTTGCTAGCGCATGCTACTGCGTAGCCATCGTGGTGTAGCGGTGTGTGGCATTGTGTGCAAGCACCGATAGGCTCCAAAGTTTGTTTTTGACCCTAAAACAACAACTAATACATATATTTATATGTAAAAAATTTGCACAAACCATCCATTTATTCTAAATTTGCGACCTTAAAAGCTACATATCAATCTCTTATACAGTATCGGCTCGTCAACGTTTGGGACGAAGTCGATGTTCTATTTTTTCAAAATTTGATTGAGATCTGGTATGTTAAGTCGTGTAACAAAGAACTAAAAATATGAAATTGTTTATGCAATTAAGCTTGAGGATGTGTTGTTGTCTGTCACTCCTCATGTTCCTCGGAGGTTGCAACGGAGCCGAGGGTGAAGATGCCATGCTGCGTCTTTCAGCAGTTGGAGTGGCCGTAGGTGCTGAAGGTGATACCAAAGAGATCTCGGTAGCAACTTATCCCAAAGGAGAGGATTGGGATGTATCGCAGAATGAGGACCAAACATGGTTCTCGTGCCGCAAATCCGACAACAAATTGATTGTCACAGTCGCGCCCAACTATTCAAATACGGAGCGCATAGGAGAGTTGATGCTATTCAGCCCTAAAGATCATTTCCCTGCCGTTTTCCTGAACGTATGGCAGGAGGCAGCCGAGGTGCAACGACATGCAACAAGTGCAGCCGAGCGCTATGATTTTGATTCGGAGGGCGGAGTCTACTCATTCAGCATATTTACCGACGCGGAGTGGAGCATCTCGACCGAAGCCGCATGGCTGACCCTCGAGAAAGATTTGGTTGCCGGCAAAGCCTCCATCATCGCCGAGGCCAACACGACCGACAATACACTTTCGGGCACGGTAACCGTGACCATCGGCGCAGGCGAGAGTGCCGAGAGCCTCGAGATTCCCGTAACACAGGGCACTCGTGCCGACAATCCATATTACAAGTTGTGTGGCAAGTGGGAGATTACAGCCTCGAAGTGGTATTACTCCCCCAACGGCTCGCTCAACAGCCTTGACTATGCGCCCAACGCATCGCAATACTATCTCATCTTCGATATCGAGGAGGGAGTTTATGGCGAGTCGCTTGTGATGCGCAACTTCCTCTATCCGGGCACCAAGCTCGAGGTACGCTACGATGCCGAGAGCGGAGGTTTTACAATTCCGTTCGGATGGACAGTTCTCTCATACAACGTCTTCTTCTACGTTACCATGGTGAGCAGTTCACAATTCTCTTACGCATCAATCGAAGTGCCCGTCATTCCGTCGGTTGAGCACACAGCTCTTACTCCAAAGATGCCCTCGGTCAGCGGATTTAACTACATCGGCTTCGGACTCTGGACATACAACGACAACGGAATTAAGGTTGCATTCGGATCGAGCTACCGCCCGACGATGTTCCCCATGGGTGATATCTTATTCCGCAAAGCCCAATAATAATCAATGTTTGATATGAAGAGATTTTACAACATATTGCTATGCGCCATTGCCATCCTTACTTGCATCACAGCGTGCAATAAGGAGTCGCTCGAAGATCTTGTCAACAAGAGTGAGTCGGCAGGCCAAGTCACCATTAAGGTTGAATCCGACAGTCCCTTATTGGTTATGAACGAGATTGGTTCGGAAGGCAGCGTCAACTTCAAGAGTCGTGGTGGCGAAATTCTGTTGGATGTTATCACCAATCAAGACGAATGGGATTACTCGGCCACCAATGCCGAGTGGCTCACCATCACAGCCGACAAATATTTCCTGCGCATATCTACTGAGCGCAACCTCGGCAGCTCAGCACAGAGTGCAACCATAGTTGTAACAGCATCCGGCAAGGGTGCGCAGTCTGCATCTGTAACGCTGACCGTAACGCAAAACCACAACGGCACACCCGAGGTCAGCCTCTCTCAAAACGAGCTGCACATGAAGGCCCATACCGGATTGGAGCACTTCATCGAGGTCGAGACCAATCAAGAGGAGTGGAGTTTCGATTGTACATGCAGCTGGTTGCTCGTTGAGCAGAGCACCGAAGGTTTGAAGCTTACGGCCGATGACAACACCACTACCGCTCAGCGCGAGGCAACGCTTATCGTCAAGGCCGGCATGGGCGAAGATAGCGACACCGACACCATCGTCATCCGTCAGGATGGTACGGCATTCATAATCCTCGACACCCACAATGTGGCCACCGACGACCAGGGCGGAATCAAGAGCATCACCGTTAAGTGCAACCCCGAGCTCGAGTGGTACTACGTCACCACCGATGAAGGCAAGTGGTATAGTCTGTCGCAGGAGGAGAACACCTTGAAGATTAATATCATGCCGAATGAGGGTGGCAACGAGCGCAAAGACTCCCTATTACTTCAGGTCGGAGATGAGGATAACCACGCATCAGCCAAGATTAACATCTACCAAATCGGCATCGATACCGAGGAGCTAATCTATGAGATCGAAGTCCCCGAGAAGGAGTATACCATCACAGCTGCACCCGTGCTGACCACCTCAACCGGTGGTTCGATCACGGTAGATTGGGGCGACGGATCGGAGCCGGAGCTCTTCGAGAGCAGACGAGGTACCCACGTCTATCAAAATCCGGGACTCTATACCATATCAATTACCGGTCAAGCCAAATCTCTCGAGTTTGGTGCCGATGGGTCACTCACAACCGAGTTGCGCAACATCATCTCATGGGGCAAGCTTGGCTATACTTCGGCAACAGATATGTGTTTGGGATGTTCGCGCTTGGAGTCTATTCCGAACGACGTTGCAGGCTCGTTCGCATCGGTCAAGTCGTTCCTCGGAGCATTCTCGTGCTGCGAATCGCTCAAGGAGATACCCTCGGGACTCTTCAAGCATGCAACTTTAGCTAAAAACTTCGAGGATTGTTTCTCTCACTCAGGCTCGATTGCGAATATACCGGCAGGTCTCTTTGATAGCTGCGTGTCGGCAGAGGATTTTTCATACACATTCTACGGCACCGGAACGGGATATGTCGTAACCAGCAGCACGTTGAGTGGTTTTGAGACCATACGTAAGCAGGTTGCTGCCGGTAAGTTGCGTTCACTCCCCGCAGAGCTCTTCAGCAAGTGTACCGCAGCCAAGCAATTTGACTATGTATTCGGAGCTACTGCTATTGAGAGCATCCCCGCAGAGATATTTGCCAAGAGCAGCAATGCTACGACATTCATGGGTGCCTTCTCGGCATGCACACAACTCAAGGCCATCCCCTCGAAGTTGATGGAGGGAGCTACTGCAGCAACCGACATCAAATATATGTTTGCAGGTTGCGAATCGCTCTCCGAGTTGCCGGTGGGAATGTTTGCCAAGAACGAGGCCGTGACCAACCTCGAGTATATATTCTACAAGACGGGCATCACCACACTCAAGGCCGGCACATTCGATGGATTATCGAATGTGAAGACCATCGGTGCCGTATTCCAGGACTGCAAAAAGTTGACCACATTGGAGGATAACGCCTTCCGCGGACTCACGGCAGCCAAGTCGTTCAAGTACTGTTTTGCAGGCTGCACCTCGCTGCGCACAATTCCGGCGACACTCTTTGCCGGCATGAGCAACTCCTACGAATTTGCCTACACATTCCACGATACGGCACTTGAGTCAGTTCCCGCCACTCTCTTTGCAGATTGTCGCGACTACTCGTCGGCAGACTTTTCGTATATGTTCTCCGAGTGCAAGAACCTCAAAAGTGTACCCGCTACCCTCTTCAACCCGTTCACAACGGTCACCTCTCCGGGATTCCGCTATCTGTTTGAGCACTCGGGATTGGAGAGCGTTCCGGCTGGGCTGTTCGAGAAGAATGTGAAGGTTAGCAGCGGTTTTGAGAGTGTATTCGAGAACTGCTCCTCCCTGAAACGTATCGAAGGCTCGATTTTCCCGACAACATCGACTGTGTCGTCTATGGCTCACACTTTCAGCAACTGTTCGCAGTTGGAGTCGATTCCTGCGGGTTTATTCACTCCCATTGCCGAGTCGAAGAGTAA
>JAFQFG010000135.1 GCA_017398695.1 Alistipes sp.
AAGAGCTTGATGGCGATGTTTGCCGCCACCATGGCACTTGCCAACAGAAAGTTCCAATACCATCTGTAGTCGGTTAGCGAGGCTCGCTGAATTTTCGAAAATCGTGTATTGAGGTCCACATTAGTAAAGATCTGACCCTCGATGTACTGTTGATATAGTTCGACAACAGCGAAGGTTGATGATACCAATGTTAGCGCAGCGATGAGATACCACATGTATTTCATCTTGAAGAGCAATCGCGATATCGCAAGATTATGTATCAAGAAAACGAGAAAGAACGGCGTGATTTTTAACCATGCAACAATCAGATCGTTGATGTTGAACGACTCCTCAGCCATGAGGCTTGAGTTGAGCAACGGAACGATGTATATGCCGACCCAAATGGCCGTATAGAGCAAGTTCTCGCCCAACACACCCTTAGTGAAGAGCTGTACACGTATTTTACGAATCCAATGTTTCATTGTGCCGTATCTTTATCAGACGGTAGAGGGAGGCTCGCGCCTCCCTCCGTTACTTCCAATCTTGTATTAGAGTTTGACCGTATTGGCGTTGTATAGGTATCGCTTGATACTCTTTTTAGGCGTCTTCTCAAACTCAATGGGGTAGATGGTGATATTTACCACCTTCTCATAGTTCGCCTGCATAGCATTGAGCTGCTTGAGGTTCTCCTGCATAATCTCGGGCAGTTTTGCACGGTCTACACCCTCGGCATCAGCCGTAGCGTAGTCTGGTACGACCAGAGCGTGCAACTTGCCGTTATTCTCGATGATGAGCGACTCGAGAACCAGGTACATGTTGTTGAGTTTGTCCTCGATCTCTTCGGGATAAATGTTCTGTCCGTTGTCGGTCAAAATCATCGTCTTGCAGCGTCCGCGAATATAGAGTGTGCCATCCTCATCCAAGGTTCCCATATCGCCTGTATGCAACCATCCATCCTTGTCGAGGACGGCCTTAGTGTCCTTCTCGTTCTTGTAGTAACCCTTCATTACCTGCTCGCCCTTCACGAGAATCTCGCCTGCGACATTCTGCGGGTCGTTCGAGTCGATGCGTACCTGGCAATAATCCTTCAGATACATACCACACGACTGTGCCTTAAACTTGGCAGGGTCGGTCGTAACGCTGATAAGTGGAGCACACTCGGTCATACCGTAACCAACGGTGATGGGGAAGCCGATCTTCTGCAAGAATGCCTCCGACTCCTTGTTCATCGGAGCACCTCCACATACGAATATGCGGACATTGCCACCAAATGCAGCCAAGAGCTTGCTCTTGATAATCGAGTAGATGGCCGTGTCGAGAAGCGGAATCTTCACAGCGATACTCATCGGGCCCTTCTCAAGCAATGGAACTACCTGCTTGCGGTATACCTTCTCCAAGACGAGAGGTACCGTACAGATAATCTCGGGACGAACAACCTGCAGAGCCTCGAGCAGAATCTTCGGGGTCGGCATCTTACCGAGCAGGGTAATGTGACCTCCGGCTGCCAGCGGACAGAGGAAATCAATAGCACATCCATAGGCATGAGCCAACGGCAGGAACGACAATGTGCGACTACCGGCATAGAAGAAGGGATCTCCGTTAGCGTGGCAAGCCTTCTGACAAACGTACTCTACGTTTGCCGTGAGGTTGTTTACCGAAAGCATCACACCCTTCGAGTGACCGGTGGTGCCCGACGTGTAGTTCAGAAGGCAAATCTGGTCATTCGGAACACGTGCATACTTGATATCTGTTACACGGAAACCGTTAGCATACTTTGTGCGGTAGTGCTTGGTGATATTCTTCATGAACTTCTCGAGCTTCTCCTCTTTCGAGTAGATTACGTGGTAATCGGTGAGCGAGAATACACCCTCGATCTCCGGAATATCCTCGGGCTCTATCGTATCCCAATAGTTGTCGCCGAGGAAGAGCAGACGGCTCTCCGAGTGGTTGATAATGTGAATGTAGTCGGTCGGGGTAAAGTCCTGGAGGATCGGCACAATGCAGGCTCCGTAGGTCAGAGTTGCAATGTAGGCGATACACCAACGCGGGTTGTTTCGACCGATAAGCGCAATCTTCTCTCCTTGTTTGATGCCGGCCTTTTCGAAAAGCATGTGGAGTTTTGCAATCTCCTTGGCCATCTCATAATAAGAGAAAGTCTCGTTCTTAAAGTAGTCGGTTAGAGCAGGCATTTCGCGATGTTCGCGAAAGCTCAACTCATACATCTCAATAAGATTGGATTTTAACATTATATTGTATTTTTTTTTGTTTGACCGCAAATCAGGGGGTGTCAAACTAATTATTATTGTCTGTCTGTTTGTTATCAGCCTCTTTGCGAGGTTTCCATAATCTGATCTTCGACTCTGTGCCGTTCTTCAGTCGCTCGATATTCTTGCGGTGAGTCCACAGCAAAAGTATGGCAACCAAGACCGAAAAGCCTATAAACGTCCACGATATGTCACCTGTACGATGGTATGCCGAGTGCGAAAATATGCCGACGAAGATGGGGAAACAGCAACCTGCAATCATCGAAGCCAACGAAACATAGTGTGACACCATAAAGACGATGAACCACACCCCGAAGCATAGCAACATGATTGTCGGATGAATACCCGTGATGGCTCCGACGAGCGTGGCGACACCCTTGCCGCCTTTGAAATTTGCAAATACCGGGAAAATATGCCCCAATACGACAAATACCGTGGCGAGAATCTTGAGGTTGATGACCCATGGAGCTGTTATATTAGGGTCATATTTGAGCAGAGATACGATGGCCACTGCCACAAATCCCTTGATAAAGTCGATGGCGAACACCGGCAATGCTGCGCGGTGTCCGAGGACGCGCAACATGTTGGTCGTGCCGGCATTTTTACTGCCGTGTTCACGGATGTCGATGCCGTAGTATCTGCGCCCGATCCACACTGCAGAGGGTATCGAGCCTAACAGATAGGCTATTATCATCATCGCCACCGCGCAATAGTAGGTTACAATCATAAGCCTCACTTTTTGGCAAAGTTCGCCACAAATATAATAATTTTTTTTGATTAAGACTTTTTTGTCGAAAAAATATAGACTGACTTCGTCTGTTTCGCTGGATTGTATTATCTTTGCATCTCGCATTGTATTTATTTATATATTGGTAGAATATGACCTTTAGAAGTGTGATTGAACCGATGTTTTCGGTGCGTTGGTGGATCTCTTGGGCATCCATCTTTGTCGGCTGTACCATTATGGCCGCAGGATATGTCTTCTTTATCAATCCTTACGACATTGTTCCGGGAGGGGTCTATGGTGCAAGTATTGTGATGCACAATCTCTTTCCGACAATTCAGGTCGGTACGTTTGGATATATGTTTGATGTGCCGTTGCTCATCTTGGCGTTGATTCTCTTTGGTGGAGCCTTCGGTGCGCGTACCATTATTGCAGCTCTGCTGACTCCGGGCTTGATGAATATCATGTCGAGCTTGGCCTATCCGAATAAGGAGGCGCTCTACTCGCTCGATCCGGCGCAGTTGCTGGGTGGTAAGATTGACCTTACGAATGATTTGATGCTCGCTACGGTTATCGGTGCCGCGATGATTGGTATCGGAGTGGGTCTTGTCGTTCGCAATCAGGCAACCACGGGAGGTACCGATATTATCGCTATGATTCTCCAGAAATATGCTCACATCAACTTCTCGAATGGTGTGCTTATCGCTGATGCAGCGGTTGTGCTTGCCGGATTGTTGGTGATTGGCTTTGGTTGGGGTAGTGCTGAGGATGTTGAGGCCGGAGGCTGGATGCTCTCGCTCTATTCGCTCATTGCGATATTTATCTCATCGCGAGTTATTGCCCGTGTGATAGACGGAGCCTCATACGATAAGCTGGTATTCATCGTGAGTGAAAACCACCAGGATGAGTTGCGTTCGCTGATTATTGACGAGCTCGATCGTAGCGCGACCTACATCAAGGCTCGCGGAATGTATACAGGGGCCGAGAAGGAGATGATTTTCCTTGTGGTCAGCCGCAAGGAGGTGAAGAGTGTCGAGCACCGCATCAAGGATATCGATCCGCAGGCATTTATGGTTGTTACCGATGCCTACGATACATACGGTGAGGGATTCAAGCCGCTGCCCGATAAGAATGATTTACAGGCGTCGTAGCGATACCCTCATCGAAAGATTACAACTTATTAGGAGAGACTTTGGAACAGAATATTGTAAATAGATTGCGCCCGTTGCAGGGTAATGGCCGCAAATTGTATGTGGAGACTTATGGCTGCCAGATGAATGCCGGTGATACCGAGATTGTCGTATCGCTGATGCAGGATGAGGGCTACTTCTATACCGAACATGTCGAGGAGGCAGATGTCGTGTTGGTCAATACCTGCTCGATTCGCGATAATGCGGAGCAGAGGGTGTGGGGTCGCTTGAGCGAATTGCGCCGCTACCGCAAGGCTAAGCCCTCGCTTATTCTCGGAGTTATCGGCTGTATGGCAGAGCGACTGAAGGAGTCGCTTATCGAGTCGGAGTATGGGGTGGATATCGTTGCGGGCCCCGATGCTTACCGCGATCTTCCGCGTCTGGTGCGTGAGGTTGAGGCGGGTGGCAAGGGTATCAATGTGCTACTCTCTCGCGAGGAGACCTATGCCGAGGTTGCACCCGTGAGGTTGGATAAGAACGGAGTGTCGGCCTACATCTCGATTATGCGCGGATGCAACAACTACTGCTCATACTGCGTTGTGCCCTATACTCGAGGCATTGAGCGCAGCCGCGACCCGAAAACCATCTTGGCCGAGGCTCAGACTCTCTTCGAAAATGGCTATCGCGAGGTTACGCTGCTTGGCCAGAACGTAAACTCCTACAAATTTGAGGATGTCGATTTTCCGGAGTTGATGCGTAGGGTTGCCGAGGTGTCACCCTTGTTGCGTGTGCGCTTTGCTACGTCGCATCCGAAGGATATGAGCGATGCCCTGCTTGAAGTTATGGCATCGAAGCCCAACATCTGCCACTGCATCCACCTGCCGGCTCAATCGGGCTCGACCGTGATGCTCGAGAAGATGAATCGTAAGTATACGCGAGAGTGGTATCTCGACCGCATAGCGGCCATACGTCGCTATATGCCCGACTGCGCCATCACAACCGACCTTATTGCCGGCTTTGCAGGCGAGACTGAGGAGGATCACCAGCAAACACTGTCGCTGATGCGCGAGGTGGGCTATGAGTTTGCATACATGTTCAAATACTCGGAGCGTCCCGGCACCTTTGCGCAGCGACACATGGGAGATGATATTTCGGATGAGGTCAAGACTCGCCGTCTGTCGGAGATTATCGAACTTCAGAACGAACTCTCGGCCGAGAGTAACCGTCGCGATGTGGGTAAGGAGTTTGAAATTTTGGTCGAGGGCGTATCGAAGCGTAGCGATAAGCAGCTCTTTGGTCGTACATCGCAGAACAAGGTTGTGGTCTTTGACCGTGCAGAGTTCAAGCCGGGTGACTATGTGAGAGTGAGGGTTACGGCAGCATCCTCGGCAACGCTGCAGGGAGAGGTGATTGGCAATTGACAATTGACAATTGACAATTGACAATTGACAATTGATAATTCACAATTCACAATTCACAATTCACAATTCACAATTTCTCTGATAACCACTATAAAAAAACAACGAAAGAAAAACTTAAATAAAGATACAACACGAAATGGCTTTACAATGTGGAATCGTAGGTCTGCCCAATGTGGGTAAATCGACCTTG
>JAFQFG010000136.1 GCA_017398695.1 Alistipes sp.
GAACCAAAATCTGCTGTGTTACCATTACACCACAGCTCAATCCGATGCTCGAAAGCGGTGCAAATATATTATTTCTTTTTCGAAATCACAAATTTTGCCAAAACTCTTTCGCAAAAACCACCTTATCCCACCTCCCAATCGGGCCAAATACCCCCAAATTGTAGATAACAAAGTTTTGTTTCAATATTGTTTTCCGGCAATGTTTTATCGAACTTTGCACCCGCAAACACGTTCTTTTATACCTATTTTTATATAGCAACAGCAAAAAAGATGGCCCGAACGGTACACTTTACGAAATTGTTTGCTATCTTTGTAGCAACATATTACGCGGAAAGTGTAAGTTTATTCTCGAATTGTGAACGTAGGAAATTCATCAGAAGAGAGAATGGGCGGACATCTTCTCGCGTCATACCCTGCAATGGGGTATAGGCGTGAGGCTGTTGCTTATTTTATCTTCGAGGTATCCTACGACCAACAATTCTAAAATAAGTTTTCAGCACCACGCTTTCTTTTTGTGCAATCGCATGATATGGGCCACTATCGAGGTGCGGATAGTAAATTGATTTGCAAACAAACTAAATGTTTCACAACTAAAATTTACTATTATGAAAAAACTTCTCCTTTTGGCTGCTATGGCAGCAATGGTCGCTTGCTCGAAGAGCGTGGAGAATGCTCCTGCAACTCCCGAGGCCGACAAGCTCCCCATCAACATCTCGACAACCCTCACCCGTGCCACCGATGCGGCATTCGAGGCTGGCGACAAAGTGGGTATCTTCGTTGTCAACGAGCCGAGCTCGCTCGCTGCTTCGGGCAACCACGTCGACAACATGGGCTTCACCTACTCGGGCGAGTGGACTCCCGACACCCCCATCTATTGGCTCGACAAGTCGACCAAGGCCGATTTCTACTGCTACTACCCCTATGCCGAGGGCGCAAACACCGCTGCTCACGCCTTCGCTACCAAGGCCGACCAGTCGCAGTTGGCAAACTACAAGGCTTCGGAGTTCTTGTGGGGTAAGAGCGCAGGCATCGCTCCGACCGAGGAGGCTGTGGGCATTACCGTCAACCACACTTTCAGCAACATGGTCATCACCCTCAAGCCGGGTGACGGCTTCACCGAGGAGAGCCTTGCGGCTGCAACCAAGTCGGTAAAGATTTGTGGTGTTAAGACCGGTGCAACCATCGACCTTGCAACGGGCGTAGCCACTGCTAATGGCAACGCTACCGAGGTTACTCCTTATCTCGACGGTGCGCAGTACCGCGCTTTGATCGTTCCGCAGACCACTGCCGGAGGTGCTCTCATCGTGGTTACTGTCAATGGCACCGACTACACCTTGTCGCGTGCGATGACCTTCAAGGCCAACAAGCAGCACAAGTTCACCGTTACTCTCAACAAGGTCAACAATGGCGTAAATGTCGGCATTGGCGGCTGGGAAGAGGACGAGGAGGACTATGGCGGTGATGCCGAGTAATTTTCTCTCACCTATTAAATCTTTCACGATGAAAGTCTATCAGACTCCCACACTTCACCACCTCGATATTGAGGCTGAGCGGGGTTTCGGCGCGAGCTGCGACTTCCACGGCATCAACATCGGCATTGGCAGTTGGGATATTGAAGAACACGAATACGACACATATTAGCAATACAGATATGAAAAAGCAATTTGTAACACTTTTAGTGGGCGTTGTGGGCTTGCTTTCAACAAGCTGTAC
The DNA here is from genome assembly GCA_017398695.1 of Alistipes sp. Lineage (GTDB taxonomy): Bacteria > Bacteroidota > Bacteroidia > Bacteroidales > Rikenellaceae > Alistipes. Next base: position 1,714 of record JAFQFG010000136.1, read on the forward strand.
ACAAGGCTTTGACGAGTTGGAGCTGAGCCCTTCAGTGGGTGGTGTTCCGCAGATTCGCATCGACGGCTCGATTGAGCAGGAGTATGTTTCGCGTGTCAACGATGGAGGCTTCTGCACGGGCGATCAGATTGGTCTTTATGGTGTCAACTACACCGACAACAACACCGTTGCCGGCGAGCTGCAGGACAAGGGCAACCAGGTGGACAATGCCCGCTACACATTCGATGCCGAGAATTGGGTTTGGTCGTCGAGCGGCTCGATCTACTATAAGGATGCCGAGACCAACATCGACCTCTACGGCTACTATCCCTACGGCACTCCCGAGGATGTTCACGCCTACGCATTCGAGGTTCAGCAGGACCAGTCCGGCGAGAACACCATCGACGGCTACTCGCAGTCGGACTTCTTGTGGGGCAAGGCCGAGAATATCGCTCCCACCGAGGCTAAGGTGAAACTTTGCTTCTACCACCGCATGGCTTGTGCTCAGGTTATCTTGGCCGAGGGCAAGGGTTTTGCCGAGGGCGAGTTTGCAGCCTTGAACAAGGAGGTTTTGGCTATCAACACCACCCGCCAGGCGGTTGTCGACCTCTCGACGGGCGAGGTCGAGGCTACGGGCGAGGTTGAGCGCGAGGGTGTTGTCATGCGTTCGGGCGACGATGGTTTCAAGGCGGTACTTGTTCCGCAGTGCGTCACCAAGGGCACGGCACTCTTCTCTATCACCATCGACGGCATCAGCTATCGCTATAAGAACGACACTACCGACATCAACTACGAGAGTGGCAAGCAGACCAAGTTCACCATCACGATCAACAAGAAGGCACACACGGGCGAGTATGAGCTCTCGCTTGTCGAGGTCGAGGTTGTCGACTGGGAGGCCGATTTGGAGGCTCACGGTGGCGAGGCACGCCAATACTTTGTTGTCAAGATGGACTCTCCGGGCACCTTGGGCGAGAAGATTCGCGCAGCAAAGAAGAACCCCAATAAGATTAAGAATCTGAAGATTTCGGGTAAGATTTGTGCTGCCGACTTCCAGTTTATGCGCGACTCGATGGAGATTCTGCAGGCGGTAAACCTTAAGGAGACGGAGATTACAGCTGCGTGGGGTGCTCATATTAGGCCAGAGGGCGAGAGTAAATATAGAGATATTGTCTTTGAAGGCGAAGCTCCCGAAAGTTCCAACGAGCGTGACGCTATTATCAGAGCTGCTTATCCGAATTGCTCAATTTCCTCTTCATTGAAAACACAATGCAACGCTCATGAGATTCCGTATCGTGCATTCAATGGTAAAACCTCACTTGTCTATTTCTGTTTCCCCGAGAAGGTTACCAAGATTGGCGACTCCGCATTCAATGGCACGCTTCTTTCAGGCGCACTAATTATCCCCAATGATGTTACGGAGATTGACAATTATGCATTTCAAGGCACCAATATCACCTCGCTTCAGCTTCCTCACGGATTAAAGAGTTTGGGAGAACATGCATTCCATGGATGTAAATCTCTGTCGGGCACACTCTCTTTGCCGGAGAGTTTGGAGAGTCTTGGGTCATATTGTTTTCAAGATTGTTCAATGTTATCAGGCAATCTGATATTACCTTCAAAACTTACAATAATACCATCTAATTGCTTCTATGGTTGCTCCGGGCTATCCGGTGATTTGGTTATTCCGGAGGGAGTAACAGCTATTGGAGGATGGGCATTTTATAACTGTTCGGGATTGACCGGCTCCTTAACACTACCCCAAGGATTAAAACAGTTAGATGAACGGGCTTTCTACCTCTGTAAATTCCAAGGCGAATTGACTATTCCAAGTCAGATTCAGATTATTCCAAGCTATTGTTTTGAGGCATGTAATTTTTCGAGTATAGTTTTTGCTAAAAATAGCGAACTTATCAAGATTGGAGTAGAGGCTTTTCAAAGGAATCGGCGCCTTTGTGAGCCTCTGGTACTGCCGGAGGGGGTAATGACCATAGAGGGTAGTGCATTTCGGTATTGTAATCAACTGCCTGCAATAGTTTTGCCAAAGAGTCTGACTGTAATTGGACAACAAGCATTTTACAATTGCTTCAACCTCTCGGCAATTACCAGCAAGGCTACCACACCGCCGGTCTGCGGTACGGGTGCATGGGATGGCGTTGCAAAGGATAACTTTACAGTGGAGGTGCCCGAGCAGTCGGTGGTAAAGTATCAGACACAGAACGGCTGGAGCGAATTCCGCCGCATAGCCGCACACCGTGACTTCTCGATTTCGCGCCCGCAGCTCCGACTGCTCAATGCTCAGCACAGCGAGACATACGTGATGCGTGCCCCGTCGGGCGAGGCGTGGAGCGTTGAGTCGGCTCCCGAATGGGTAACGGTAACCCCCTCGAGCGGTGTGGGCAAGATGGATGTGACCGTGACCGTAAACGAGATGAGCGCAGCCGAGGTGGGCACATTCAAGTCGCGCACAGGCGGCACGGTGGCATCCCCCACCTACAAGAGCTACAACGGCCGTGCGGGCGAGGTGGTATTCCTGCTCAACGACAAGGACTACCGCACCAAGATGACCGTAGAGCAGTTCGACTATGAGTATGGCGATGGCGATGTTCTGGTACACCAGAGCGCCACCGAGGGTAAGGGCGTAAATATCGTCTTTATGGGCGACTGCTTCGATGCACGCGATGTGGCTGACGGCTCATACCTTGCCGGCATCGAGGAGGCGATTGGCTACTACTTCGCAATCGAGCCCTACAAGACATACAAGCCCTACTTCAACATCTACACCATATTCGGAGTATCGAAGGATAGCGGAATGGGTACGGTGAACACCGTCAAGGAGTCGAAGTTCGGCTCGATGTACTCGCTCGAGGGCATCGCTCCCGACCACGCGATCTGCTATGAGTATGCGATGAAGGCCGAGAATGTCAATGAGGATAACCTCAGCCAGACGTTGGTAGTCTTGGTTGAGAACACCGAGGATTATGGCGGTATCTGCTACATGTGGGGTGACGGCTCGGCAATTGCCTGCTGCCCGATGAGCCGCGATGCTTATCCCTACGACTTCCGCGGTATCGTTCAGCACGAGGCGGGCGGTCACGGCTTTGGTAAGCTCGCAGATGAGTATATCTACCACAACGCATTTATCCAGACATGTAAATGCAACTGCTGCGAGCACCTCAACGAGTTCCGCGCGTCGAAGGCTCTTGGCTGGTATCGCAACCTCTCGGAGGTCGGCGACATGAAGAGCGTGGAGTGGGCTCACCTGATCTACCACCCCGACTACTCGAACATCGTCGATATGTACGAGGGCGGATTCTTCCACACACGCGGAATCTACCGCTCGGAGGCTACATCGTGCATGAACAACAACATCCCCTACTACTCGGCAATCTCGCGCCAGGAGATGGTGGAGCGCATAATGAAGTATGCCGGCAAGGAGTTCTCGCTCGAGGAGTTCTATGCTAAGGATGTACGCGACGCTTCGAACAACACCGTCAGCCCATCGCGCCTCCACGTCGAGGAGAACGCTATCACGCTCAAGGGTGCAAGCAAGCAGTTGCCTCCGAAGTATATGGGTGACAAACCGCAGCTCAAAAAGTCTAACAAATAATCAAAGGAGGAGAAAACTATGAAAAAGATATTTAGCATTTTGGCAGTTGCAACTCTTTTGATGGTGGGTTGCGAGAAGGGTGAGGACACTTCGGTTGTCAACCCCGACGAAATTCGTTTTGAGACATCGATAGCTACCCGTGTGGCCGGCACCGCATTCGAGGAGGGCGACACATTCGGACTCTATGCCGTAGAGTACGATGGCGACGTGGTGGCCGACCTGCAGGTGGGCGGTAACTACCTCAACAATGAGGCTGTGACCCTCACAGGCGGCATCTGGAAGCCGGCACGCACGCTCTACTGGAGCGCAAATCCGTGCGACTTCTACGCTGTATATCCCCGACAGAACATCGAGTCGATGGAGGATGTCCTCTTCCACATCGCAACCGACCAGTCGACACCTCGCACTGCCGAGGCTCTCGGTGGATATGAGGCTTCGGACCTGATGTGGGCAAAGGCCGAGAAGGTGTCGCGCGAGGATGGCTCTGTGAAGCTCGCCTTCCAGCACATGATGTCGAAACTCGTGGTGGACATCGTGCGTGGCCCGAGCTACGAGGGTGAACTCCCCGAGAATATCGAGGTGCACATCTACAACACCGCCACAACCGCACGCATAAATTGGCGCATCGGCTCGCTCGAGAAGTATCTCTTCAGCGAGAATAAGACTATCAAGATGAAGCAGGTCGACGGCGACTCGTTCGAGGCTATCGTCGTGCCGCAGTTCATCGAGCGCTCGACCCCGCTGGTGGAGGTGACGATGGACGGCATCGCCTATCTGCTCGAGTACGATATGTCGTTCCGCCCGGGCATACAGCACACCATCACAGTGACGCTCAACACATCGCCCGACCAGGAGAAGATCGAAATCTCGATCGACGGCAGCACCGGCGACTGGCAGGAGTAGCAGAGATAGTTATTCACTCTGCTCGACATCTGTCCGATGGCTGATTAGCGTTTGTTCGACGGCTTGTTAGCGTTTGTCCGACCGCTGATTAGCATCTGTCCGACGGCTGATTAGCGTTTGTTCGACGGCTGATTAGCGTTTGTTCGACCGCTTGTTAGGCTGCTTGTTAGACCGCTGATTGATATGTTTTCAAGCACCCGTAGGCTTCGGCTTGCGGGTGTTTTTTGTGCTATTTTTGGCGGGGGTATTCTTTGGGCATTGTGGAGCTATTCGGGGCGTTTTGGGAGCTATTCGGAGCGTTTTGGGAGCTATTCGGAGCCCTTTTTGAGTTTTTCGGGCTTTTTGGCGAGGAAAAGCATCGCTTTTTGCAAAGTTTTGCTAACTTTGTAGAGATTAACGTCCATATATATAATTATATGGTATGCAGAATAGCAACAACCTAAAACCGTATGAAAAAGATTAACGTGCCCCGCATCGAGGGGCTTTCGAAGATGTCGTTTGACCAGATTAATGCCGCCATGGAGCATGGAGCCAAGCGTCAAGCAATAGATGTTGTGAATTGGAGCGAGTATCCCTACTGTCCCATCGTGTCGTTCGATGTGGCTTCGGACGAAACCCACCTCTTCCTGCGTTACTTCGTGCGTGGCGAGGGCGTGAAGGCCGCCTACACCGAGGATAACGATGCCGTATGGCAGGATAGCTGTGTCGAAGCCTTCTTCGCAGCACCAGATGGCGAAGGCTACTTCAACTTCGAGATGAACTGCATAGCCACACTCCTCGCTGCCAAGCGCAAGAGCCGCTCGGAGGGCGTAGAGCACTTCCCTGCCGAGAAGATGGCGCAGACAATCCGCTTCTCGACACTGCCACACGAGGCCTTTGCCGAGCGTGAGGGCATCCACGAGTGGAGCGTTGTGCTGGGAATACCCTTCACACTATTGGGATATGCCGAGGGTGTCCGTCCCGAGAGGTTGCGTGCCAACTTCTACAAGTGCGCAGACGAAACACGCATACCGCACTACGTAAGCTGGAACCCCATAGAGGTGGCATCGCCCGACTTCCACCGTCCGGAGTACTTCGGAGAGCTTATCCTGGAGTAGTTAGGCGCAAATCATTGGAATAAACAACAAACAAAACATAGACCAACCATGAACGAAGAAGTTTTGAAAGAGATTGTATCGCACTTCGCGATTGAAGGCGAGCTTGAGGCAATCGAAACAATGGGTGCCGGCTTTATCAACGACACCCTGAAGGTGCGCACCAAGGGCGATGCCCCCGACTACATCCTGCAGCGCAAGAACCACAACATATTCCCCGATGTGCCGGCAATGATGGATAATATCGTGGCCGTGACTCGCCACCTGAAGGCGAAGGTCGAGGCTGCCGGTGGCGACCCCATGCGCGAGGTGCTCACCGTAACCCACACCTCCGATGGTAAGCCCTACTATCAGACCGAGAGCGGTGACTTCTGGACAATGTGCCCCTTTATTGCCGGCTCGGTGACCTACGAGCGTGCCGACACACCTGCCCTGGCATACAAGGGTGGCGAGGGTATCGGTAAGTTCCAGTCGCAGCTCTCCGATTTCGACCAGCCACTGGCCGAGACCATCAAGGGCTTCCACAATATCCGCTGGCGCTTCCAGCAGTGGGATGAGGCCCTCAAACGCGATGCCGCAGGGCGCGTAGCCTCACTCTCCACCGAGATCGGATGGATCGAATCTCGCCGTGCAGAGATGCTCGCATTCTGGGAGCTGGTCGAAAATGGCACCATCCCGACAAAGGTTACCCACAACGATACCAAAATCAGCAATATCCTCTTCGACAAAGATGGCGAAGTGCTCTGCGTCATCGACCTCGACACCGTGATGAGCAGTACATCGCTCAACGACTTCGGTGATGCCATCCGCTCATACACCAACACCGGTGCAGAGGACGATCGCAACCTGGAGAACGTGTCGATGAGCCTCGAAATGTTCAAAGGATATGCCGAAGGATACCTCTCGCAGCGTCGTTCGACCCTCGCACAGTCCGAACTCGACTGGCTGGCATTCTCGGCTCGATATATCACCTACGAACAGGTGCTGCGATTCCTGATGGACTACATCGATGGCGATACTTACTATCGTACCACCTCGCCCGACCATAACCTCGTCCGCACACATGCACAGTATAAACTGCTGCAAAGCATGGAGGAACAGTATGAGGCTATGTGCGAGATTGTACGCAACGCCGCGCAGTAAACTCTTGCACGTCGGACATCCGCTAACCTATCAGAGATAGCACCCCTTCGCCTTCACTTCGCAACTTTTTAGTTGCCCGCTTTTTGAAAAAAAGCAGGGCGTGCAAAAACTCTCTTTTCGCACCTTTTAGAAAAAAGGTGCCCAAAACCTTTCAACCGAAACTCCGTTTCGGGGAGTTTGACAGTATGATTTTGTCGAGGATTTGATTTGTCGCGAGGTTTTATTGCGTTTTATTGCGAGGGCTTGGTTGTCTGCGACAATAACACAAAACGAAAAGAGTGACCTTTTGTAAGTAAACTTCCAAGGTCACTCTTTCCATTTTGCACTATCCTTGCGGATAGCCAATCCCTCGAGAACTAAAAAACAATCTCTTCAAATTGTGAATTGTGAACCGACGCTGCGGAGCGAGAGCAGAGGGCAAACTTGTTTGCACTATGCCGAGCCGCGAGGAGGAAAAGACTCC
>JAFQFG010000137.1 GCA_017398695.1 Alistipes sp.
CGAGTTCATCGGGAACCAATGGTGCTTCGGCTGTTGCAGCAGGTATCGTGGCTTATGCTATCAATACCAATGTTACCAATTGTACCATCACAGGTACGATAGAGACTTCGAAGGGTCAGTTCACGGCCGGTGTTGCAGGTCACTTCGAGGGTGGTAAGATCGACAACTGTAAGGTTGAGCGCAGCGCTTACATCTACTCGTCTATGAACCACACCGGTGGTATCGTAGGTCGCATGACCAAGGATGCAGAGGTTACAAACTGCGTTGTTGATACTCCTATTCTTTGCGGTTGGGCAACCAATGGCGGTATCGCAGGTCGTATGCAAAGCGGTGTTATCAGCAACTGTATCGTTACAAGCAACTCGGAGGTCGTTGGACATAGAGGTCAGTCAGCTGCAACCTACACCGATACAGGTGGTCTTGTTGGTACTATCCAAACTGTTGCGAACCTCGGCACAAAGGTTATCGTCAAGGATTGTGCTTGCTACGCTAATGTAACGGCTAACACCTATCTCGGTGGTCTGTTCGGTCAGGTTAAGGCAACCAAAGGCACTTGCGAGGCTTACATCGTAAACTGCCTCTTTGACGGTCACCTTACTTGCGTTTCGAAGAACACCTACAACTATGGAGTTGCCGGTGGTATTGTGGGCTCTTCGAATAATTCTACCGAAATGGAGAAGGTACACTATGTAAACTGCGTGGCATTCGTTGACGGCATCAAGTTCAACTCGGCTGCAACCAGCGCAGGCTATGGCGGTGTTTCGGGCTACGACAAGCACTCGCACTACGTGGCAAGTTACAGCAACCTCGACATCGCTAACATCATCTCGCAGGAGGATAAGGCTATCGCGGAGTATAGCAACCTGAAGAACTACGGTGCTCTCTTCGGCTTGGCTCATGGTAGCACTTACATGTGTAGCTACACCGATTGCTACTACTTGGCAAATGGCGATAAGATTGGTAACACTTCGGGTGATCCGACCTACACCAACACCGAGGGTATGACCATCACTCAGATGACCGATGGCACTCTGCTCGGTAAGCTCAACGCAGCGGCTACCGCTTGGAACTCGACTGCTCCGGCAACCGCACAGGCTTCAACTTGGGTTGCAAATGCAGCCGGCTATCCCGTTCCTTCGACCGTTCCTACCGACACAGGTGCTGCTACAGCAGCGACAATGACTCGCGTCAGCCTTATCGGTGACTCGATCTCGACATTCAAGGGTTGGATGCCTGCGGGTTACAACTCGTTCTACCCCATCTCCACCAATCCGACCGTTATCTCGGCTACGCAGACCTACTGGTACAAGCTTATCTATAAGTATATGAGCAACGCAGTGCTCGATATGAACATTGCATGGACAGGTACCGTTGTGGCTCGTTCGACAGATCCGAACTACTTGGCTACCGATCACGGTGCGGGTCACTGCTTCGTAGAGCGTTTCCGTGACGATGGTATGGGTAACCCCGATGTAATTCTGTTGCATGGTGGAACCAACGATTGCAGCAACCGCGGTGTAACCATCGCTGTTCACCCGAACTATCCGACATACGGCGGCTCGGGCTACTCGCAGTCGATGTGCCCGACCGATAGTGAGATGGCAGCAGTATTCGCAACTGTTGATGCTGCGACTACTTGGGATCAGTTGTTGGCACTCAACGATACTTCGTTCGTAGAGGCTTATGCTAAACTCGTTGCGATGATGCACAACAAGTACCCCAATGCAAAGGTTGTGATGCTGATTGGCGACTGGATTCACGCAGGTACTCGTCAGGCTATCCACAAGATTGCCGACCACTACGGAACCAAGTATGGTTACAAGTGCGTTGACTTCCAGAATATCTCTCCTTATGGCTCATACAACGTGATTCCGAAGGAGTCGGGTTGCCACCCGAACGAGGCAGGATTTGAGGTTATGGCGAACTATATCTATGAGCAGGTAGGTTCGTACATTGATCCTGCAAACTAAGATTTAGGGGAATTGCCCGGCAAGATAGTCGGGCAACACCCCCAAGGACAGAGCATGGGCTGTGTGAATCATCACACAGCCCATACTTTTGTTAACTATATCAAACAATAAGTCGCTTCGGCGGGGACTACCTCTTTTTACCTCTCTTGCGCACCGACCAGCCGAAGTGTCCGAGCGAGCGGCCGAGGGTGAAATATTCACCATGCGAGTAGGCCATAAGCCCCGCACGTACCATATCGAACTTGCCCTTCTCGTCGAGATACTGCTCGTCGACCACCACATTGACCACTTCGGCAATGAACATGTCGTGGGTGCCCAGCGGGATAATCTGCTTCACACGACACTCGATGCTCACGGGCGACTCCTCGATGAGTGGAGCATTGACAACCGTTGCCGGCACGGGCGTCAGGCCCATCTCTTGCCACTTGTTCACATCCCTGCCCGACTTCACACCGCACCAGTCCGTAGCACGTGCCAGAGCCTCGGTCGTGAGGTTTATGACAAACTCGCCCGTGCGACGGATAATATCGTAAGAGTGTCGCTCGGGGCGCACCGATATGTAGCACATCGCAGGATCACTGCAGATTGTGCCTGTCCACGCCACGGTCAGCATATTGTACTCTTCGGGAGTTGCACCACAACTCACCAGCACCGCCGGCAGCGGATAAATCATTGTTCCGGGTCTCCAGTTCTGTTTCATAAGAGATGATTTTGTCGATTTTGTAAACTCTGCTATCTACGAATGCAAAGATAGTGAAAAAGTCTGCACACGACAAACCCGACAACAAAGGCGCAGACTCGATAAGCCTGCACCTTAGTTATTCAGGGGGGTAGAGATTCTTGCGACAACCCTACTTGAGGGTCTTACGCCATGTCTTGCCGACAACCACGGGTGGGTGAGTCGGCACAAAGGGCTTCACGCTATCTGCTTGCCCCTGCTCATCGCTTTTATCGTTCGCATTGCGGACTGCGCCACACGAACACAAACACACCTGCGACAGCAGCGCAACCGCTACCACCAACCATCTACGCGCTATTTTTCCTCTACTTCGCATCTCTCCACGACTTGTTGACGATTACGGGCGGAGTTTTGGATGAATCTTTGACATTTTTGCCCCGAAAATTTGGAATTAGAAAAAATATATATATCTTTGCACCGCAAAAATGATGGTGCCATAGCTCAGTTGGTAGA
>JAFQFG010000138.1 GCA_017398695.1 Alistipes sp.
AACGCTGCCTTGTTTTGCGTCGCTCGCCTGCGGACGATGTTGGGCTACCAGGATTCGAACCTAGAATGACAGGACCAGAATCTGTAGTGTTACCATTACACCATAGCCCAATGCTTGTTTGCGAGTGCAAAAGTAGAACTAATTTTCACAATCGCAAAGAAAAATGTGAAAAATTTGTATATTTGCTGAAATATTTTTCGATTTTTACCTAAAATTTAACTGATATGAATGTAAAATTACGCCTTACGGCCATGAACTTCCTGCAGTATGCAGTCTGGGGTTCATACCTTACATCAATGGGAACATACCTCGCAGGTATCGGTCTCGGAGCCCAAATCGGTATCTTCTATGCCGTGCAGGGAATCGTCTCTCTCTTTATGCCCGCACTTGTCGGCATCGTCGCCGACAAATGGATCGAGGCTCAAAAAGTACTCGGTGGCTGCCACATCCTCGCCGCTGCTTTTATGGCCGCAGCAGGCTACTACGCAATCTCTGCCGAGCAAGTAGAGTTCGCTACCCTCTTTACGCTCTATACACTGAGTGTCGCATTCTACATGCCGACTATAGCCCTCTCCAACTCGGTGGCTTACAGTGCCCTTGAGCATGCCGGACTCGATACGGTCAAGGCATTCCCGCCCATCCGTGTGTGGGGAACCGTGGGCTTTATCTGCGCCATGTGGTGCTGCGATATCGCCGGTTTCCAATCCAACGCATACCAATTTCTGCAGTGCGCAACCTTGGGCCTTATCCTCGGCATCTACTCGATGACTCTGCCCAAGTGCCCCGTAAACAAGACCAGCGGCGCTACCGACATTGCCGAGGCTCTCGGTCTGAAGGCATTTGCACTCTTCAAGCAGAAGAAGATGGCCATATTCTTCATCTTCTCGATGCTCCTGGGCGTCTCGTTACAGATTACCAACGGCTTTGCCAACCCCTTCATCACCGACTTCGGCAAGATCCCCGAATTTGCCAATACGTTCGGTGCGCAACATGCCAACATCCTCATATCACTCTCGCAGGTATCGGAGACCCTGTGCATCCTACTTATCCCCTTCTGTCTTAAGCGTTTTGGCATCAAGAATGTGATGCTGATGTCGATGTTTGCATGGGTACTGCGCTTCGGATTCTTCGGAGTAGGTAACCCCGGAGGCGGTGTTTGGCTCTTCATCCTCTCGATGATTGTCTATGGTGTGGCATTCGACTTCTTCAACGTGTCGGGCTCGCTCTTCGTCAACAACGAGACTGACGAGAAGATTCGCTCGTCGGCTCAGGGTCTCTTTATGATGATGACCAACGGAGTGGGAGCAACCATCGGAACATTGGGTGCACAGGCTGTGGTAAACAAATTCGTTTACAACGGTTCGCAAGGTGTCGAGATGATGGAAGGATGGTCTACCACATGGCTAATCTTTGCTGCATACGCCCTGGTGGTGACAATAGTCTTTGCTTTGGTATTTAAGTACAAGCACAACCCCGAACAGGTTGCTAATGCAAAGCATTAATAATTTTGTGGATATAGAATTTATTTTGTAACTTTGCACGATTTAGAAATCACACTACACAAATCTATAAAAAAGAGTTATGGCACAAACTAATCAAAACAAGCTGTTCGCCGAGGTCCCCGCGGTTTCGACCGAGAAGTGGGAGGAGGTGATTACAGCCGACCTGAAGGGTGCGGATTACGAGCGTAAACTCGTATGGCGTACAGGCGAGGGTTTCAACGTTCGCCCGTACTATCGCGCCGAGAACCTTGAAGGTTTGCAGTTCCTCGGCTCTGCCGCAGGAGAGTTCCCTTATGTCAGAGGTGTCCGCAAGGATAACTGCTGGCGTATCCACCAGAGCGTAACTGTCGAGTGCCCCGCAAAGGCAAACGCAGAGGCTTTGGCTATTCTTAACGCAGGCGTTGATTCGATTGAGTTCGTTCTTACAGCTGAGGAGTTCTCGGCAGAGGCTCTGAACACACTGCTCGCAGGCATCTCGCTGCCCGCAGTTGAGCTCACATTCAGCGGCAAGAAGGTCGCAGCAGTTGCAAATCTGTTGCTTGACAAGTTCGAGGCTGAGGGTGTTGAGAAGAACGATGTTCACGTAAACTTCGTTATCGACCCGCTCGTAAAGAACCTCTCGTCGAAGGGCTGCTTCTGCACTCCGAATGCTGAGGGATGCTTCGAGAAGATCGTAGCTCTGGTGAAGAAGTGCTCGGCTTACGAGTATGTTCGTTGCGTAAGCGTTAGCGGTCACATCTTCAGCAACGCCGGCTCGACCATCGTTGAGGAGTTGGCATTCACCTTGGCTGCAGGTCACGACTACTTGGTACGTCTGACTGAGGCAGGCATCTCGGTTGATGAGGCTGCTTGCAACATTCGCTTCTCGATGGCTGTTACATCGAACTACTTTATGGAGATGGCTAAGTTCCGCACAGCACGCATGCTGTGGGCTAACATCGTCAACGGCTACAAGCCCGAGTGTCACTGCTCGGAGAAGATGTTTGCACACGCGGTTACATCGTCGTGGAACCAGACCGTTTACGATCCCTATGTAAACATGCTCCGTGGCACAACCGAGGCTATGTCGGCAACTATCGCCGGTGTTCACTCGTTGGAGGTTCTTCCCTTCAATTGCTCGTATGAGGCAGGTGATGAGTTCTCGAAGCGTATCGCTCGCAATGTAGAGTTGTTGCTCAAGCACGAGGCTCACTTCGACCAGGTTGTTGACCCCGCAGGTGGCTCGTACTATATTGAGAACCTCACACAGAGCATCGCTGAGGAGGCTTGGAAACTCTTCCTCGAGATTGAGGATAAGGGTGGTTACACCGCAGCTTACGAGGCTGGCTTCATCGTTGAGCGCGTGAAGGCTTCGGCTGCATTGAAAGATAAGAATATCGCTACTCGCCGTCAGATTCTGCTCGGTGCAAACCAATACCCCAACTTTACGGAGGTTGCAGGCGAGGCTCTCTGCTCGTGCGCTGTTGAGCGTGCTGAAGGTGAGGGCAACGTACTTGTTCCCTACCGTGGCGCAATGGCATTCGAGGCTATGCGTCTGCACGTTGACCGCAGCGGCAAGGAGCCGAAGGCATTTATGCTCACTTGCGGTAACCTCGGTATGGCACGTGCCCGTGCTCAGTTCTCTTGCAACTTCTTCGCTTGTGCCGGCATCAAGGTTCAGGATAACACGTTCTTCAAGAGCGTTGAGGAGGGTGCTGAGGCAGCTCTCGCATCGAAGGCCGATATCGTGGTAGTCTGCGCATCGGATGATGACTATGCAGAGGTTGCTCCGAAGGTTAAGGAGTTGCTCGGTGGTAAGGCTATCTTGGTGGTTGCCGGTGCACCTGCTTGCGCTCCCGAATTGGAGGCTCAGGGTATCACCAACTTCATCAATGTTAAGAGCAACGTACTCGAGACTCTGAAGTTTTATCTTAAGGAGATGGGTATCTAAAGAAATTGATTCTTAAAAAGCAGAATTATTATGAGAGCAAAATTTTCGAATTTATCATATAACGGAGGCGCAGCCAATGGTTGTGCCAACGATGCTGCGGCAAAGGAGCCGTGGCTCACTGCCGAGAGAATACCCGTCAAAGGAGATTATACGGCAGCAGACCTCGAGGGCATGGAGCACCTGAACTATGCAGCAGGTATCGCTCCCTTCTTGCGTGGTCCCTACTCGACAATGTACGTTATGCGTCCCTGGACTATTCGTCAGTATGCAGGTTTCTCGACTGCCGAGGAGTCTAACGCATTCTACCGTCGTAACCTCGCTGCAGGCCAGAAGGGTCTGTCGGTAGCGTTCGACTTGGCAACACACCGTGGCTACGATGCCGACCACCCGCGTGTAGTCGGTGACGTAGGTAAGGCAGGTGTTTCTATCTGCTCGGTTGAGGATATGAAGGTGCTCTTCAACGGCATTCCTTTGGACAAGATGTCGGTGTCGATGACCATGAACGGAGCAGTGCTTCCGGTATTGGCATTCTACATCGTTACCGGTTTGGAGCAGGGCTGTACGCTTGAGCAGTTGTCGGGTACCATTCAGAACGACATCTTGAAGGAGTTTATGGTGCGTAACACCTATATCTATCCTCC
>JAFQFG010000139.1 GCA_017398695.1 Alistipes sp.
ATCCAACACAAAACCGCTGCGCTCACGGAACTTCAGAGTCGTGATATCGCCACTTATCGAGTAGCCGACAATGCCGAAATTGCTCACTTGACCACGCATATCCAGGAGCTGCATATTGCCATAATCAACTCCATATTCGGGATTGCGATGCTCAAGACGTTCGATGTGAAGGTCGAGACTGTCGATATACACATCGTCTATCGCAAGGCGGAACAGCTTTTTTTTCTCCTTATTCGGGTTGACCATACGATCAACCACCTCCTTGATATTCATAATGCTATCGGGCGACTCCACAAGGTATAATTTCGCCTTCTCGACACGTGCCATACCAAACGACAAGCCGTCGGTTACGCCCTTAAGATTTGCTCGCAGATGATCTACATAAAGAAGCGTATCGCGCTGATAATCCTCAACATAAAATCCATAGACATTAATCTTGTTGGGCAGTCCGATATTGAGTTTATCTATGCTGACACGTGTCTCAAGCTTTTGCGTAGCGAAGTCAGCTGCTTTGTGCGCCACAAAGTTCTGCACCGCCGGGATATCCAGCAGCAGCGAGAGCGATATGGGCAACATTATCAACAACAAAAGCGTTGCTGATAGGAGTTTTCCCAATATTTTTATAACTTTGCGCACAATTACTCGACTTTACGAAAGTAAGTTATTAATAACTTACAAAGTTAACAATTTATAATTAAATACCTACAATTTACGGACAAAAACGTTCCAAAACATAATTTAACGATGGATATTACCATTTTAGGCATAGAATCTTCATGTGACGACACGTCGGCAGCTGTGATTCGCAACACCACACTCCTCTCGAATGTTATCGCCTCGCAAGCGGTACACGTAAAGTATGGAGGAGTCATCCCCGAACTCGCCTCACGCGCTCATCAACAGAACATTATCCCCGTGGTTGACACGGCTCTCAAAGAGGCCGGCATCACCCCGGATAAGATTGATGCCATAGCTTTTACGCGCGGACCCGGCCTGCTCGGCTCGCTACTTGTCGGAGTTTCGTTCACTAAGGGTTTATCTATTGCCGGCAATATCCCGATGGTCGAGGTCAACCATCTGCAAGGGCACATCTTATCACACTTTATTGATTTGCCCGACAGAGAGTTACCTCATCCGTCATTCCCCTTCTTATGTCTGCTCGTAAGTGGTGGTCATTCTCAGATTGTCTGCGTACGTTCACCCTATGAGATGGAGATTGTCGGCACGACCATTGACGATGCTGCAGGCGAGGCATTCGACAAGTGTGCCAAGGTGATGGGTCTACCCTATCCGGGAGGCCCCGTAATCGACAAACTTGCTCATGAGGGCAACCCCGAGGCTTTCCACTTTGCAAAGCCCCACGTTGCCGGCTTCGACTACTCATTCTCGGGACTCAAGACCTCTTTCCTCTACACACTGCGCGATGCTATGGCAGAGAATCCCGACTTTATCGAGCAGAACAAAGCAGACCTCTGCGCTTCGTTGCAAAAGACCATTATCGACATTCTGCTGAACAAGCTCATCAAAGCCGCAAAAGAGCTCAAAATAAAGGATATAGCCATAGCCGGAGGCGTATCTGCCAATTCGGGTCTACGCGAGGCCATCGAGGCCGAGGGTCGCAAGCGCGGATGGCGTACCTTCCTGCCCGAATTCAAGTTCACGACCGACAATGCGGCAATGATTGCATTGGCCGGATATTTCCGTTATCAGAAGGGCGAGTTCTCATCGCTCGACACAGCTCCGGTTGCCCGTATCGAAGAGCTTTTATAGCAACATCCGAACAACAAAAAAACAGAACCGAATTTTTCGAGGATTCGGTTCTGTTTTTTTGAAGAGTTTTGATATCTGTGCAGCCGTTCGGGCTCACTTTCCCGTGTACTCACGCTTGATGTTATAGTGCACCTTCAGAGGCTCACCCGGGCCCACCATATAGGTATTTACAAAGAGATTTACATCAATCTCTTTAGCGGTGATTTCCTGGTATTTATGATCCTTCTGCAGAGCCTTGACATCAAGGGTCTTTATCGAATGTGGCGCTATCTCCCACTCACGGGTATAGCTCCACTCCTCCGACCCCGGAGCCTTCGAGAAGCGCAAGGGCACAGACGAGCAGTTTTCGATGGTAATCTTCGTACTTCTCCAATCGTGAGTTACGGCGATAATCTTCACACTGGCATCATACAGAGCACGAACATTATCCTCACGACCATAAACCATACCCTCAGCAAAAGCCACCGTGCGCTGATTATCCAGAGCCTCGCGGATACCCGCCTCCGAACGCTCCTTGGCGAATACGAGAGTCACAGGGCGATGCTCGCCATGCAGATAATCATAGCTATAAAAAAGTGGTCCGTGGCAGTCGCTGTTGGCAAACATAGTGAGGTTATACTTCAAAGCCCAGCCGTGAGCCTCGGGACAGTACTCGCCGTTATAGACCTCAATACCATTCATATACCCCTCCTTCAAGAGCTTGGTATGCTCGGGATACCACTTGGTCTTGTTGGGAGCATGCTTATTCCACTGCGGAT
>JAFQFG010000140.1 GCA_017398695.1 Alistipes sp.
CTATTTATATATTCCGTAAAAAGGGCTACCCTTGTGGAGTGTGTCTAACAAGTTGTAGATAGACTATTCTATATTAGAAAACCTCCTTTTTTGATGTAAATCAATTTTTGTTTGCGCAGTTTTCGAGAACTTTGCAGATAAATGTCATATATATAATAATATACCAATAATATTAGATATGGAGAATAAAGTCACCAACCTTGCTCCGGATGCACAACGTGTGGTCTGGATTGATTGGATGCGTGTAGCAGCCTGCTTTATGGTTATGATCGTACACGCCACCGAGCCCTTCTACTTGGGGGGTCAGGGCTCACTTATTCTGTCGGAGGCCGAGGGCTTCTGGGCAGCAATATTCGATACTTTAGTACGCGCATGCGTTCCCCTCTTCATCGTGGCATCGAGCTACCTTCAATTCCCGACACACTACTCTTCGGGAGAGTTTTTTCGTCGTCGTGCGGTGAGAGTTTTGATTCCGTTCCTTGTGTGGAGTGTGGTCTATGCGCTCTATTGGGGTGAGCCGGTGGAGAACTTCAAGAACCTGATGCTCAACTTCAACTACTCGGCCGGACACCTATGGTTTGTCTATATGCTTATAGGCGTATATCTGCTTATGCCGCTGCTCTCGCCCTGGGCCGAGAGGGTCAGCAAGCGCGAACTGCAGGTATACCTCGGCATTTGGCTCTTTACGACCCTTATTCCGTTGATTCGCGATGTGGTGGCCGGAGTCGCTCCAACCGTAATATATGGCCCGAGTGGTCTGCCGCGTCAGGCTCTCTATCCGCTTTGGGGTGAAGCGAGTTGGAATGCCTATGGCACATTCTACTACTTCAGTGGCTTTATCGGCTATCTGATGCTGGGTCTTTACTTCCGTCGATTTGTCGGTGATTTGTCGTGGCGCAAGACACTCGCCATTGCTCTGCCGAGCTACATTGCAGGTTTTGCTATCTGCTTCGGAGGTTTTTTGCGTCGCGTTGCCGAGTCGGCTGCCGGCTCATATCCGGTGGAGGGATTGGTCGAGGTTGCTGTTTGGTGGGAGACTACATGGTGCAACGACACGATCGGCGTAGCGCTGATGACCCTTGCATGGATCCTCATCTTCCGCAAGTTTACGGCTGACGGAGCCTTCTATAAGAGAGTTCTGCTACCCGTATCGAAGGCGAGCTACGGAATGTATCTTGCACACCTGATTCTCCTTGTGCCGATATGTGGCTTCTTCCGCGAATGGCTCGGCACGGGCGTTGATGTCAAGCTCGGATTCTGGACCGCTCCGGTCGAGATTCTGCTCTCAGCGGCGTGCGGATTCCTCGTCACAGCTGTTGTGTCGGTAGTTCTGCAACGCCTGCCCAAAATCGGCAAATATATAATGGGTTAGCCCCTGCGAGGGGCATGAACAACCTTGTAAGAAGGTTCATACTCCCCTCCCCGAACAGAAAACCTTCAGAAATTATGAGAATCTGTTTTGAATTTTATTAAATGAGTTAGTTTGTTGCTGCGAGAATTAGTTTCGGTCTCTTTGTGGCTCTTTTCGGCATCTATCCATTTTCAAAATTTGAAAATAGCCCGCTATTACCTGCATCTCACAAATGAATATCTGCTCGAAAACAGCTCACAAATAGCCTCGAAATAAAA
>JAFQFG010000141.1 GCA_017398695.1 Alistipes sp.
ATACCAATTAGCACCGAGGAAGGCGCAAATCATGTTGTAAGCATCGGCAGAGAACAACGCTGCGAGGTTCATTGCCATGTGGAACAACAGGAAGAGTACGAGAAAACAGCCCGATACGGCCATCACGAGTTTTCTTCCCAACGACGATTTAACAAGAAAACAATTCATAATTTTAAAAGATTTGATTATATTTGTTCGTGAAAATGCACTTACAGTTGCACAAAGATAAGAATTGTTTGCGGAATAACAACAAAAAATCATACTTTTTTGGTACTCACCAAGGTGTTTTTAGGTTATTTCGGCCATCCAAATCATAAGGGCACTGTCACAAAGAACAAATTTAGAGCCGATTAGAATGGATAAACGCGAGTTACGCACACACATACGCAATCGTATCGCAACCCTATCAGACGAGCAACGCGACCTTGCCTCCCGTTCGATTTTCGAGCAGGTGGAGAGGCTTGACGAGTTTATCACGGCTGATGTGATCGCACTCTATGCCGCGCTCCCCGACGAGCCGCAAAGTATGCCGTCCATTGCAAAGTGGAGCCGCGATAAGCGCATAGTTCTGCCACGTGTCGAGGGTGATGTGATGCGCTTCTACGACTATGCGCCCGAACAGATGCAATCGGGAGCCTTTGGCATCAACGAGCCGCAAGGATTAACGCCATGCCCACCCGAGGAGATTGAGTTGATGGTTGTTCCGGGCGTGGCATTCACTCCCTGCGGCAAGCGCATGGGTCGGGGCAAAGGTTTCTACGATAAGTATCTATCGCAGAGTGATTTTTGTGCCCGCACCGTCGGGGTTTGCTTCCGCGAGCAGGTAGTCAACGACATCCCTACCGACCATCACGACAGATGCGTTGATAAGGTAATCTTCAACGACTGACCATTTTTCACATCACCACCGGCTATTGGTGACTAATCTTGAGGTGGTAAGCTCCTCGGGCACTTACCACTCCCCAAACGACATCCCATAAAATGATAATGATGCAAGAAATCATCCTCCTGCATCATTACCATAATCATCAATTGTCAATTATTAATTCTTTTTCGCCTTGCGGAGTGCAACATCTTCCTTATAGGCTTTGCTGTACTTGGCTCTGCCAAGCGAGAAGCCCAAACCGACATTGAGATTTACCGAGCGTTGACGTACGGGCAGCAACATTGCTCCGCCATCGCCCATCGACTTCTTCGCAAACTTCAAATCAATAAAGTCGGCACCAAGGAAGAGGTTAAAGCCGGTGGGGTGAAGGTTTAGTGCAAAGCCGAAAACTCCGGGCTGGTTACGGTTAAGGAGTGTATGGCTGAGTGTAGCCGTAATCCAATTCAACGGTTTGAAGTTGACCGATGCCGTAAGCTCGGAGTAGGTAAATGTCTGGCAGAATTTGGTGTGCGACAACAGACCAAAACTTATACGGTTATGCAGAATCGCATACTCTGCACCCACATTCAGCGAGCAGTTCAGGCGCGAGGTATTACCCTTAGAGACATCAGCTGCCACAAAGTTAAAATTTTCGTTATCGGCATCCAACTCTTCGGTTTCGAAATCAAAGCCCCTATATGTAAGACCTGTACCCATCTTGCCCGAAATGGTAGCTTTGCGACTCCACTTGATAAATCCGAGATCGGTAACCGCTGCCGATACTCGCAGATGGTCATCCAGCAGGCGCACCTCTGCTCCCAAATCGACTGCCACACCACCATTGCCGAGTCGTGCGAGAGGATTCTGCAGCAACTGACTCATATCCTCCATCATAATACTCTCGATATCGATAGGCTCTCCGATCGGCATATTCGGGTTCAGTATCGGGCAACTTGCGGTCAAATCGCCTCTAAATCGGGCCGAGACCTCCTCGTCTGTCACGCTAACCCTCATCTGATCGACATTGAATGCCGCATTGGCAAATCCAATAAGTCCCTTCACGCGAGCACCGACCGTGATAAAATCCTTAATCGGCACGGCAGCTCCGACATACACCTCCATATAGGCATTGGCCCCGAGGTGGAGGTTATTCATATTATAGGTACCCTGTCCAAGGCTCGTCAGCAACGAGAAGACGTTCTTGGGGATGTTCACATCGGCATTGACCTTGAGGTTCAAACCCGCCGACCAGAAGAATCGCTTGGTATGAGCTCCAAATCCGAAGAGTTGCTCCGACACCGACATCTCGAGTGCATTATTACGCGGCAGTCGCTTCAAGAAATCGTTGCGGTCGACACTCTTATGCATGAATGTTACCAGACGACCATCCCGGGTCGGATAGAGCATATTCTCAATCGAGAGGAAATTATTATTCATTCCAACGCCCAAACCACCGAGGAGCGGAAAATTGACATATCCTCGAGTCGGGGCGAGTGCGGGGTTCATATCAGTACGGAACGTAGAACCCTCCATAAAGTAAGAGTTTCTTACCTGAGCAGCGGCCATTGCGGGCAACGCCAACACAAATATCAATATTGCAATATATCGTTTCATCTCTCCAGCTCTTTAATTATTCTGCAACATCTTCTGTAACACCTTCAGCGATTTTGCCCAAATCAATAGTAATTCCATCCCTCACTCTCAATCGCAACTTGCCGGAGAGGATCTGGTCTGGCGAGAGCGCACTCGGTGTATGAGAGTTGTTACGCATATTCAGTCGCAGACGCAGGACATCTATCTCCTTGAGATTTGTAATATCGCCATCCTCACCCAAGTCCAACTTCAGCACAAGGGTCGATTTGGCCTCCGGCTCGGCATCTTCAGGGTGATGACCGTGAATCAGATTATCCGAGTCGAGCGTCACCTGCGCCTTCGTCGGATTGCCATTCTCATCGAGGCACTCAGTCTCGAGGATAAAGTCGAGAGGAATGGTGGTCGTAAAATCTGCAATAATAGCCACCTCTCCCACTGACACAAGCGGCAGTTCATCGATAGAGGCGAACACCGACTTCAGCTCGTCAATCTTTACCTCATACGAAATATCGAAGTCGTGACCAAATTCGAGCGGAATCTCAACTGCGTAGTCGTAGCCAAGTTCATAACGCGACTTGGTCAGGTCAATCTCATGCGTCACCGATGTATCTGATGCGACCTCCATCTCCACGGCAATCTTCGAAGGGATCTTACCCTTGAACAGACGGGGCAGGTCAAACTCCACGAAAGTAATATCGGGCCGATTCTCAAACTGTTCGCGACGAGCTTCGGTCGAGAGCACAAGTTGCGTACGCTTCGCTCCGTCAATATG
The DNA here is from genome assembly GCA_017398695.1 of Alistipes sp. Lineage (GTDB taxonomy): Bacteria > Bacteroidota > Bacteroidia > Bacteroidales > Rikenellaceae > Alistipes. The sequence goes on from JAFQFG010000141.1 coordinate 3,231, forward strand.
CACATTATCTATTGTCACACTGTTGGCTGCCATGTAGTTGCCATCCGAATCGAAGGGTTTGAGCGACAGCGATGCATTGAAAGGTATATCAATCGGATTGTTGATATTAAAACGAATAATCGGAGCCACATCCAGATTCTCGACCGTCAATCCGCCATCCATCAACTCACCGAGTTCGATTTGAGGCAGTCCTTCAGGTTTGAATCTATAATCAATCTTTCCATAGAACTTCGACACTTGAGCGTCGTCAATCGAGAAGTCGAAGTTGAGTTTTGCACTCGCAGCCTCGAGGTTGATATTGGTGCCGGCATCAATCGACACACCTCCCGTAACGGCGAATTTTTCGTTGATTACAATCTTTTTCGAGCCATCCTCACCCACAATCGCAGGAAGATTCTCAATGGCATCAATCTCCACCTCGATAACATCGAAATGTGCATTATCGTTGGGTCGCCACTCGATATGATCCAGACGCAGGATATTATCACCGTTAGGCGCCTTCTCGATAAACTTTTGACCAGCCACAGGGTGAATCAGTTGCTTGAAGTTCACCGACAAACTCAAGTAGACCTTATCTACCGGGAAGACCTCATTCTCCGGATGCGAGATACCGAGGCGCACCTTCACCGGCTCGCCCTTCGGAGAGCTCAACACTAGGCGATCGATAGCCACCAACTCATCGGGCACATCAATCGTATGCTCAACACGTGGCAACTGACCATCATCGAGCTTAAAGTCGAAATACTGCTCTCGCATCTTCACCTTACTATCAACAAGATTGATATTGAAGTGCGACTCGTCGATAATGGTATACACCTCCAACTTTTTGCTCGGAGGCAAGATCTCCGACAACATAAACTTCATACCCCCCTCGAGGTCGCTGATATGTGACTGTATTGAGGTCTTGATGCTCAACTGACCCGATTTAATCTCGGCATTGCACTTCGCACAATCAATAGCCCTCAGTTGGAGCGTTATGCCTTGCTCAAGTTGGCGCACCGGAGCAACCAACTTGTTGGTTGACGTATCGAGCCAGCCGCCAGCATCGGGCGAGAAGATAAATCCCTCGGGCAGTTGCATCTCGACCTGCAAGGCATCAATCTGAAGCCACGACAAACCATCGACCTTCATCGTGATAGGCGCTGAGTCGAATGCCACATAATCTATTGACTGGATACTCTCGGGGATACCGTTGAGCGTGTAGACAACATCCGCATTGTGGTTCGTGTCGTCAATAACGATACTGTTAATCTCAATCTCCATATCGCGGAACTTGGGCTCGACCGTGATATTGAATTTCGGCAGGCTCGAAGAGTTGCAATAGCCGGCAATAGATTGGAATTCATAGTCGAACTCATAGGATATCTCATCGGCGATATTCATAGTACCACGAGCAATGCCCTTTTTCGAGAAGTCGATACTCTGAAGATAGGCCCTCAACAACACGCTCTCGACCTTTTCGGCAACGGTGTAGTTCTTCACCTCAAAGGTATTGCCCAACACTCGACCCGAAGCATCGACCAAGGTGTAATTCTCGGGAAAATTCAACTTGAAATTGAGTTTACCACCACCATTGATACTCTTCAAACCATTGAATTCGAGCTCCATTTCGATCAGAGAGCCATAGTCCTTGCTATCCTCGCCAAAATAGAGTTTACCGACATTGCGAATCTGCTCGGGAATATCGAAGGAAGCCTCAAAGGGGACCTTACCCGAGTCATCTAACGAGATTTTACCCATTGCCGGAATAGTCTGACCCTCAGGGAGTGATATGCCGAGATTTATATCCGAAGTGAACTCGATAGCCTCAAACACGGGGGCTACATCCAAATCGGGATAGTCCATTTCGAACGAAGTCTCGATTCTACTGAACATAAAGTCGGTAGGCAGACTTGGTGCGGAGAAGGTCACATCGTCAATCTTAGGCGCAATATTTGTCAGCAGAGGCAACGACAGGCCCTCAACCACGATTGGTTCGCCCTCATCCTCCATCTTCAAAACATAGACACCATTCTCGGTGGTAAGTCCGTCCAAGTCTTCACCGAGCATCTCTTCCAATGTTTTAGTCTTGATCTCTCCAAGGGGCAGGAGCACCTCTTCGCCACCAATGGTAATCTCCGGTGTGATATTGTCGAGATTGTATCTATCATCGACACACGACGGAGCCAACAACGGCACTGCAATCGTCAACACACACAGCGCCAACGATTTCATACCCGAAACTGTAATTTTCATCATTCTCTGTTTTTGGGGGTTAGCATATTTTTCGCAAATATAACACTTTTTCGCAAAAAAAATAGCTAAATTTGTATCGTTATGGCCAAATCTCATCTATCATTGCTCAAAGAGCAGGTCGCAATGCTCCCTCTCGAGCCCGGAGTGTATCAATTTGTCGACTCCGAGGGGCGCGTAATATATGTCGGCAAGGCTAAATCACTACGCAAGCGCGTCAGCTCCTATTTCGTTCAGAGCAAGGAGCATAGCGCCAAGGTGCGGGTAATGGTACGACATATCGTCGAGATTCGCCATATAGTCGTAGGCAGCGAGACCGATGCCCTACTGCTCGAGAACTCGCTCATCAAGAGCCTGCAGCCGCGATACAACATTCTGCTCAAGGACGACAAGAGCTATCCCTGGATCGTCGTGCGCAATGAGCCATATCCACGCATCGAGTCGACACGTCGACTTGTGCGTGACGGATCGCAATACTTTGGCCCTTACGGTTCGGTGGCTATGCAGCGTAGCATATTGGAGTTCATTCGCGAAGTTATCCCCCTGCGCACCTGCAAGTTAAACCTCTCCCCCGAGAAGATTGCCCGAGGCTCATACTCGACATGCTTGCAGTACCACCTCGGCAACTGTCATGCCCCATGCATCGGAGCACAAACATCGCAAGATTACGCTTCGTATGTCGAGATGGCAAAGTCGATACTCAAGGGCGACCTACGTCCCGTGCGAACATACCTCGAAGAGGAGATGCAGCGAGCAGCAGCCGACCTGCGATTCGAGCTTGCACACCGCTTCAAGATGAGGCTCGAAGCCCTCGAGAACTACCGTTCACGCTCGGTTATTGTCAGCGCTAAAGTTGTTGACGTGGATGTCTTCTCGCTCATCACCGACGAGGCCGACGACACCGCATACTGCAACTTCGTCCGCATCCGCAACGGCTCGGTCACCGGAGTCTACACGGTGCGCCTGACGGCCGGTGCCGAGAGCACGCACGAGGAGATGTTAACCCTTGGCATTCAACATATTGTCGAGAACATATCGGGCGCACTCTCGCGCGAGGTCATCGTCCCGTTCCTACCCTCGGCTGCGATACTTTTTGACGGAGTGACATTCACCGTTCCCAAGCGCGGCGAGAAGCTCGACCTACTCGAATTCTCACAAAAGAGCGCCCGTATCTATCGTGCCGAGTGTCTCAAGAACCTCGAAATCAAGAACCCCGAACGCCACACCGACCGGCTGATGGAGGCCATGCGTCGCGAGTTGCATCTCGAACGAGAACCCCGCCATATTGAGTGTTTCGATAACTCTAACCTTCAGGGCACCAACCCCGTAGCATCGTGCGTGGTCTTTCGTGACGGCAAGCCCTCACGCAAGGAGTATCGCCACTTCAACGTCAAGACCGTCATCGGAGCTGATGACTTTGCCTCGATGCGCGAGATTGTCGGCAGGCGTTACAGCCGACTTATCGAAGAGGGGGCAGAGTTACCCGATCTGATTATCGTCGATGGAGGTAAGGGACAGCTCTCCAGCGCCTACTCCGTGCTATGTGAGCTCGGTATCGAGCAGCAGGTGCCGATTGTCGGTCTGGCAAAGCGTATCGAGGAGATATACTTCCCACACGACCCGATGCCTTACTACCTCTCTCGCACTGGCGAGCCTCTGAAGGTGGTCTGCCACATCCGCGACGAGGCACACCGCTTCGGCATTACGTTCCACCGTCAAAAGCGCAGCAATGCCTTCCTACACAGCGGATTGGAGAGCATCCACGGGCTTGGCGAGAAGAGCATAACCGCCCTGCTTAAGCACTTCCGTACACTCTCGCGGCTGCGTTCGGCCAAACCGGCCGAGATTGCCGAGGTCGTCGGAAATGCGCGTGCAAAGCTTGTGACGGAGTGGATAGCCAGGGAGAGAGCCGACAAATAGAGGTCTGCAGCCAGATACAGCCTCATCACGCAACACTCTATTTACCCCTCCCGCTATCGCAAAAACAACCAAGAGCGCCTCTCGCGCTTAAATTAAAAAAAGAGAGAAAACATTGTTTTTCACATACATTTATATATGAGCAGATGTGGTTTTAGAAGCTGTTTGAATTTTATTTCGAGGCTATTTGTGAGCTGTTTTCGAGCAGATATTCATTTGTGAGATGCAGGTAATAGCGGGCTATTTTCAAATTTTGAAAATGGATAGATGCCGAAAAGAGCCACAAAGAGACCGAAACTAAT
>JAFQFG010000142.1 GCA_017398695.1 Alistipes sp.
CCACTCTGTAGAGGATGCGCATACCACTCCTTTTATCTCGTGCACTGATAGTCAATGCTCGCGATTTGGCACTCTCAATAAAACCTTCAGGAATGCTGTATGGCAATCGTTTACCTACACTATCAAAATCAAACTCTTTCATCGTATCATCATCTCTTTTACGCGCTGTTGCGCATAGTGGTAATTCGTCTTGCAAGCCCCCTCACTGATGCCGGTTACACGACTGATTTCGCTATAATCCAACTCATCGTAATAGCGAAGGTTGAATACCAATCGTTGTTTTGTAGGTAGCGCGAGCAACGCCTGCTGAAATCTCAACTCTATCGAGTCGCCCGACTCCCCCACTTCATGGGCAAGTTCCTCCGAGAGCTCACGTCCCACACTATCGAGTGTCACAAATCTCCATCGACATCTTCGTCGCAGGCGGTCGAGAGCTGCATTTGTCGCTATGCGATAACACCACGACCTCAACCCCTCAGCTCCGCCACGATAGCTATCGACCGATGAGAACACCTTAATCCACACCTCCTGGAGCGTATCCTCGGCCTCCTCGTGAACCACAACCATACGACGCAGATGCCAATACAGCGGCTCGGTGTAGGCATCGACCAGCAGAGCAAAGCCTTCGCTTCGCCTTGTAGGGTCAGTCAGCAACCGAAATATCTCTGTAGCCTCGATAGTCATCATCAGTTAGGTTTCACTTATAAGACTCAGCAACGGTGTAAAAGTTAAAAATCCATCAAAAAAAAGAGTGGCCTCTCGCGGAAAAGCCACTCTTACACGTTGAACTATAATAAGGCTCTACTCCAAACCCAGGTTGAAAACAATCTTCTGGCAGTAGGTCTGCTCGGGCGACAACAGCACCGAAGGGAAATCTTCGTGATTGACCGCATCGGGATAGTTCTGGCACTCAATAGCTACTCCGGCATAGTCCGCATAGCGGCCACCCGACTTGGTCACAGGGCATCCACCCGACAGCCAGTTGCCGGTATAGACCATTGCACCTGCCTGCGACGAGAGAACGGTAACCTTACGGCCCGTGCTCTTCTCGCGGAGCTCTGCCACCTTCTGCAGGATGTTGGGCTTCCACTCATCCAACACGAAGAAGTGGTCATAGCCACGAAAATCCTTGATATGGTTAAACTCCGAGGCTATATCATCGCCAAAGCGACGCCAATCACGGAAATCCATCGCAGTGCCGGCCACCTCGAGGTGCTTACCTGTAGGAATCTGCACATCGTTCATCTCGAGCACCTGCGAGCAGCAGAGGCGTAACTCGTGATCGAGGATATCGCCACTCGACTCGCCCTTAAGGTTCCAATAGGTGTGGTTCGTAAGGTTCACCGGAGTTACACGATCAGACTTGGCAACGAAGAGGATGTTGATGTTGTTGTCATCATCCAAATCGTAGGCCACCTCCACATTCACTTCGCCCGGATAGCCTGCATCGCCATCCTCAGAGGTCAAAGCAAAGACCACACGGTTCTCCTCCACACGACTCTCCCAGAGTTTGGTTCCGTAGCCATGTGAGCCTCCATGCAGGTGATTGGGTCCGTTGTTTGTTTCGAGATTATACTCCACACCCTCGACCGTCATGCGACCGTTGGCAATACGATTGGCCACACGACCAATGCTCTTGCCTGCACACGCAGGGTCGTTGTAGTACCCTTCAAAGCTCTTATAGCCCAAAACCACATCTGCCACCTCGCCATTGCGGTCGGGGTACTTCACCGATGTCAATGTCGCACCAAGGTTGCAAAGCTGCACCTCGCAACCATTAGCATTGCGCAGAGTGTAGAGGATTACAGCTTCACCCTCGGGATTCATACCCCAGACGTGTTGTTCAATCGAGTTTTTCATATTTTTCGTCATTTAGGTTGTTGTTCACTTATTCTGCAGGAGTGAGGTTTGCGAAGAGTGCATCAATACGCTTCAGGCACTCCTCTTTGCCGAGGAACGAGGTCACGTCATACATGCCGGGGCCTTTACCGGCACCAACCAATGCCAGACGCAACGTATTCATCACCTGACCCATACCGTAGCCCTTGCTCTCAATCCACGCATGGACAATCTGCTCAGTGTTCTCAAGCGAGAAATCGTCAATACCGGCCAGCACCTCACGCAACTCCGCCAAAATCGCAGGATTAGAGCCCTTCCAATACTTACGAGCCTGCTTCTCCTCATACTCAGTGGGCGCCACGAAGAAGTAGGAGGTCAAATCCCACAAATCGCCTATAAAGGTAGCGCGCTCCTTCATAATACCGGCTACCTTACCGGCCACCTCGTCTGCGACCTCGATACCATGCTCGCTCAAAATAGGCTGATAGAGCACAGCGAGCTCTGCATCGCTCTTGCGGTGCATATATTGAGCATTGAACCACTTTGCCTTATCGGGCTGGAAACGCGCACCCGACTTCGACACGCGCTCGAGCGAGAAGGTGTCGATAAGCTCCTGCATCGAGAATAGCTCCTGCTCCGTACCCGGATTCCAGCCGAGCAGAGCCAACATATTGATGAAAGCCTCGGGGAAATAACCATCCTCACGGTAGCCGTGAGCCGTCTCACCCGTGGTCGGTGACACCCAATAGAGCGGGAAGACGGGAAATCCCATCTTGTCGCCATCGCGCTTCGAGAGTTTGCCACCACCCGTAGGCTTCAACAGCAGGGGCAGATGCGCAAACTGCGGCTGCGACTCCTCCCAGCCAAAGGCCTTGTAGAGCAGATAGTGCAGCGGCAACGAGGGCAACCACTCCTCACCACGAATAACGTGCGAAATCTCCATCAGGTGGTCATCCACGATATTTGCCAAGTGATATGTAGGCAGAGCATCGGCACTCTTGTAGAGCACCTTATCGTCCAGAGTCGAAGTGTTGACCTTCACGTGTCCACGAATAAGGTCATCCATCTCGACAACCTCATTTTCGGGCATCTTAAAGCGGATAACCCATATATCGCCACGCGCGATACGCTCCTCAACCTCCTCCTGCGAGAGCGAGAGCGATGTGGGCAACTTCTCACGCACCGAGTAGTTGTAGGCGAAGGTTTCGCCCTTCGACTCGGCCTCCTTGCGCAGCACATCCAGCTCCTCCGAGGTATCGAATGCGTAGTAAGCCCAACCGGCCTCGACAAGTTGCTTGGCATATTTGAGGTAGATCTCGCGACGTTCACTCTGGCGATAGGGGGCGTGAGGGCCACCTACGCCCACACCCTCGTCAATCTCGATACCGCACCAACGGAGCGACTCGATAATGTAATCCTCAGCACCCGGCACAAAGCGTTGCGAATCGGTATCCTCAATACGCAAAATCATCTTACCGCCATGATGACGAGCAAATAGGTAGTTATAAAGTGCCGTGCGCACACCTCCGATATGGAGCGGTCCCGTAGGACTCGGTGCAAAACGAACTCTGACAGGTCTATTCATAATTATTTATTAAAATTTTATTGGTTACACGTTAAATAAGAAATGCATTATATCCCCATCCTGAACGATGTACTCCTTGCCCTCGATTCCAATCTTGCCGGCATCGCGACACGCCTTCTCCGAGCCGAGAGTCGTGTAGTCGTCATACTTGATAACCTCCGCACGGATAAAGCCCTTTTCGAAGTCGGTATGGATAATTCCGGCCGTCTGTGGAGCCTTCATGCCCTTATTGTATGTCCATGCACGGGTCTCGTCGGCTCCGGTAGTGAAGAATGTTTCGAGGTCGAGCAGCTTATATGCAGCCTTAATCAGTCGAGCCACACCCGACTCCTCAAGACCCATATCCTCGAGGAACATCTGGCGCTCCTCATAGCTCTCCAACTCGGCAATGTCGGCCTCGGTAGCTGCGGCTACGATAAGCATCTGGGCATTCTCGCCCTCGATAGCCTTAGCCACCGCCTCGGTGTGGGCATTACCCGTCACGGCACTCTTCTCGTCGACATTGCAGAGGTAGAGCACCGGCTTATCGGTGAGCAAATTCAAATCGCTCACAACCTTACGCTCCTCCTTGTCGAGTTCTACGGTGCGAGCACTCAAACCCTGCTCCAGAGCCTCCTTATAGCGCAACAAAATCTCATACTGACGCTTTGCGGTCTTGTCGCCACCGGTCTGTGCCTGCTTCTGTACCTTCGAGATGCGATTCTCGACCGTCTCGAGATCTTTGAGTTGCAGCTCGGTATCAATCACGCCCTTGTCGCGCACGGGATCCACCGAGCCGTCGACGTGGGTAATGTTGCCATCCTCAAAGCAACGCAAGACGTGGATGATTGCATTGGTATTTCGAATATTTGCAAGGAACTTATTACCCAGACCCTCGCCCTTCGATGCTCCCTTCACAAGTCCAGCGATATCGACAATCTCGATGGTTGTGGGCACCACTCGCTTCGGATTATCAATCTCTGCCAAGCGGATCAGTCGCTCATCGGGCACGGTGATTACACCCACATTGGGTTCAATCGTGCAGAAGGGGAAGTTTGCCGACTGAGCTTTCGCATTCGACAGACAGTTAAACAAGGTCGATTTACCCACATTGGGCAGACCTACGATTCCACATTGTAAAGC
>JAFQFG010000143.1 GCA_017398695.1 Alistipes sp.
CGGTCTATTTGAAGAAGAGCGACGAAATCTCCTTATAATTGTGCACACGCTCGATGACGTCAGCGAAGATGTCGGCCACCGACAGCACAGTGAACTTATGCAAATCTTTCTCGGGGTTGAGCGGAATGGTATCCGTAACGATAACCTCCTCCAGGGCACTCGCGTTGATGCGCTCGTAGGCCTGACCCGACAATACGGGGTGGGTGATTGCGGCACGAACACTCTTGGCACCACGCTCCATGAGCATGTCGGCTGCCATGCAGATTGTGCCGGCCGTGTCGATCATATCGTCAACGATAATCACGTTGCGACCCTCGACATCACCGATTGCAGTCATGCTACCCACAACATTAGCCTTTGCACGAGTCTTGTGTGAGATGATAATCGGAGCCTCGAGAGCCTTTGCGTAGTTGCTGGCACGCTTAGCACCTCCCATGTCGGGGGCTGCAATCGAGAGGTTCTCGATGCCGAGTTTCTTGATGTAGGGGATGAAGATGCCGCTGGCATAAAGTCCGTCCACCGGAATATCGAAGAAACCTTGAATCTGGTCAGCGTGAATATCCATGGTCATCACACGGTCACAGCCTGCCGAAATAAGCATGTTGGCAACCAACTTGGCAGTGATGGGTACGCGGGGGCGATCCTTGCGGTCCTGACGCGCCCAACCGAAGTAAGGCATCACAGCAATCACCTTGTATGCGGAAGCACGACGTGCAGCATCAATCATCATCAATAGCTCCATCAGATTGTCCATCGGAGGGAATGTCGACTGGATGATAAATACCGTGCAACCACGAATAGATTCATCGAAACGGGGCTGGAACTCGCCGTCACTAAACTGCAGGACTTCGCATTTGCCCAATGTGGTACCGTAGCTCTCTACGATTTTTTCTGCCAAGTAGCGCGATGCGCGACCGGTAAAGAATTTGATTTTATGGATAGCCATATGTCTAATTAAATGTTTCTGGACGACAAAGATATACTATAAATGCGACAAAAACGATACCTCGCGGAGTATTTTTCAACAATTTTCCAAACTTTTTTCGATATAGTCAACGATTTCCTCTCGGCCACGGCCGTTGCTGCTCGATGAAGCGAACATCTCGGGCAACTCCTCCCACTGCTCTGAGAGCGTGCGACGATAGCGCTCAATGCTGTATTTTACTTGAGTGGCCGACAGCTTATCGCACTTGGTGAAGATGATGGCAAACGGGATTCCGTTCTCGCCCAACATCTCGATAAAGCGCAGGTCAATCTTCTGCGGCTCAAGGCGCACATCGACCAAAACGAAGAGCAGATGCATCTTCTCGCAACGCAGAACGTAATCGGTGATAATCTTTGCAAAATCACCGCGCAAGCTCTTCGAGGTGCGGGCATAACCATACCCGGGCAGATCGACCAAATACCAACTATTGTCGATGAGGAAGTGGTTGATCAGCTTCGTCTTGCCCGGTGTGCCCGAGACCTTTGCCAGCCCCTTGTGGGCTGTGAGCATATTGATTAGCGACGATTTGCCAACATTGCTGCGTCCGATAAATGCCACATCGCGCAGGTCATCCTTCGGGACTTGCGAAATTCGCTCGGAGCTACATTTGAAAACTGCGTTTTTTATCATGAGTTATAACTATTCGGATGGTTGTCTCTATTCTGCCACCAATTCGAGTACCACACTGCGATAGTCGTTGCTCTCGCGCAGGTCGTTTATCGGGTGGTTGCCCTTAAATCGACGTGTGAGCTCCGGAATGACAATTCCCTCATTCATCAACAAGCGGCCACTGATAACCTTGCCTTCGATGGCAAGCCTCTCACTCTCCTTCTCGGGTGCAACCTCGCGTATGCGGTAGTGTCGCTCGGGATCAAGACCCTGCAGGCGGATAATGCGATGAGGCATGCCGAAGGTGTAGAGGAGTCGGTAGGCCATTACCACAGCCTTCGATTTATCGCTATTGACATAGTTCAGTGCTGCATATTCGCGAGAGCCTTCAGTGGGAGAGATCAATTTATAGAGATCGCCCTGCTGAACAATCGGGCGGATGAGCTTGTACTCGGCAATGGCACGTTTGGCAAATTCGCGCTCTGCGGGGGTGAAGGTCGCAGGCACCATCTCAACGCCCAGACGACACATCGAAGCCACATCAAAACGGAATTTGAGCGGAGTGTGGCGCTGTGTATATTTGTTGTTGTGTGAGCAGACGTGGGCTGCCAAGATGTTCGAGGGATAGAAGTTCAACGCACCCCACTGCAACTTCAGACGATGCAACGGATCGGTCATGTCGCTTGTCCAGACCTCTTGGAAGTAGGGCATAAAGCCATAGTTGAGGCGGGTGCCTCCCGATGCACAAAGCTGAATGATAACCTTCGGATGGGCTGCGCGTATGCGCTCCAGGGTCTTGATTGTGGCGAGGTTGAAATCGACCGAGAGATTCGATTGACGGCTCATCGGCAGATACTGTGACGAGGCATTTAGCATCGACATGTTGTTATCCCACTTGATATAGTCGATGTCGGGGTGCTCGGTCATCAGTTTGTCGACCACTCCGAATACGAACTCTTGAACCTTAGGATTGGTCATATCGAGCAGTAGCTGGCTGCCACCTCGACCTGTTTGAGGCTCGATTGCAGGGTGACGCAACACCCAATCCGGATGTTTCTCATATAGTTCGCTCTTGGTGTTCACCATCTCGGGCTCAATCCAGATGCCGAACTTGATGCCCTTGCTGTGGACCATCTTCACGAGCGAGCCAATACCCTCCGGCAACTTCTTTCGGCATACCTCCCAGTCGCCCAACGATGTCTTGTCGTTGTCGCGGGGGTATTTGTTGCCGAACCAGCCGTCGTCCATTACGAACATCTCTCCTCCGAGTTCGGCAATGTCGGTAGCCATCGACTCCATATTTGCCTGTGTCGTGTCGAAGTGAACACCCTCCCAAGAGTTGAGCAGTACCTCGCGGAGCTTGGTGCCGTCAAGGAGATGGTGATGGCGTGCCCAATAGTGCAATGTGCGTGAAGCCTGACCCTTACCCCTGTTGCTGTAAGAGAGTATGAGTTCCGGTGTCTGGAGCGAAGATTTACCATCGAGCGTGTAGTCGCTTGCCGCAGGGTTAATGCCTGCCAAAATCACTGTGGGACGTTGTGGGAGCGAGGAGTTGACGAACTCAATGGCAAAGTTGCCTATCCACGAGAGTGTGCCGGCAATGACATTGCCCGACTCCTCATGCAGACCATCCTCGAGTGAGAGCATGAAGGAAGAGTGTGTGTGCAATGCCGTTCGGTTGCCCTCTTGTGTCGAGAGTGTTTTAGTGCCAAATCCGAGAGGTTCAACCAGCTCGTTGCACTCATTCTTATTTTCGCCATGGAGCGACAATAAGGTGCAATTTTTCGACAAGACGGGGAGCGATGCCGACATATATTTCTGTAGCGTAACAGGCTTTTTGCCATCGTTGATATATTCGGTCGAGAACTTTATTACATCGCAGTCGTCATACGCAGCATAACGCAATTTCAGACGGAACGGATGGAGCGTATCCTTCAGTGTTATGCACAGAGTGGAGATGTGCCCCTCTTTGCTCTGCTCGACACTGTCGACCACGAGGTTCATGGCATTGTCACCATCGGGAAACTTTACCAATGCCGCATAGGGGAGCTCCGTATGGTTGCCGAAAGCATGGAAAGCATCGTATTTCATCGCCTTGCCCACGGCTTTAGCCTCGTCGAGAGTCGCTGTTGAACCGTAGTAACGGAATAGCGGGGTTTTGCCCTGTGTGGCTTCGATAATCAAGGTGTTGTTAGGGGTTGAGAGTGTGTAGTTCTCGGCGCGAAGCCCCAGCGTTGCAAAGAGCGC
>JAFQFG010000005.1 GCA_017398695.1 Alistipes sp.
TCAAGACCGCCGCAATCGACCACTCTGCCATCTCTCCGGGCGCAAAAGTATAACCATTTTTGCATTTTACCAAATTTTCAAAGCAGTTTTCCAACCATAAAATATGCAAATAGTTAATTTTCAGATGAAAACACTTTGAAATTCAAATTTTATACATATCTTTGCCCCCGAGAACAAATTAACCCTAAATCATTTAGTATGAATAAGTCACAGTTAGTGGAGGCTATTGCGCTCGAGACAAACTTGTCGAAAGTGGATGCGAGAAAATCGGTGGATGCATTTATTGATATTGTCATCCGTACGTTGAAGGAGAATGACAAAGTGATGCTATCGGGAATGGGAGTATTCTCGGTGATGCAGCGCTCGGCGCGCGTAGGTCGTAACCCACGCACGGGTGCGCAGGTCAAGATAGCTCCTAAGCGAGTAATCAAATTCCGTCCTACAATAGACGTGGAGTAGTTGAGACTGCTCTCGAGTGAGAACCGAAACTGCTTTTTGAAGTGTGTTTCGGTTTTTTTTATGCTGTATGGAGTGGCGAATCGAGCATTTGCGCGTTGTGTAACCAAGATTTTTATTACATTTGCAGCTATGAAACGAATAGTAATATACATAGGTGTGATTGCCCTCTTCGCCACTCTTTGCGGTTGTGGAGGCGCCAACCGAACGAAGCGTGACGATAAGAGCCAGATTTTTGTGTCGATAGCACCTCTGCGACCGTTGGTGACTGCGATTACAGGTGAAGATTTCGATGTCGAGATTTTGGTGCCGACGGGAGCCTCTCCCGAGTCGTTTGAGCTGACACCGCGTCAATTTATATCTTTGCATGATGCGCAGATGATCCTCGCTATCGGACTTATAGATTTCGAGCGTAATATGCTGTCGAAGGTCGATAAAGGCAGAGTAGTCGATCTGTCGCACGGTATCGAACTTATTGCCGGCAGTTGCTCGCATCACCATCACGGCCACCATTGTGCCCACGGCGTGGACCCTCATGTCTGGACATCGCCCAAGGCTCTGAAAATCATGGCACAGAATGCATATAAAGCGATTTCGACAGCCTATCCCGACTCGATGAGATATAGAGATAACTATGAGAAGCTGGCAGTGCGCCTGGATTCGCTCGATAGCTCTGTGCGCAGGATTTGTGATGAGGCGCGAGTGCATCAATTCATCATTTACCATCCGGCCTTGACCTACCTGGCTCGCGACTATGGCCTGGAACAGATATCAATCGAGCATGAGGGTAAGGAGCCGAGTGCCAAGCGGCTTGCCGATATTATCGGTGCTGCCCGTGAGGATGGCACAAAACGCATATTCTACCAATCGACCTATCCGCGCTCTACGGTTGAGGTTATTGCCGAGGATATTGGAGCCGAGCCGGTCGAGATAGACCCTCTGCATGAGGATATATTTGCGAATATTGTGGAAATGTCACGTTTAATCACCGAGTAGACGATGGAAAGAAAAATTCTTGTATCGCTTCGCAATGTTACGGTTCGCTATGATGATTTTACTGCTCTCGAGGGGGTGGCACTCGATGTGTATGCGGATGATTTTCTTGGGATTATAGGTCCGAATGGAGGAGGTAAGACCACATTGGTAAAGGCTGTTGTCGGGGCGTTGTCTTACTCTGGAACGATAGAATTTTCCCCCGAAATGTATAGAGATGGTCGGCGATTGATCGGGTATATGCCCCAGCAGACCTCATTCGATACTTCATTTCCGATTTCGGTGCTGGAGTTGGTGATGTCGGGACTGCAATCCGAGCGAGGATTTCACTCGCGTTACGGAGCAGATGACCGTTGCAAGGCCTTGGAACTGCTTGAAATGGCAGGCATTGCCGATCTGGCCGATCGCCAGATAGGGGAGATTTCGGGAGGTCAACTGCAACGAGCACTGCTCTGTCGTGCTATTATCATCGAGCCGAAGTTGTTGATATTGGATGAACCGGCAAATTTTGTGGATAATCGGTTCGAGAACGAGTTGTACACGCTTCTGCGTAAATTGAATGAGCGTATGGCGGTGGTGATGGTGTCACACGATATAGGTACGATTACGAGTGTGGTGAAGAGTATCGTATGTGTTAATCGCACGGTGCATCGCCATAATTCGAATATCATTACCGAGGAGCAACTCGAAAACTATAACTGCCCGATACAGATCATCTCGCACGGCAAGGTGCCTCATACGGTGCTTTGCGAGCATCATCATTAGAAATTTAGTGCCGATTTTGCGTTGAGAGAGTAGGTATTTTGCTATTTTAGCGAAAAAAGATGCCGAGAAAGTTTGATTGTATGAAAGATTTATTATCTTTGTGACAAGAAAAACATCAAAATAGACTATTTATATGGCAAATTTAAGAGATTTCAAAAAGGAGATTGACTATCGTCTCGAAGAGTTCGTTTTCGATTGCGATATGGCTATCTATTTCCAACCTTCGAAAGAGGAGGCTATCTTTGCACTGATGCAGAAGGGCGTAGAGTTGCGCAATGAGTTGTATGTTAAGGCTAATAATCCTGCCGAGCCGCACAATAAGAGTCTTGTTCGCAAGCACTTCTCGGCACTGCGTGAGGAGATGATTGCTTCGTTCAACAAGTTGTTTGAGGAGCTGAGCGCCAATAACGCATAAGGCGGTTTTATACAAAAATCAGGTCTGTTTGACAAGGGTTGTCGGACAGACCTGATTTTTTTGTGCAATATCAGAAACGCTCTTCGCGATAGTTGTACTTGTTGCGCAGCTGCTCGAACTTCTCGGGATTTTTCTTCAGCAATGCTGAGTCTGAGAGAATGTCGTAACAGCCTATTGCCGAGCGGCAAAGCTCTTCCCATGAAATCGGTCGTGGCGCTGATGGGGTAACCCCAGAGGGATACCACCCCTCGAGAGGCCAGCCAAAGTGCCGGGCAACGGCAGCCACCGCCATAGCCGTAGCATTGGCTTTGCCTTGAAGCGAGTAGCCGGCGATGTGAGGTGTCGAGATAAAGGCCTTTGATAGTAATGCTCGGTCGATGTCGGGTTCATGCTCCCAGACATCTATGGCGCACTCTACGCCCGCGCGCAGGAGCGATTGGGTATCGACCACTTCGCCTCGTGAGGCGTTTATCAAAATCTTGTCACTCCCTTGCCATGCAGAGAGCAGACGGTCATCAACAAGATGGAACGTATCGGGAGCGAGTGGCGTATGTAATGTAACGATGTCCGACTTGGCAAAGATCTCCTCAATCGACGAAAATCCGAGATGTTCGCGCTCCTCGCGCGGAGGGTCGCAACAGATGGTGTTGAATCCCCACGCTTTGGCATACTCCCAAACGAGCGAGCCTACATTGCCAACGCCTACGATGCCGAGTGTGAGAGAGTGCGGAGCAACCCCTCTGTCGGCTGCAATCTGCACTAAAACCGACGACACCCACTGCAAAACACCTCGCGCATTGCACCCTGCGGCATTTGCAACAGCGATGCCGTGCTCGCGACAGTAGCCGAGGTCGATATGGTCGGTGCCTATGGTTGCAGTGACAACAAGACGCACTGCAGAGCCCTCGAGCAGTGCGCGGTTGCAGTGCGTGCGAGTGCGGACGACGAGCGCATCGGCATCACGTACACACTCACAAGAGATGCTCCGGCCTTCGATGTAGACGACCTCTGCGTATGGTTCGAAAACTCCTTGAATGAAGGGTATTCCGCTGTCGATTATAATTTTCATTCGGTTTAGTGCGTTATCAATCGCAAATATATGTAAAAAATGCTTATCTTTGTCAGATTATTATCGTGAACGAAATGAATTTGCAGGATTTTAACCCGAATGGTGTGGGTGTCGACAATGGCAACTACTTCGGTATGCCGTTTACACCTGAGGATGCACAGTTGGTGCTTATTTCGGCTCCGTGGGATGTTACTTCGTCTTACGGTGCGGGCTCGTCATACGCTCCCGATGCGATTATCGAGGCATCGACTCAACTCGACTTCTACGATCCGGTGTCACCTGATGAGTGGCGCAAGGGCATTGCTACGGCCGAGATTGATTACGATATTCAGGAACTCTCGGAGCGTCTGCGCTCCGATGCCGAGAAGGTTATCGAGCACTTGGAGGAGGGCGGCGATCCTGAAGCAGAGAGCATTGCTCGTAAGGTGCGCCGTATCAATGAGGGTAGTTTTCGCATTAACGATAATATCTATACTCAGGCGCAGCGCTGGATGTCTCAGGGAAAGATTGTAGGTCTGGTTGGCGGTGATCATTCGACCTCGTTTGGCGCAATAAAGGCGGTGGGTGAGGCGTGTGGCTCGATGGGCGTGCTACATTTCGATGCTCATTGCGACCTGCGCGAGTGCTACGAGGGATTTGAGCACTCGCACGCCTCGATAATGTTCAATGTGCTGAAGGATGTGCCCGAAGTGTCGAAAATTGTTGAGGTCGGAGTGCGCGATTTCTGTGATGATGAGTTGGCGTTGGTGCGTTCGACCGATAGGGTGGAGATGTTCGATGACTACTCGCTCTCGATGGCAAAGTTTGGCGGTCGCTCATGGCTGTCGCTCTGTGAGGAGATTGTAGAACGCCTGCCCGAACAGGTCTATATAAGCATGGATATAGATGCACTCTCGATAGA
>JAFQFG010000144.1 GCA_017398695.1 Alistipes sp.
CCACTTTCCACTTTCCACTATCCACACACCATACTCCACTTTCCACTCACCACTCTCCACACTCCACTTACCACTATCCACATTCCACTTTTCACATTTCACTCCCCGCGAAACGGAATTTACGATATTCCTTTTCGACTATATTATATATAGGTATGACAATATTCGATTTGGGTTTTATCGGTTGTAAGTTACGATTTTTAACCCTACTAACCCTTGTTTAACCACTGCATAAAGCGTTTTTGTGATAAAATTGCTGAAAAAAGTTGTAAAATACGGTTTCGAATTGTAATCATATTTCTAATTTTGGTTGCAATATGTAACCTGACGAAACGATATTAAATAAATTTATTATATGGGGTATATTTCCTTAAAAATTAGTTGTTAAAATCCTTTAATATTGTTAACTTTGCCCCGTAACTTTATTTTGTTATTAACACTAAATTTTATGCTTATGGTTAGGAAAATTGTACTATCAATTGTCGCTGTACTGGCTATGGGATGCTTCGCGCTTCAGGCACAGTACAAGCAGGTTTCGGGTACAGTTGCCGATAATGCAGGTGCCCCCATCGCTGGTGCTACGGTTGCCGTGAAGGGTACAACTATCGGAACAACTACTGACGCTGCCGGTAAGTATACTCTCGAAGCGCCCGCTGATGGTGTTTTGGAGTTCTCGTTTATCGGTTATCAGAGCGCAGAAGTGCCCATCGCCGGTAAGACACAGGTCGATGCACTCCTCAAAGAGGGTCAGGCTATCGAAGAGGTCATCGTGATGGCCTTCGGTTCTGCTACCAAGGAGGCATTTACCGGTTCGGCTACCGTGGTTAGCGCTGACGAGCTTGCAACATCGCAGGTATCGAACGCTATGAACGCGCTGAATGGTAAGGTTGCCGGTGTGCAGATGTCGAATGCTTCGGGTGAGCCGGGAAGTGATAGCCCGACTATTCGCATCCGTGGTTTTAGCTCGATTAACGCAGGTAATGCACCGCTGGTTGTCCTTGACGGTATTCCGTATAGCGGCAGCATGAACAACATCAACCCTGCCGATATCGAGTCGATGACTGTCGTGAAGGATGCTGCATCGAACGCCCGCTATGGTTCGCGTGGTGCTAACGGTGTCATCATGATTACCACCAAGCGTGCGAAGAGCGGTGATGCTGTTGTTAATTTTGACGCTAAGTGGGGTGTTGCTTCGCGCGGTGTGCAGGATTACGACTACATCAAGAATCCCGCAGCTTACTACGAGCAGCACTACAAGGCTTTGGAGAACTACTACATCGACAATGGTAGCTCGCCTGCTGAGGCTCACCTCAAGGCTAACAACGCTATCGTAGGTCCGATGTCGGGTGGTGGTCTGGTTTACCAGGTTTACGATGTGCCCGATGGTCAGTTCTTCATCGGTAAGAACGGTAAGGTTAACCCGAACGCAACGCTTGGTAACATGGTTAACTACGGTGGTCAGGACTATTGGCTTATGCCCGATAACTGGACCAAGAGTGCTATGCACAACGGTTTCCGTCAGGAGTACAACGCAAGCGTTTCGGCAGGTAATGAGCGTGCTCAGGTTTATCTGTCGGCAGGTTACCTCGATAGCGAGGGTCTCGTTGACCAGTCGTCGTTCCAGCGTTTCACCGGCCGTCTGAAGGCTGAGTATCAGGCTAAGAAGTGGTTGCGCGTAGGTGCTAACGCATCGTATACCAACTACAAGGGCTATCTGACTGAGGCTTCGGGTGATTCGGCTTCGACTGCAAATATCTTTGCTGCAACGACCGCTATCGCTCCTATCTATCCGCTCTATGTTCGTGATGGCAACAAGCAGATTATGAAGGACAACAACGGTTACACGATGTATGACTACGGTGATAAGATGAACGCAGGTTTGGAGCGTCCTATCTTCGGTCAGTCGAATGCATTGAGCGACCACCTTCTCAACAAGAACCTCTACGACGGTAACGCATTCACCGGTACTGCTTTCGTTGACATTTACTTCTTGAAGGACTTCACATTCACATTGAATGCAGGTACTTCGCTCGACGAGACGCGCGAGACCAGCTTGACCAACGCATTCTATGGTCAGTATGCTAACGAGAACGGTATCCTTGCAAAGCAGCACGCGCGTGCTTGGTCGTACAACTTCCAGCAGTTGTTGAGCTATGCTAAGACCTTTGCAGGTGTTCACCACATCAACGTAATGCTCGGTCACGAGAACTACGTATCAAAGAGCTACTCTCTCTACGGCTCGAAGAGCAATATGTTCTCGCCCGACAACCTCGAGCTTTCGGGTGCTGTAACCGATAAGTCGGCTTCGTCGTCGTTCTCGGAGTACAACACTGAGGGTTACTTCGGTCGTGTAATGTACGATTGGGATGAGAAACTCTTCGTATCGGCTTCGTATCGTCGCGATGCATCGTCGCGCTTCCACCCCGATCACCGTTGGGGTAACTTCTGGTCGGTAGGTGCAGGTTACATCATCAGCAAGGAGTCGTGGTTCAATGTTGATTGGATCGATATGTTGAAGCTTAAGGCTTCTTACGGTTCGCAGGGTAACGACGGTATCGGTAACTACCTCTATACCGACACTTACGACATCGTAAACTCGGGTGGTAACGTATCGCTCGTGCTCAACACTAAGGGTAACAAGAACATCACTTGGGAGACCAACGGTAACTTCAACGCAGGTATTGAGTTTGAGGTTCTTAAGGGTCGCTTGAGCGGTACTATCGAGGGCTTCTATCGTAAGACTACCGACATGTTGTCGTGGTTCACTGTTCCGCCCTCGTTGGGTTACACCGGTTACTGGGCTAACGTCGGTGACATGGTTAACCGCGGTCTTGAGGTTGAGTTGTATGCAACTCCTATCCGTACCAAGAACTTTACTTGGAACTTGAACGCAAACCTTACCTATGTAAATAACCGTATCGTGAAGCTCGATCCTTCGCGCTTGTCGATGGAGACTCCTGAGGGCTTCCACGGTTATTCGTCGGGTAACTACTTCTACGGTGAGGGTCTGTCGCTCTACTCGTTCTACATGCCTAAGTATGCAGGCGTAGAGAAGAGCTCGGGTATGCCTATGTGGTACCGCGAGGTTGACGGCAACACCGTAACGACTACCGACTACTCGTTGGCTGACAACTACGTATGTGGTAATCCTGTTCCGGATGCATACGGTGGTTTCGGTACATCGTTGGAGTTCTACGGCTTTGACTTGACAGTTAACTTCACATACCAGATTGGTGGTAAGATCTATGACTCGGGTTACGCATCGTACATGGGTTCGCCCACATCGTCGTCGACCGGTCACAACTACCACACCGATTTGGCAAAGGCATGGTCGCCCACAAATCGTAACTCGAACATTCCTCGATTTGTATACAACGACCAGTACAACACCGCAACTTCGGATCGTTTCCTCATCGATGGTAGCTATCTGAACCTGCAGAACATTAACTTTGGTTACACTCTGCCTCGCAAGTGGACAAGCAAGATCAGCGTAAACAAGATTCGTGTATATCTGGCTTGTGAGAATGTATGGTTGTGGTCGCGTCGTCAGGGCTTTGACCCGCGTTTGTCGCTCACCGGTTCGAACAATGCAGCTACCTACTCGGCAGTTCGCACTATCTCGGGCGGTCTTAACCTCTCATTCTAATTAACGCTTAAAGAAGAAAGGAGAAAAAGATATGAAAAATATATTGAAAATAGGATTTGTAGCTCTGACAGCAACTGCACTTTTGAGCGGTTGTATCAAGGAGACTTTCCCCACAAGCGTTGCAACATCGGATCAGGTGGCTGCCAACCCCGCGGCTCTGGAGTCGCAGGTTAACGGTATCGCTGCATTCGTTAACAAACTTGACGTTGTTGGTGCAGAGAACCACTACGATTGGGGTTATCCCTCGATCGGTATGATTCGTGACCTTATGGGTGAGGATATGGCGACTGTTTCGAGCGCTTATGAGCACTTCTCGGCTTGGATCGAGGCTCGCTATATCAGCGATCGTTATATGAGTATGCAGTATATCTGGAACTTCTACACTCAGTTCCTGCAGACTGCCAACTCGGTTATCTCGGCCGTGAACGAGGCATCGGCTAACGATGTTCAGAAGCAGTACCTCGGTATGGCTTACTGCTACCGTGCGATGATCAACCTCGATATGGGTCGTATGTACGAGTTCAAGAAGAATACTTACACTTCGGCTCCCTCGTTGGAGGGTTATACTATTCCGATTATCCGCGAGAATATGACCGAGGCTGAGGCTCGTAACAACCCGCGTGTGAAGAAGGAGGAGCTCTTGACATTCATCCTTGGTGACCTTGCTAAGGCAATCGACTTCTTTAGCGATGATGAGGGTAAGAGCACATTCAAGCGTGCGAAGAAGAGCCAGCCCGACTTGAGCGTAGCTTACGGTTTGCAGGCACGCGCTTACCTCTGGGCAGAGAACTATGATGAGGCTGCTAAGTCGGCACAGAAGGCTCTCGATGCAGGTTCGTATTCGGCTTTGACCGAGGCTCAGGCAACCGATACTGCTACCGGTTTCAACTCGGCTTCGTCGAACAATTCGTGGATGTGGTGCTCGTCGCTGGTTAAGGAGGACGACGTTGTGAAGACTTCGATTTTGAACTTCACCTCGTGGATGTCGTCGGAGACCGTCTTTGGTTATGCACCGGCAGGACCCTATCGTATGATTGACGCACGTCTTTACAGCCGTATCTCGAATTCGGACTGGCGTAAGAAGATGTGGAAGGCTCCGGAGGGAGTTTCTATCGATCAGAAGTTCGTTGAGCCTACTTCGGACTATGCAGGTGCAGAGTCTCTTCCCGAGTATGCAGCTATTAAGTTCCGTCCGGGTAGCGGTAATCCCGATGAGTCGGATATCGGTGCAGTAGTAGACTATCCTTTCATGCGTATGGAGGAGATGTTGTTCATCATCGCTGAGGCTGATGCTCGCAAGGGCTCGTCGAAGGGCTTGACAGAGTTTATGGTTCTGCGTAATCCCGACTATGTATGCACCGCATCGGGTGTTGATGCACTCATTGACGAGTTATTCTTCCAGAAGCGTATCGAGTTCTGGGGTGAGGGTATCAACTTCTACGACTACAAGCGTTTGGATAAGGGTGTAACCCGTGGTTATGCAGGTACTAACCACTATGAGGATGCACGTCTTAACTCTAACGGTTTGGCTCCTTGGTATAACTTCGCGATTGTACGTTCGGAGAACAACGCCAACCCGGCAGTTGTGACCAACCCCGACCCGTCGTCGTTGATTGATCCTTGGAAGGAGTAATTCGGTGTCTAACGAATAAATATATATAAGTATGAAGACAATGAAAAATATATTTTATGCTCTGTTCGCGGTTGCAGCCCTCGTGATGGTGGGTTGTACGAAGGATCAGACCTATACACCGGGCGAGGATCTTTCGGGCGAGCAGATTTATATCGACAACTCGACGTCGACCTTCTATGTTCGGACGGCTGATGAAAAAGAGGAGTTAGCAAACGAACTCAAGAAGTTGAGCAGAGGCGTTATGAAAGATGCAACTTATGCTGACGACACGTATGTTGACTTGAAGGTTGTTCGCAAGAACTCGAAGTTGGCGCAGTTCGATTTCGACGTTAAGTTGACGATGCCTGCCGAGGATGCAGCGCTCTTTACGCTGCCTGCAGGCTCGACCCAGACCGGTGCTGATCAAGCAGCCGAGACGGTTATCTTCACCGTTCCCTGCTCGTTTGATGCAGAGGCTGCGGAGACAACTCTTCGCCTTGGTTTCGACATCACGAAGTTGGCGACCAACACCGACTATGAGTTCATTGCCGAGTTGGCTGATTTGGAGAACTCGTCGAACTATGGTGCAGATGCATTTGAATTTGCAATCTGCCACCAGATTACCGTTGAGTTGCCTTTCGAGGACATCGGTACGGTAACTCTTAACGACCCGATTTATACAGGTGCAACTTACTCGGATTGTATTATCCAGATTCACAAGGATGATAAGAAGGCAATCGAGGATGCAAGAGCAGCAGGTACTGCTCCCGACTTGGCAGCAGGTTATGTACGTTTCTTTATTCCGCAGCCTTGGTATCAGATGGCCGCTGCTTCGGTTGCTGCAGGTGATGGCAATTTCGAGGAGGGTGACCTGGAGTATTTTGCGATGGGTGATGGCTTGATGCTCTGCATGACTACCAATTATGAGCCGGTTGTGCAGGATGGTAACCCCATCTATCCCCACCCGATGGAGCCGAAGTTGTATCAGCCGACGCTTCCACGTCATCCGATTGTTGGTATCAACTCTGTTGATGGTTCGTTGCGTGGTATCGTAGGTACTGCTGCAAACGAGCGTATGTACTTGGCACGTGTTCCTTTTGTTAACGATGGTCTTGAGTTCTATCTGACAATGTTCCTTCCGTCGTATAATTTCGGTACAACTACTCAAACGATGAACACATATTCGTTTGGTACTGCTTGTTGGGAGCCTTACACTTCAGGTTCGTTGTATATTATCCCGTTCGATATAGTTTGGGATAAGAATAACCTCGAGGATGACTGGGCTAACTATTTCAAGGTTGACTACAACAACGATATCAACTACAATGCAGTAGGTGAGGGTATCTTCACTTCGGAGTATCAGGGTAACTTTGCAACCAAGACCCTCTATAAGGGTGTTGAGAGCGTTTCGGGTAACACCGTTTACTATGTTGACGATGCGTACGGTACCACTACCGAGGCAACCGGCTACCTTGGCTTGGCACTGACTTGGAATGGTACAACTGCAAAGGTTACCGAGATGCAGCCGCTCAACATCCAGTGGAATGGTCGCGAGCTCTACGCTTCGCAGAGCCAGAAGATTAAGAGTGCTATCGCATTCAACGAGAATGGCAACATCACGAAGATTACCTTCGGTGTGGCTATCGTGAACGAGGATGGTGCTGTGCTTGGCGACTATGCCGAGACCTTCGACATCGAGGCTCCTGCAACAGGTCTTGAGGCATTCTTCGGTGACTTTACGCAGTATACTTACGAGCTCTACGGTCCGTTTGATGCGGCAAATCAGGTGCAGTCGCTTACGAAGGCGTTCATTCCGCTCTCGTCGACTGTAACTATCGAGCAGGCTACCGATAAGGCTGGTAACCCGATCAAGAATAAGGTACACATCAAGGGCTTGGTTCCCGATGATTATTGTGTGGCTCCGGGTGGTTACCTCGAGGGTACTTACGATCCTTCGACCAATACCATCGACGTTCCTGCACAGTTCTTCCACGACTTGGAGTGGGATGGTTCTCAGCTTGTAGGCGCGGCTCTGCCTATCTTCCCCTACTTCCAGCCGGGATTGACCAACTACGGTGCGTATAACACATCGAAGGGTCCCATGTGGATGAGTGAGCTTGGCTCGACAGCTAATAGCATGGCAATCCACTACAAGAACGGCATGTTGGAGTTCGGCTCGTCGACCAACGATCCGGCATCAGCTGATGGTTACTCGATTATCTTGGGTTACTACGATGCTGATTACGATGAGTTCGTGGTAGATGCTGAGAATATGACCTTCTTCACGACTATTTCGTGGCCGTCGTTCGGTGTGCCCAACCCGACACTCATTCCTGCACAGGCAGGTGGTGGCGTGATGCCGCTCGCACAGCCCAAGTTCATCAAGAAGAGCGCCGGCAGCATCGATGCCAAGGCGTCGTTCGAGGCACGCAAGGCTCGTGGTGAGAAGATCTCTGTGACAGATATGTCGATTAAGAAATAGTGTTGAAACGATTGATTTATTAATACGGTGACGGGTGCCGAGGCACTGCTTCGGTACCCCAGCCGACTAAAAGTTGAAACAATGAAAAAATTATTATTCATATTGGCAGCTGTAGTGCTGGCTGTCGGTTGTACCGACAAACCCGAGTTTGATGCTCCGGGTACGGGTACGGCACAGTCGATGGAGTTGGTATACGATACGGCTTCGATTACGACGGCTGATGAGATGTTCGATCAGGCGCTCAATCGCGTTGACGATTTCTATCGTGTGAATGGTCAGTATGTGAAGTTGACCATGTATCTTGCACAGGATGGTGTATTCTATCTCTCGACTGCGGCTCTTATCGAGGATGATCAGGATGAGATTAGTGCAGGTCTGATGCTTGATTGCGAGATTGCAAAGGTTGAGGGTAACTTCTCTAACCCCGTTAATGTTAACTTCAAGGCCC
>JAFQFG010000145.1 GCA_017398695.1 Alistipes sp.
CAAGGAGGAGGAAAAGACTCCAAAGGAGGATTAACCGACGAACGAAGCAATGGGGAGAGGCTGCTTGCAGACTATCCCTTGCAAGGAGGAGGAAAAGACTCCAAAGGAGGATTAACCGACGAACGAAGCAATGGGGAGAGGCTGCTTGCAGACTATCCCTTGCAAGGAGGAGGAAAAGACCCCGAAGGGGGATTAATTGTGAACCGACGCTGCGGAGCGAGAGCAGAGGGCAAACAAGTTTGCCTTCTGCCGAACCGCCAGAAGAAAAACGTAGAGACACGAAAAAATGGGCCATCCTTACGGATAGCCCATCATTTTGTTGTTTCCTCCTCCGAGATTACTCTACCGGAGTTACGCTAACGTACGATTTACCGGAAGCCTTCTTGCAGAATACTACCGTACCGTTTACCAACGCGAAGAGGGTGTGATCCTTACCCATACCCACGTTGTTACCCGGATTGTGAACCGTACCTCTCTGACGAACGATGATGTTGCCTGCTTTAGCGAACTGACCACCGAAAAGTTTAACGCCAAGTCGTTTGCTCTCTGACTCACGACCGTTCTTCGAACTACCTACACCTTTTTTGTGTGCCATTTTTCTCTAAGTTTTTAATTATGCAACAATCTCCTCCACGAGAATCTGAGTCAGATACTGACGGTGACCATTACACTTCTGGTAACCTGTTCTGCGCTTCTTCTTAAACACCAAAACCTTGTCGTCCTTGAGGTGCTTGAGGATTTTACACTGTACCGAGGCGCCTTTTACAACAGGTGCGCCTACCTTAACCTGACCGCCATTGTCTACAAGCAGGACCTTGTCGAAGCTCATGGACGAGTTCTCCTCGCCCGAAAGACGGTGAACATAGAGCTTACGACCCTTTTCAGCCTTGAATTGCTGACCTGCAATTTCTACTATTACGTACATTTAATCTTAAAGTTATATCAGTTTTGACATAATTTCGGACTGCAAAGATAGTCATTTTTAATACACAAACAACACCACAACAAACTTTTTTTACACATTTTTCGTTTTTGGCATATTTTTCGGGGGTAATTGGGGGCTTTAACACCCTGAATCGGTATGAAACGAGTTCTTATTGTCGGCTCCGAGCCTCTTATGCGCGAGATGATAGCGGCCCTACTTGCCGACATCGCGGTCGAGATACGTACCGTCAATAAAATTGCCGATGCCGAGCATGAATGCCGATGCGGAGCCTTCGACTTGGTGATAATGCTCGACCTTGCTCCATTTTTCGATGGTTCCGAGCCGATGTCGCTCCTTCGTCCCCGGAGGTTGCGACGCCCCGAGCTATTCGTCATCTCGTGGCAACACTCCGAGCAGAGCGTATTGAGCATGTTCGAGTGCGGAGTGACACAATACCTAACCTTTCCGCTGAATGCAAGACGATTGAGGAGTAAAATTTGTAAAACGCTGAATTGTGATACCTGATTTTTTAACCACCACCCTATCCATCTACTCACTCTCACTGGCAGCGGGCATTGTCGGCATCTGGATTGCAGCCCTTGCAAACAGCTTTCATGCGGCTCGGACAGAGAGGGTTGAAAAGGCGCTTTCACAGCAATATATGCGTGTAGTATCAGCCGTAATGTTCTCGACCGAAAGTGTGCCGTCACAATTCCCGATGCTGGAGCGACGAGGTGCTCGCGAGGTGTTGGCTCGCGTGCTGACCACAGTTGCCACATCGGTCTATGGGTCGGATGTGGTCGCACTCGGACGCATGGCTGCCGACAACGACATCGACCAATGGTTGCTGCACAAGGTCGAGCGCAGTCGAGGTGTCGGGCGGGCATACTACATGTCGCTACTTGCAACACTCCCCCTCACATCCGAGATGGTAATGCGCATTGCCCGCTATGCAGATGACAGATGCAGGCTTGTGCGATTCTATACTCTTATGATTCGTATTGGCCACGACTCTTCCTCCGCACTGCGCGAGCTCGCAAAGTATCGAGAGCCTTTTAACAGCTTCGAATTAGCAGAGATTGTAGCCATGCTGCGGCGAGGCCTGCTACCCGTAGCCTGCGAACCGCTACTCACCTCGGCAAGTCGCAATCTGCGAGCCGTGGGGCTCAATATCGTGAGAGAGTTTGGCATCGAGGAGGTCAAGCCTCTACTACTCGACATCGTGGCATACGACACGGACGAGGGCATAGCGCAAGACGCACTCTACGCACTTGTGGCGATGCACTCCTCGCTCACTTCGCGCGAGATAGTGACCAGCATCCGCAATATGTACCTTGCCGAGCGTCGTTCGCTCTGTCGGCGGCTGGTCCATGAAGGCTATTCAGCGACCGTCCTCGAGCGGCTGTTTGGCAACGGAGAGGGTCAATACGCCCAGCGTTTGGTCGCAACCTATAAACGTCGCATTGTATGCTCACCTCAACTATAATTTCAGTACTCATATCCATTCTCTCCGCATGGATCGTATTCGCAACATCTCGTCTGATGGTTCGAATTGTCCACGACGGCGACAAGCACCGCCTATATGCAGCGGTAAGAAGCCGTTTGTGCGATGGTTTTGGCCGTAACGGCATATCGTTATTGTGTCGCGATACGGCAGATGACGGCCGTCTGCGCAATCTGCTGGCCGTAGAGTATCCCGCATACGAGGTCATCGTGGTGGCAGACTCCATGAGGCAACCCGTATCTCTGCAACGCGCAATAAGTCATTACCGCATGGTTGCAGTAGATGGTCGCATTGCCGGAGATAGGCAGACCCCTCGTGTGCGTAAGATGTATCGCTCGGCAAGCCGAAGTTATCGACGTCTGATACTCCTCGATGTGGCGACCCGCACAGAGCCCTCCGACCTCGATGCGGCCCTGGACGTGGCAACCTACGACTACATACTCCCGTTGTGGAACAACGAACAACTCATCCATGGCACCGTCGAACGGCTCATTGCCGAAGTCAGCACCGCTCCCGATGCAAAGAGTTCCGTAATCGAAAGTTGTATAGGAGCATCCATAAAACTCGTACCGCGAGAGATAGTAAACCAAACAGAGAGTATCGCTTCGGTCGAATATACAAAACATGGGCACATCATATTACATGAGCCCTTGGCCAAACGAGAGGGTTACACCTCATTAGCAAGTCGCGTGGCCGTGGTTGCAGCGATCGCAACGACACTTTTATGCGCAGCAGCGGCAATGGCAAATATCGCACCTCTCGCAATGGCAATTGCTGCATTGTCATCGCTCTTCGTCTTGGCATCGACACATCTCGCCACGACCGTTATTTCACGCAAACACGGCACCTCTGTCGGATATGGTGACACTTTATATCTTTTTTACAAAAATTTATTGCCGAGGATATGGCAAATCAAAAAATAATCGTTATCTTTACAAAAGAGGAACCAATGAACTCTACAACTACAGAAATGACAATAACCGACGAGATTCGCGCCTACCTTATCGAGATGGCCGTCAATGCGGCTGTGAAGGCAGGTGCCGAGATTATGAAGATATACAAGAATCGCGATGACTACGACATCACGGTCAAGAGCGATCTTACACCCCTCACCGTAGCCGACCGTCTGGCCCACAACAAAATCAAGGAGGTTCTTGGGGCTACGCGCATACCAATCCTCAGCGAGGAGGGGCGCGAAATGCTCTATGAGGAGCGTCAAAATTGGGAACTATTTTGGCTGGTCGACCCGCTGGACGGCACCATAGAGTTCATCAAGGGAAACCACGAATTCACGGTCAACATCGCGCTGATGCAGGAGAATGAATGTGTAGGCTCGGTGGTCTATGTCCCCTATTACAAGAAGATGTATATCGGAGAACGCAATCACGGAGCACACGTAGTTACCGACATTGAGCCATCGCTCGATGGAGCACACCGCTATGCAGAACTCGCGGCATCATGGCATGCGTTGCCGCTCGAGAGCGACGGCCGCACAGCTCCGCGCGTAGCTCTGTCGCGTTCGCACCAGACATCCGAGACGGCCGAGCACGTAGCTTCGTTGCGCGAGCAGCACCCCGACCTCGAGATTGTCGAGCAGGGCAGCTCTTACAAGTTCTGCATGCTTGCCGAGGGTACGGTCGACTACTATGTCCGCACAACCCACACTTACGAGTGGGATACGGCAGCCGGAGAGCTCATCTTGGCCGAGACGGGTGGTCGCACTCGCTCATTGGATGACGGGGCGCAATTCCGCTACAACAAGGAGGATCTGCGCAACCCGTGGTTTGAGTGTTACGCAGCAGATAGCAGAATCGGATAGCAACAAGAGCTCTTCCATGGAGCATAAATAGGGTTATAGTGCCTGCACGCCTATTTGGGGTCGGTTGCAGGCACTCTTCATTCTGTTTCTTGGTTGATTTAGGAGAGTGAAGCCTCTCCAATTTTTCAAACGCAGCCAAAAACCCGAAGAGTCTGCTAATTCTGAATTTTGAATTTTGAATTTTCAAATGCTTGCGTTATCTTTGCAAGAAATATAATTTTGGGCAAGAGATATGTCAACAAAACTCGTTTTATACAATACGCTCACTCGCCGCAAAGAGGTTTTTGAGCCTATCAATGAAGGTCGTGTCGGAATGTATGTTTGTGGTCCCACCGTCTATGGCGACCCTCACTTGGGCCATACACGTCCGGCCGTAACATTCGACCTGCTATTCCGCTACTTAAGAGCTGAAGGATATAAGGTGCGCTACGTGCGCAACATCACTGACGTGGGACATTTGGAGCACGATGCCGACGAAGGTGAGGATAAAATCGCAAAGAAGGCTCGTCTGGAGCAGTTGGAGCCTATGGAGGTTGCACACTACTACACCGAGCGTTACCACCGTGCAATGGACGAGTTGAATGTTCTTACGCCCTCGATTGAGCCCCACGCTTCGGGTCATATCATCGAGCAGATTGAGTTTGTGAAGCGCATCTGGGATGCCGGATATGCATACGAGTCGAATGGCTCGGTCTATTTCGATGTCGAGAAGTACAACAACGACCACCACTACGGCAAGTTGTCGGGAAGAAACCTCGACGACATCGTAACCAACACCCGCGAGCTCGACGGCCAGAGCGACAAGCGTCACTCCTATGACTTTGCACTCTGGAAGAAGGCTTCGCCCGAGCATATTATGCGTTGGCCCTCTCCGTGGAGCGATGGTTTCCCCGGTTGGCACATGGAGTGCTCGGCTATGAGTTGCAAATATTTGGGTGAGCAGTTCGACATCCACGGAGGTGGCATGGACTTGATGTTCCCCCACCACGAATGCGAGATTGCACAGGCGACAGCAGCGCTGGGTCGCGACTCGGCTCGCTATTGGTTGCACAACAATATGATCACCATCGACGGCAAGAAGATGGGCAAATCGTATGGCAACTTCATCACCCTCGAGGAGCTTTTCAACGGCACTCACCCCAAGCTGGAGCAGCCCTATTCACCGATGACGATCCGCTTCTTCGTTCTGCAGGCACATTATCGTTCGACGCTCGACTTTTCGAATGCCGCATTGCAGGCTGCCGAGAAGGGTCTTGATCGACTGATGAAGGGCATCGAGACCCTGAGCAAGCTCAAACCGTCGGCAACATCATCGGTCGATATTTCGACTCTCGACGGAGCATGCCGCGAGGCCATGGATGATGATTTGAACTCACCCATCGTCATCTCGATACTCTTCGATTGGGTGCGCACGATCAATCAGATTGCCGAGGGTCAGCAGACCATCTCTGCCGAGGATCTGGAGAGCCTGAAATCGGTTATGAATCGTTGGGTATTCGACATTCTCGGTCTGCGTGATGAGAAGTCGGCAACGGCATCGGGAGGCAAGGATATGGTTACTCCTTTGGTCAACATGCTACTCGAGATGCGCATGAGCGCCAAGGCTAACAAGGATTGGGCAACGTCCGACAAGATTCGTGACGAGTTGACCGCCATCGGCATCCGTGTCAAGGACCGCAAAGATGGATTTGATTGGGAGATAGAATAACAAATTTAATTGATAATTGATAATTGATAATTAGGGGGGGGACTATAATTGTCGATTTTAGAATAAGATGATTTCCGAAGAACAGATTAGAGAGGTTGTAAGGCGTCTGGATACGCTGGGGAGGTGTCTTTGACATCGCTCAGAAACGCATAGACCTCTGCAACGAGGAGGAAAAGACCTTCGAGCCGGACTTTTGGGAGAATCCCGAGAGGGCCGAGGGGCAGTTGCGTAAGGTCGCATCCATAAAGAGCTGGGTCGAAGATTTCGACCACATCACCAAACTTGTCGAAGACCTTGAGCTGATGCCCGACTTCGTGCGCGAAGGGCTCTCGACCGAGGGTGAGTTGGAGGCTCATTACACCACAACACTCGAAGCTGTCGAGGCTCTTGAGTTGCGCAATATGTTGCGTAGCGATGAGGACAAACTCGGAGCCATCATGGATATAAATGCCGGTGCTGGCGGCACCGAGGCTCTCGATTGGGCCGACATGCTTCTGCGCATGTACACCCGCTGGGGCGAAGCTCACGGCTACAAGGTCAAGGTCTTGGATTATCAGGCGGGCGATGAGGTGGGTGTAAAATCGTGCACCATAGAGTTCGAGGGCGACTTTGCCTACGGATATCTCAAGAGCGAGAATGGAGTACACCGCATGGTTCGCCTCTCGCCATTCAATGCCAACAACAAACGACAAACCACATTTGTCTCGGTATTCGTATCGCCGGCTGTGGATGACAGCATCGAAATCACAATCAATCCGGCCGACATCGAGTGGGACACATACCGATCGTCCGGTGCCGGCGGACAGAATGTCAATAAGGTCGAAACGGGCGTACGTCTGCGCTATCACGGCAAAGATGCCGACACGGGTGAGGCGGTGGAGTTCCTCATCGAGAATACCGAAACCCGTTCACAGCTCATGAATCGTGAGAATGCCATGCGCATCCTCCGCTCGAAACTCTACCAACGCGAGTTGGACAAGCGAATGGCGACTCAGCAAGCTCTCGAGGCGACCAAGAAGCGCATCGAGTGGGGCTCGCAAATTCGCTCATACGTCTTTGACGACCGTCGTGTGAAAGACCACCGCACAGGCTGGCAGACATCGAATGTCGAGGCTGTGATGAATGGAGAGATTGACGATTTTATCAAAGAGTATCTGATGCTCTTCGGTGGGAAGAGCATGTAGAGGTCGTATCTAAATCGATTATCGGCTATTGATTAAAGCATATTCTCTGCCCCGTGAATCGGGCAGGGCAGCTCACACACTGCATCATCCACAGAGATAGGCTCTGCAAATGAGCAGTAGCGCTTATAGCGATTTATCACATTGCGAACATAAGCGATGGTCTGGCGACTACCCGTAAACTTACCATAGCTCACCACCTCATGCTCATAATAGGCAGGATCGCTCTTGAGGGTCAAGAAATGCGACACATCCACCCAGGAGTTCATGTCGGCACCATAAGCTCGCGCCAATCGTCGAGCATCCGCCACATGCCCCAGGCCACCATTGTAACTTGCTAAAACAAGACTCAAAGCATCCATATCGGAGACTCCGGTCGGGACTTTAATCATCGTGTGTATCTCCTCAAGCAAGGCTGCAGCTGTACGCACATTGTTTCGAGGGTCAATAAGTTCCTCCCCGCACAAGCCAAAATGCTCGCCAATGTGAGGCATAATCTGCATCAATCCCATAGCCCCGCGCTTCGACACGGCATCTGCTCGGAAATCGGATTCGGTACGGGCTATGGCACTCAACAATCGCCAGTCGATGCCCGACTCCATCTCCACACTCTTCATTATCTCATCATAGGGCGAAATAACATAATCCGCCTCAGCTGTCAGGCCTTTACGGCACCTGCACATCTCCGTCGCTGACTCACAATTGCTCATCGAGAAGAGCATCGCCAGTGAAATAATCATCGAAATTAATGTCGCTACGACACGTTGTACCATATAATATAATTTAGCGTCCCTCGGCATCCGCAGACTAATCGTAGAAGCTCCACGAAATACCGATCTTGAACATACCCGGGTTGAGCGGATAACCGGCAACCGTAAAATACTCATCGTTACCGAAGAGTCCCTTGTTAAGGTGTTGGTATTTCAAGAAAATTCTCATTCGTTTCCATTTTGCCGTCACAAAGGCATCGATATAGGGATAGTTTCCCATCTTCCATTCGCGCTGGTTATAGAAGGTTGCAAGTGCCGGATTGTACCCCGGAGCATAGTAGCTCGTGTTGAACCTTCCGTCAAAACCTATCTGCAAGCGCAACACATCACGCTTCACCCAAAACTCGTAGTAGTACGATAGGAATGCGCTCACCAACGGCACCGGTGCTACAACCTCATTGGATGAAAGTTGCACCAAAACACGATGATTGAGGTGCAGGCCCTTGAGATTAAAGTCCTTACGGGCATATATACTCGTCACACTCAGGCTTCCGTCATGTTGTTGTGGCAAGCTCTCGGCATTATAAAATACCCGATCAACAAATATACCCTGCCAAGCGGCAAGTTCTATTCCAAAATCAGGCACCTCGAAACGCACCTCAAAGCGAGTCTCATTCTCCTTGCCAAAATGGTTATTCCACACATAGTGATTTGAGAAGAGGTGCTGCTGCCAATACCCCGGAGTGCGGCTCTCCTGACGGAACTTACCCGACAAAATCAAGGCATGCCCCTTGACAAAGGCTCTGAACACGACATTTGCCCCAATCGACAAATCGCCACCTCGGTAGCCCGAAGGATAGAATTTCGCATCGGCACCCCAATCGACATATTTACGAATCTTGCCATTTACACCTCCATAGACAAACCAACTCGTTCGCTTATCGCGTCCATACTTACCGGCAGCGTAATCGCCCATCGAGAATTGCGAATAGGTATGCAAGTCAAGTCCGATACCTCCATCAATGGTTCCGACCACTCC
>JAFQFG010000146.1 GCA_017398695.1 Alistipes sp.
CTTTTCCTCCTCGCGGCTCGGCATAGTGCAAACAAGTTTGCCCTCTGCACTCGCTCCGCAGCGTCGGTTAAGCCCCCTTCGGAGGCTTTTCCTCCTCCTTGCAAGGGATAGTCTGCAAGCAGCCTCTCCCCATTGCTTCGTTCGTCGGTTCACAATTATCAACTGTCAATTGTCAATTATCAATTACTAAAATGCTGAGCCTTTTAATCGCAGTCCGCACCGCTCGTCAAGTCCAAACATCAAATTCATATTCTGCACAGCCTGACCCGAAGCACCCTTCAGAAGGTTGTCGATGACGGTTACGATATGTAGTTTCGAACCGTGCTTCTCGACATGCACAAGCGCCTTGTTGCTATTCACAACCTGCTTGAGGTCGATGTTGCGCTCCGAGACAAACGTGAATGCGGCATCGGCATAGTAGTCGTTATAGAGAGCCTCAGCCTCCTCTTGTGTGAGCGGACAATCGGTATAGACACTTGCCAAAATTCCGCGCGTAAAGTCGCCTCGCAAGGGGACAAAATTCAGTTCGTGGTCGAACGAAGGCTGCAATAGTCGCAGGTTGCGGCCGATCTCTTTGAGGTGCTGATGCTCAAAAGATTTGTAGACCGAGATATTCGATGCACGCCAACTGAAATGGGTCGTTGCCGAAGGTTTTACGCCTGCACCGGTCGAGCCGGTTATGGCTGTGATATGCACCTCATCGGTCAACAGACCTTTTGCTGCCAACGGCAACAGAGCCAGCTGGATGGCTGTGGCAAAACATCCCGGATTGGCTACACGCATTGCTCCGCGTGTGCGCTCGCGGTTGAGCTCGGGCAGACCGTAGACAAACCCATTGCTCTCGTCGCGGAAATCCTGTGCCAAATCCACTATGCGTAACCCTTCGGGAATCTCGTTTTCAGCGAGGAACTTACCACTCTCACCATGTGCCGAGCAGATGAACAGAACATCCACCATGTGCAGGTCGTACTCGGCGCTGAACCTCAGGTCGCACTCCCCAAAGAGCGAAGTGTGAACACTGCTCACCGCATTGCCTGCATTACTGGTGCTATGGACGAACGCAATTTCGACCTCGGGATGGTTTACGAGCAAGCGCAACAACTCGCCTGCCGTATATCCTGCACCTCCTATAATTCCTGCTTTAATCACTTCTCGTTGCGTTTTTGTACGTTGTGATAAATCTTGATTTGATTGCCCAAAATCTTGGTGAAACCCTTGATGTCGTCGGCTGTCCATGCCTTATTTACCTCGCCATACTCGCCAAAGTCGGTTTTCATAAGGTCAAATGTCGAATCTACGCCTACTAGCGTGTAGGAATATGGACGCAACGTGATTTCAACCGTTCCGGTGACGTTGCGCTGTGACGACTGAAGCATTGCCTCGATATCTCGCATGACGGGCTCCAGATATTGTGCTTCGTGGAGGAACATGCCGTACCACGTGCCGACCTGGTCTTTCCAGTATTGCTGCCACTTGGTCAGCGTGTGCTTCTCGAGCATTTTGTGGGCAGCGATGATAAGAATAGGAGCTGCCGCCTCGAATCCGACACGTCCCTTGATGCCGATAATCGTATCGCCTATGTGCATGTCGCGACCAATGCCATAACGCGAAGCAATAGCCTCCACGGCACGTATAGCCTCCACCTTATCGCTGTATGTGGTGCCGTTGACCGACGATATTTCACCCTCGGTGAAGCCGATCTTCAGGCTCTCCTCGCCCGATGCGGTTACCTGCGAGGGATAGGCCTCTTCGGGGAGCGTCTGCTCCGAACGGAGGGTCTCCTTGCCGCCAATTGATGTACCCCACAAGCCCTTATTTATCGAGTACTCCAACTTGGTGAAGTCGGCCACGAAGCCACGCTCGCGCAGGTAGTTAATCTCATACTCGCGAGTGAGTGTCATGTCGCGTGTCGGTGTGATGATGCCGATCTCGGGCGCCAGCACCTCGAAGGTCATGTCGAAACGCACCTGATCGTTGCCGGCTCCGGTCGAGCCGTGAGCAACGTAGTCAGCACCAATCTTCTTGGCATATTCGATGATGGCGATAGCCTGGAAGATGCGCTCTGACGATACCGAGATCGGATATGTGCCATTGCGCAACACATTGCCGAATACCATATATTTAATACTCTTCTCATAATACTCCTGCTCGATGTCGAGAGTGACGTGTGATGCAGCACCGAGAGCCTCGGCACGCTCGGCAATCTTCGCAAGTTCCTCCTTCGAGAAACCTCCTGTGTTGGCTATTGCTGTGTGAACCTCGTATCCCTTCTCCTCCGAGAGATACTTTACGCAAAACGACGTATCCAATCCGCCGCTGAATGCCAAAACGACTTTTTTCTTCATGATATGTAATTTTAATTTTTAATTATCGTAGATGAAATATCTTCTTTATGGTGTTTCGCAGATACATTGCATAGGGTTTCCACCACGAATGCTCCTCGCGCTTGTGCTTGGCTGGATCGTACAACATTCCGGTGCAGAGGCACATGCGACGATTGTTGCGCATCAGGATGTCGTAGTTGCAGCAACCCTCACAACCCTGCCAAAACTCGTTATCTTCGGTGAGTTCCGAGAAAGTTACGGGTACGTATCCCAATCTTGAATTGAGTTTCATCACGGGAAGCGATGTGGTGATACTGAACAACTTGGCGTAAGGGAAGCGCGTGCGTGCCAGCTCGAAGGTCTTGCGCTTGATACGCTCTGCCAAGCCTAATCCGCGATACTCGGGATCGACAATAAGTCCCGAGGTTGCGACAAAGTCGCCATGCTCCCAGCACTCAATATAGCTAAATCCGACCAATCGCTCACCGTCAAGAGCCACAACAGCTTTGCCGCCCTTGATTTTTGAGGTGATATACTCGGGCGAACGCTTGGCTATGCCGGTGCCGCGTTGCAGTGCCGATTCGTAGATGAGTTGACATATATGTTCGGCGTAGATAGCATGCTCAACTGCGGCAAAAATGACCGAAATATTATTATATGCGTTATTGCTCATCGCACACAAAAAGTGTTAAATGTTTGAGTTGTAAATAAATAGCGTGATGATGTTGTTTGTCGGTATTCGCAGAGTGCACGCCACCAACAGCGTAAATCCGAAGATTAGCATCGGACTTTGTAGAGGTTGTTGCATCGGACGAATGCTTGTGCTGATATGTAGTAGCTCTGTTGCATTTTCTCGTTAACGTACCGGCAAAGATACAAATAATTTTTAATTTTTGATTTTTAATTCTTAATTAATTCGTATCTTTGTCCAATTAATAGATAAAGGAATCAAAAATATATTATGGCAGACGAAAAGATTATATTCTCGATGGTTGGTGTGTCGAAGACATTTACCAATCAGAAGAAGGTTCTCAACAACATCTACCTCTCGTTCTTCTATGGCGCGAAAATAGGTATCATCGGTCTTAATGGCTCGGGTAAATCTACCCTGATGAAGATTATCGCAGGTATCGACAAGAATTTCCAGGGCGAGGTGGTCTTCTCACCCGGATATACCGTTGGTTACCTCGAGCAGGAGCCGCAACTCGACGACAACAAGACCGTGAAGGAGATTGTCGAGGAGGGTTGTGCGGCTACGGTTGCACTCCTGAAAGAGTATGAGGATATCAACATGAAACTCTGTGAGCCGATGGATGATGACGAGATGACTCGTCTTATCGAGCGTCAGGGTGAACTCTATGAGCAGATCGACCATGTGAATGGCTGGGAGTTGGATAGCGTTTTGGAGCGAGCTATGGATGCGCTGCGTTGTCCCGATCCCGAGCAGAGTGTCAAGGTGTTGTCGGGAGGTGAGCGTAGACGTGTGGCTCTGTGTCGTCTGTTGTTGCAGCAGCCTGATGTGCTGCTCTTGGATGAGCCTACCAACCACCTCGATGCCGAGTCGATTGATTGGCTCGAGCAGCATCTCCAGCAGTACAAGGGTACGGTCATTGCCGTGACGCACGACCGTTATTTCCTCGATAATGTGGCGGGCTGGATTCTCGAGCTCGATCGTGGAGAGGGTATTCCCTGGAAGGGCAACTACTCGGGTTGGCTCGATCAGAAGACCAAGCGCCTGGCTATGGAGGAGAAGCAGGAGTCGAAGCGTCGCAAGACTTTGGAGCGTGAGTTGGAGTGGGTACGTATGTCGCCCTCGGGACGTCACGCCAAGAGTAAGGCTCGTTTGTCGGCTTACGATAAGATGCTCAATGCCGATACCAAGGAGCGTGAGGAGAAGCTTGAAATTTTCATCCCGAACGGTCCGCGCTTGGGCGATGTGGTTATCGAGGCTAATGGAGTGTCGAAGGCATTTGGCGACCGTGTGCTTTATGAGGGGTTGGACTTTAAGTTGCCACCTGCAGGTATCGTGGGTGTCATCGGCCCGAACGGAACAGGTAAGACTACCCTTTTCCGTATGATTATGGGTTTGGAGGAGCCTACGTCGGGTACATTTACCGTGGGTCAGACCGTGAAACTCGCCTATGTCGACCAGCAGCATAAATCTATCGACCCCGAAAAGACCGTCTATGAGGTGATTTCGGGTGGCGCAGACCTCATCACGCTGGGCAATCGTCAAGTTAATGCCCGTGCTTATGTTGGCCGCTTCAACTTTAGTGGAGCCGATCAAGAGAAGAAGTGTGGAGTGCTGTCGGGTGGTGAGCGTAACCGCCTGCACCTCGCTTTGGCACTCAAGGAGGAGGGTAATGTGTTGCTCTTGGATGAGCCGACCAACGATATTGATGTGAACACACTGCGAGCATTGGAGGAGGGTTTGGAGCACTTCGCCGGTTGTGCGGTGGTTATCTCGCACGACCGTTGGTTCTTGGATCGTATCGCGACACACATCCTCTCGTTTGAGGGTGACTCGCAGGTTACCTTCTTTGAAGGTTCATACTCGGAGTACGAGGAGTGGAAAAAGAATCAGGGAATTGACACTACCCCGAAGCGTGTGAAGTATAAAAAACTAATGGAATAAGATATAGTGTAATATAGATTTGCGATAAACGGTTGATAATTATAGTGCCGCAATGCTGCATTCTAATTGTGAATTGTGAATTGTGAATTGTGAATTGAATATTTATGGCACAAAAACCATCAATACCAAAGGGCACACGTGACTTCTCGCCGGTCGAGATGAGTCGCCGCCAATATATTTTCGATACGGTGAAGAGCGTCTTCCGCACCTACGGATTTTCGCCACTCGAGACCCCCGCTATGGAGAACCTATCTACCCTACTGGGCAAATATGGCGATGAGGGTGATAAACTGCTCTTCAAAATTCTCAACTCGGGTGATTATGCTGCCAACCTCTCGTCGGAGGAGCTGCACAACGCCTCGAAGATCTGCGAAAAAGGTCTGCGCTACGACTTGACGGTGCCGTTTGCCCGTTATGTCGTGCAGCACCAGAACGAGATTTCGTTCCCCTTTAAGCGTTTCCAACTTCAGCCGGTATGGCGTGCTGATCGTCCGCAGAAGGGACGTTATCGCGAGTTCTATCAGTGTGATGTGGATGTCATCGGCTCGCGCTCATTGCTAAATGAGGTGGAGTTGGTGCAGATTGTCGATGCTGTATTCTCAAAACTCGGTATCCGCACTGTGCTGAAGATGAACAACCGTAAGATTCTCTACGGTATTGCCGAGGCTATCGGTCATGCCGATAAGATGATGGATATTACGGTGGCAATCGACAAACTCGAGAAGATTGGTCTTGAAAATGTGAAGGCCGAACTGCTCGAAAGAGGTCTGGATGAGATGGCCATTGCCAAGCTTCAACCGATACTTGAGCTTTCGGGTGATAACTCGCAGAAACTAGATAAGTTGGCCGATATTATCGGTTCGTCCGAAACGGGTGTGAAGGGCATTGAGGAGATGCGCACAATCTTCGGCTTGGTCGAGGCTTTGGGTGTGGCTTTGCCGGTGGAGTTGGATCTCTCGCTGGCGCGTGGTCTGAACTACTACACGGGAGCTATCTTTGAGGTTAAGGCCCTCGATTATGCTATCGGCTCGATTTGTGGTGGAGGCCGTTATGATAACCTTACGGGCATCTTCGGTTTGCCAGATGTATCGGGTGTCGGCATCTCGTTTGGTGCTGACCGTATCTATGATGTGATGACCGGTTTGGAGCTCTTCCCCGAGAGTGTGGATTGCTCGACACAGGTACTCTTTGTCAATCTGGGCGAAGCGGAGCAGATGCAGTCGCTGCGCATTATGGCTCAGCTGCGTGCAGATGGCATTGCTGCGGAGATTTACCCCGAGTCGGCCAAGATGAAGAAACAGATGGAGTATGCCAACCGTCGTGCTATTCCGTATGTAGTGATTATTGGCTCACAGGAGCTGGAGCAGGGCGTTGCTACAGTAAAGAATATGCGCTCGGGCGAGCAGGCTCAGGTTGCTTTTGCGCAGGTGCGAGAGCATATCAAAATTAAGGATTGAGATTATCTTTTTATCGTAAATAACCATTAAAAGCGGAGGCTGTCCAACCGGTGATGTTGTGACAGCCTCTTTGCTTTTACCTGTGTCGGGTGCGACTACACCACTTTGGCACTACAATGCTTGGCAGAAGAAATCCACAAGTGTGCCCTTGCCCTTGATTACGCGAATCATGATGTCGTTTGCTTTGAGGTCCTCCTTAAAGCGCGGAATGGCCTCTCCTCCCGATGTTTCAAGAGTATGCATCGGGGTGAACTGACCTCCTCCAAAGTTGAGCAGTACCTCGTATTGGCATCTCGAGTCCAAACGCCACTTGATATTATACTTGTGGAAACCCACCGTCGATTTTAGCGGAATAATAAACTCATCACCCTCTTTGATTGTCACAGGCAACCGCGATGCTATAGGCGAATCCGAGAGATTGTATACGGCATCAGGGTTTGCAGGGTCGATGATTGTTATGGTCTCGACCAGGCGGATATCTGTCGATGACGTAGCGATGTAGATGTCGAACAGTCCCGGTTCGATGACGCGCTTCATGTTGCGGTCGTGCATGGTGAAGTGGCGCGGCTCGAGTTTCATCTTCACACGTTTTGTTTCACCCGGGTTGAGTGTTACACGCTCAAAACCACGAAGCATACGCTCGTAGACGGTGATTGAACTCAAGTGGTCGTGGATGTAGAGCTGAACAACCTCATCACCCTTGTATTTGCCCGTGTTGGTTATGTCGAACTCGATGTTGATAGACTCATCGGGACGAATCTTTGTGCTCGAGAGTTGGAGGTTCGAGTATTCGAATGTGGTATAGCTCAAGCCGTAGCCGAAATTATACAGAGCACCTGCTGCACGGGTCTTTTGTCCCTCCGGGCCAACTCCGGCATAGCCGTCAACCTGAGAGTTGGGCTTAAATGGGAAGTTGAGAGGAATCTGTCCCACGGTGCGAGGGAATGTGACGGTGAGTTTGCCTCCGGGGTTATACTCTCCGAGCAGAGCCTGCGCTACGGCAGTGCCTCCGTGTGCACCCGGATAGAAAGCCTGGATGATGGCATCAGCATTGCGGTCAGCCCAATTGATTGATGCGGGACGACCACTTATCAAGACCACGATAAGTGGCTTGCCGGTCTTCTTCAGCTCTTTGATAAGCAACTCCTGGCATCCGGGAAGGTCGAGGCTCGAACGGCTGCGATTCTCTCCACAGGTGCGTAAGCAATCGCCCAAAACTGCAACGGCTACATCCGCATCGGCAGCCAATCGCACAGCTTCACCTATTGATGCCAGCTCCTCGGCATTCGGCTCATAGCCAAAGATCTCGGAGTCGGGCCACTGCGAATCGACATGCTCACACCCTTTAGTGTAGAGCACCTCGGCCTTGCCTTCCAGTGCGCTCTTCAACCCCTGATAAACCGTTACCGATTCGGTAGCCTGCGGGCCGTAGTGAACATGAGCGTAGTCATCGTTGTCGGCATTGGGACCTACAACAAGCACCTTGCGCAGTGAAGATGGGTTTAACGGAAGCAGTCCGCTGTTTTTGAGCAGGATAAGCGATTTTTGTGAGGCCTCGAGGGCAACTCTGTTATTCTCAGGGCCATTGACCTCGCGGTCGGCACGCTCCATATCCTTCTCGCTGACATAGGGATTATCGAAAAGGCCGACCATAAACTTGACTCTTAGGATGTCGCGCACGCGCTCGTCGATGGTTGCCATGCTGATAGAACCTTCGCGTACAAGTTCTCGCAGCGGAAGGATGTAACTATCGGGCGAACGGAAGGTGCAACGCACATTCAGACCGGCCTCGACGCTCTGACGAACCGACTCCTTCATGTTGGGCGAAGTGCGATGCTTCATGTGGAGATACTCCACAGCATCCGAGTCGGAAACGACATATCCCTTAAATCCGAGATCTTTGCGCAGACGCTCGTACAGCCAATAGCGACTACCCTGGATGGGTTCGCCATCATAGTCGTTGTATGAGCTCATCAAGCCCATCAATCCGGCACGTGTGATAACCTCGCGCCATGGGTAGATATGTATATCCTCGACCGAATGGGGCGATTCGTGAGGGTCGCAACGCGCCATTCCTTCGCGTGCAGCCTTGCCGTTGGAGTATATAGCAAAGTGTTTTGCCGAAGCGGCTACACCTCCATCCTCCTGTATGCCCTTGACCATCTGAACACCTAATTCGCCTACAAGATAGGGATCCTCTCCGTATATCTCCTC
Source organism: Alistipes sp. (assembly GCA_017398695.1). Taxonomy (GTDB): domain Bacteria; phylum Bacteroidota; class Bacteroidia; order Bacteroidales; family Rikenellaceae; genus Alistipes. Next base: position 8,631 of record JAFQFG010000146.1, read on the forward strand.
GTAGCGGCCCCAACGCTGATCGCGACCAACATCGAGAATCGGGGCATATACGTTGGTATATCCGAGCAGACGAGCCTCCTCGCCGGTGATGCGACCCACTTCGCGTATAAGCTCCTTATCCCATGTCGAGCCGAGTCCGAGCTGTGTGGGGAAGTTGGTTGCCTTGTAGGCTTCCACTCCGCGCAAACCTTCATTGGTGAAATCAACGGGGATGCCGAGTCGGGTCTCCTCAATAAAGAACCGTTGCACCTCATTCAGTGCCCAAGCGTGCTTACTGGCCGGCCAAATGTAGGGACTTTCGGTAGTAAGGGGTTGGTTCCAGCCCTTGAACGAGTTGAGATGTTCGTCAATGGCTCCGATTCCATCCTTCCAGATTTTGTTCTTCCACTCGGGTGTTGGCAGCTGGTCACGCAGAACGCGACGATAGCCGTAGAGTGTCGCCATCTGACAGCTCTTCTCCTCGAGAGTCATCTGGCTCAATAGGTCGTCAATACGCTTGTCGATGTCGGCATTCGGATTTTCGTAGACATCCATCTTGCCATTCTTGTTGAAATCAATCCACCCTTTGTGGTAGATTTTTGGTGATGCTGATGCAATGCTTGATATAAGTGTCAGCATCACGACAGATAAAATTGCTCGGTTCATCTATTGGAATTATTTTTGTGTAGTTAATGCTTTCGCAAAGTTAAGAAAATAATGTATATTTGCATCTCTTCGAAATCGAATTTAGTGAAATATTGAAATGAGTTTGAGATCCACACTTATAAAAATTTTGTCGGTGTTGATGGCATTCGCGGTGCCACTAACTGCCGGAGCGCAGTCGCGTATGAATAATAACGAGATGCGCCATTTGTCGAAGTTTAATAGGCTTTATGGTCTTGTGGCCGGAGCCTATGTCGATGAAGTCGACATGCAACCTCTGATAGAGAAGGCCATCGAGAGCATGTTGACCGAACTTGATCCCCACTCGTCGTATATCTCGGCAAAGGAGATGCTGCGCGTACAGGAACAGCTGGATGGAGAGTTTAGTGGCATTGGTGTCGAGTTTAATGTGCTGCGCGATACGATTTTGGTCGTAAATACAGTTGCCGGAGCCCCGGCCGAGAGTGTAGGCGTGCGACCCAACGACCGTATAGTGACAATTGACGGTGAAAATGCGGTGGGAATGAAACGTGCAGATGTGCCTTCGAAATTGCGTGGCAAGACAGGCTCAAAGGTGCGTGTTGGAGTTGTTCGTCACGGTACGGAGGGTGTGCTGGAGTTTGAAATCACACGCAATAAAATACCCATAAATACGGTTGATGCGGCCTATGAGGTGGCCAAAGGCGTGGTATACGTTAAGATTAACCGATTTGGCCGTACGACCGTTGATGAGTTCCAGCAAGCAACATCGACATTTGGTCGTTTGAACGGCATCATCCTCGATTTGCGAGGTAATGGCGGCGGTCTGCTCGATCAGGCTATAGGCTTGGCAAGTCACTTCCTGCCCGAGGGAGCGGAGATTGTCTCCACCGAGGGTCGTGCAGTGCCGAAACAGTTTTATCGTGCACGCAAAGGTGGCTATTTTACCAAGTGTGCGGTTGTTGTGTTGGTTGATGAAGCATCGGCATCGGCAAGTGAGATTGTCGCAGGAGCGTTGCAGGATTGGGATCGTGGTGTGGTTGTTGGCCGTCCGAGCTTTGGCAAGGGACTGGTTCAGCGTCAGGTTCTGCTTAACGATGGCTCGGCTGTGAGGTTGACCGTTGCTCGCTATCATACCCCTACGGGGCGTGTTATCCAACGTCCGTATGAAAATGGTAAGCGTGAAGAGTATTATAAGGCACAACGTGAGCGTATGGTTGCTGGTGATAATGAGGCCGATACTACTTCTGTGGTCGAGTTGCCGATATACAAGACTTTGCGTAATGGCCGTGAGGTGCATGGTGGAGGAGGTATCACTCCTGATGTGGTGATGGCTCCCGATACGGTTGAGATTACACCCTACCTTATTAAAATAACGGGACGAGGTGTTGTTGCGGAGTACCTATACAGTTATCTTGATGCTAATCGCGATCAGTTGAAGAGCGAATACCCCACTTTTGGTAAGTTTCGCGACAATTTTGAGGTGTCGGACTCTATGCTTGCGGAGCTTACGGCTAATGCTGCGACAAGGGGTGTGGAGATGGTCGAGGAGGAGTTTTTGCGCTCGAAATCATTTATGAAGCGGCAACTTAAGGCTCTGATTGCACGAAATCTTTTCACCGATTCGGCTTACTACGAAGTGCTCAACTCGGAGGGAGATTCTGTTATGGATGAGGGAGTTCGCATCGTTACAAATTGGGATAAAATAGGAAAGAAAATCTTGGGATATTAAAGACTTTCGGATAAAAAAGCAAATTAGTTTGGGGTTGTAAGGATTTTTTTATACTTTTGTTTCCGTTTAACCCCTAAAAACGAGTTTATGTATCCAAAAAATGAGTCGCAAAACGACCGCATTGAAGAATTCGGAGAGTATATCCTTTCGAGAACTGTAAAATCTGTTCATCGTACATATTTCCTTGATGTTCGTGCAACTAAGGGAGAGGATCTGTTCGTTAGTATTACGGAGAGCCGTAAACGCCAGAATCCCGATGGAACTCAATATTACGATCGTCACAAGATTGTTCTGTATAAGGAGGATATTATGCGCTTTTGTGAGGAGTTTGGCAATATTGAGAAATTCCTTAAAGAGAATCGCCCTCACTATTTTGAACAGAACACCAATCGAGAAACTCCGAGTGTCAAGGTTGCAGAGGAGCAACCTGCCGATAAGTCGGAATTGGCGTTTGAGGATTTGTAGTCTCGTACAGCGATCGTTGTAGAGTAAAACTCTTCTGCCCATTGAGGCAGGAGAGTTTTGTTTTTGTAAACAAGCTCAATAAAGTGAGATTTTTGTAAAAAAAATATGTTTGTGTCAAGAGTTGTCACTACGCCCCTCTACTTTTGTACCGACAACGCCCCCCCCCGGACAAAATTTTATTTTAACCAATTAAATTTTGTTGTTATGGAGAACATTATTAAGGATGAGAGACAGATCATTAGATTTGTTAGCGAGAGAGAGTTTACGCTCTTTGACAAGCATTATGCGGTAAGGATGCCGTATATTGAACTCGACTATTTTAGGGTTAAGAACGGAAGTGAACCCGTATTGATGGATATGGAGTTTCATGGTAATCCGGCTGTTCATTTTGAGAATGCTCAAAAAAATGGAGAACTATTCCTGAAGTATGCGCATCGGCTTTATGAAAAACGCAATGTGATTTTGTCTGACAGCCGTCTTTACAATGCTGCTATTCCTCTTGGTAGTACAACTCTGGGAGAGTATCTGCTATGGTGGAAGAACTACAAATGTTCTCGAGTTGTGGATGCTGACGGTGAGTTGCAGTTGATATATGCCATCAGATGTGGCCGCTTCGAGAAGAATCCGGGGTGTATATACGTAGATAAGCAGGGTCGTAGTTTTCTTGTTAATGTGACCACAAGCCCTTGGGATGCCATGAGATCGTTGGATGAGGCTAAAGCCCTTGCTTCCGGGATGAAGGATTTTCACTACGGTACAATCCAAACGTACACGATTGCGGATGTCGTGACAATTCTCTTTGGTGCTGATATGTAAGATTTCGTTGTTTGTCGTATTTGTAAAGTGTTTTTTTTGTGGCTCTCCCTCCAAGAGGGAGGGCTTTTTTTGTCTTGCGGGTAAAATAATTGTGAACCGACGAACGAAGCAATGGGGAGAGGCTGCTTGCAGACTATCCCTTGCAAGGAGGAGGAAAAGCCTCCGAAGGGGGCTTAACCGACGCTGCGGAGCGAGGAAAAGCCTCTAAAAGAGGCTTAACCGCTAAAAGCGAGAGCAGAGGGCAAACGAGTTTGCCCTCTGCTGAGCCGCGAGGAGGAAAAGAGTTTTTCAAAAAAAACTCTTAATTGTGAATTGTGAATTGTGAATTGTGAATTGTTTTCTACCTTTGTGTAAAGCAAAGGTAGAAAACAATGAAACACTACGGATTAATAGGTCGTCCTCTCGGACACTCTGCATCGGCTCGATACTTCACAGCCAAGTTTGAGCGTGAGGCCATTGATGCCGAATATACGCTCTATGAGCTACCCGCAATAGATGCAATTGATGCTCTGCTGCCGGCCGATATCGAGGGATTTAATGTAACGATACCCTACAAGCGTGAGATTATCCCTCTGCTCGATGGCGTATCGCCCGAGGCGCAGGCAGTGGGTGCTGTGAATTGCGTGAAGTGCTGCAACGGGCAACGTATAGGCTACAATACCGATGTAGTCGGCATTCGCCACTCGCTCGACCAACTACTGGGCAGCGAGGAGAGTGTGAAGGCTTTGGTGCTCGGTACGGGTGGAGCTTCGCAGGCGGTGCAGTATGTGCTGGCCGAACGCGGAATAGAGTTCCTTATCGTGTCGCGCGATGTGACAAAGGGCAATCTTACCTATGACGACCTTACGCCCGCGATTGTAGCGGAGTATCGGTTGATAATCAACGCAACGCCTGTCGGGATGTATCCGCACACAGACCAAGCACCGGCACTACCCTACGACTCCCTCACGGGCGCAAATATGCTCTTTGATACAATCTATAATCCTGCATGCACGAAGTTCCTCGCCCACGGCCAAAGAGCCGGAGCGCAGACCATCAACGGCGAGGTAATGTTCGAGGCTCAGGCCGAGGCATCGTGGCGAATATGGACGGCAGGTCGTTAGCCGTTGGTTATTAACCGTTAGCCATTAGCCGTTAGCTGTTATCAATTATCAATTAATCCCCCTTCGGGGTCTTTTCCTCCTCGCGGCTCAGCAAAGGGCAAACAAGTTTGCCCTTTGCGCTCGCTCCGCAGCGTCGGTTATCAATTATCAA
>JAFQFG010000147.1 GCA_017398695.1 Alistipes sp.
ACGTAGAGCCAATCTTGGTCTTACCCTTCGAAGCCTCACTTGCAGCATCGAGCATACGGTGAGTGGGCAGGATAAGATGAGCCTTCTTCGAGAGGAAGAGTTTGGTTGTAAGGTCAATACCCATAGCCTCAATTTGGGCGATTTCATCAGCCAAAATCACGGGATCGACCACAACTCCGTTACCGATAATGTTCACAGAGCCATCGCGGAACACTCCCGAAGGCACGGTGTGAAGCACAAAGCTTTTGCCTGCGAAGTGAATCGAGTGACCGGCATTTGGTCCGCCCTGAAAACGGGCAATAACTTTATAATTGGGAGTGAGAACATCGACAACCTTGCCTTTACCCTCGTCACCCCATTGCAGTCCGAGAACTACATCGACTTTTTTCATCTTTTTGAAAATTTAATGTTTCGTTTGGTCGCAAAACATTCGTTTGCACACAAAAGTATTATTTTTACACCAAAAGAGAACTATCGCACATTCTCTTTTTTCAACATTTGATGCACAAAACGCAGCAGGTTGCCACCTACTGCGTTATCATTCAACACCTTATCGAAAATCTATCACTTCAAAATCTTTGAATTTCGTATGGTCGTATTTTTGCGGCCTTGCAGACGTTGTTCCGATATGGTCGATATCGACCCTGATACTCTCACCCGACGGGCGATAGACAATACTCTTCGGCAGATCTGTTTTGCTATCAATTGCGACCTCAATAACACCACTCTGCTCCGGATTTTGATGCGGGGTAAGTCGCACAACAACCTTATCGGCATGCTCCGAGAGCAATTCGGCACGATACTCATCACCGATAAAATCAAATGCCGACAGGGGATTGCTCAGCAGATTATGGGAGGTGTTATCAACCCTATCGATGACCACCTCCTTACGCGAAGTGTCAACCTCGTAGCGGCACTCCCTATCGCCATAGGCCTCGACATTACCAAGAGAGAGTGCGTAGCGATCGTCACCAACCATATAGCGGCCCGACATCTTGTGCTCGCCAACCGCAACTGTAAACCTCACTTCATAACCACCCAAAGCCTTCACTGCCCGTGAGAGCGCAGCCACCTGATCTGCAGCCTTGTCTGCGGATTGGGCTGTCGTGTTCAGCGAAGTGCCGAGCAAGAGTAGCAAAAGTATCGATAAGACTTTTTTCATTTTTCTGTTTTTAGGAAAATTAGGGAGTTTAAGGAAATTAGGGAGATTAGGGATAAGGCTCTCTCTATAAACTCTATAAACTCTATAAACTCTATAAACTCTATAAACTCTATAAACTCTCTAAACTCTCTAAACTCTCTAAACTCTCTAAATTCTCTAATTGTGAACCGACGCTGCGGAGCGAGGGCAGAGGCTGCTTGCAGACTATGCCGAGCCGCGAGGAGGAAAAGCCTCTGCAAGAGGCTTAATTGTGAATTGTTTACTCCACTCCCAGATCTTGCAGTTTTGCCTCCAGCGAGGGCAGGTCATAGAACTTGATATCTCGTTGTTTGGCTCCCGACTGCGGGCCCACGATACCGGCACGTTCGAGCTGCGACATGATACGTCCTGCGCGGTTGAAGCCAACCTCATAGTTACGTTGGATATATGAGGTCGATATCTGACCGCTCGTCACCGCATCGCGTGCAATCTCTGCAAAGAGGGTATCATACTTCACGGGGGCACCACCACCGAGATCACTACCCTGCGAACCCATCGAGTCGCCACCGGCCTCCTCGTAATCGGGCAGAGGATACGCCGAGGGGTAGCCATTCTGCTTGGATATAAAGTCGACAATCTTCTCCACCTCGGGCGTATCGACCAGAGCACACTGTATTCGCGTCAGTTCGCCATTATTCGAGAAGAGCATATCTCCGCGTCCGATAAGTTGGTTCGCTCCCGGCTGGTCGATGATTGTTCGCGAATCGACCATCTGCATCACTCGGAAGGCGATACGTGCAGGGAAGTTAGCCTTGATGCCACCCGTAATGACCTTCACATCGGGACGTTGCGTTGCGATAATCAGATGGATACCGATAGCACGAGCCTTCTGCGCAAGGCGCATAACCGGAGCCTCGACCTCCTTGGCCGTCATAATCAAGTCGGCAAACTCATCGACCACAACCACAATGTAGGGCAGGAAACGGTGTCCGTTCTCGGGATTGAGTTGATAGTTACGGAACTTCTCATTGTACTCTATAATATTACGGGCATGAGCCTTCTTACACAACTCAAGGCGTTGCTCCATCTCGATACAGAGCGCATTGAGCGTATAAACAGCCTTCTTGGGGTCGGTAACGATAGCCTCCTCCTCGGATTGCATCTTC
>JAFQFG010000148.1 GCA_017398695.1 Alistipes sp.
TCGAGTAGTAGTCGGTTGTTTATCAATTCGGTCGAGAATCCGAAGTCCACCTCGTCGCTGGTCACATCAGTTTTGGGTCGATATCTGATCACGATGTTATAATCATCGGCCGAGAGCCAGTTGCTCAACTGATTGGACAGCAGTTCAAATCCCGTTGCCGCAGATGCCGACACTCCGATATTTGATGAGGTCTCCGATGCCGCCTCCGAGATAAAGCTATTAGCCACCAGCAGATAGAGGAACTGCTGCGAGCGGCTCTCGGGTGTACTCAAAGCATTCGCAATGACGGCCTGCACATCGGGGTCGGCATTGGGCACCACCACATCGAACGTAACACCCGGCTTGGTCAGGCGGTCGCTCAGGTGGATAATGCAATCCACCGGCACGGCACGAGTCGAGGTATTGGACGACACACTACCCACCAACAGCGGTCGCAGCGAAGCCTTAACCTTATAAACCGCATTAATATTGAGCAGAGCATCCATCGGCTCTCCAGTCCAGTTGATGGTCGAGCCCTCCTCGATAATAAACTTCTTGTTGATGATATTTTGCAGCGTGAAGAGATAACTTCCCTCCGTAATGGTATAATCGCCATACATCTCAAATACGTTCTGATTCGGATTGATATGGAGATTGAGCACACCCTCGCCTCGACCCTTGATAATATCGCCCACCGTAGGGTCAATTACCAACTGACACATGGCATTAGGACGCACATCCAACGACATATTGATATCCATCGCACTTGGCGATGACGACTGCCTGCGTTGCTTTCGCTCGAACATCAACTTCTTACGCACCAAGAAGTTGGTCGTATCGGGCTTATCGGCCTGCTCGAATACCACAAAGTCGGCATTCGACACATTCGATTTACCCGACAGCGGCAGGTAAAACTCCGTATTATCCTCAGTGTTGGCTACGATATCCATCACAACTCCACTCTTATCACCCGATATGGTTGCTGCACCGCTGGCATAGACCTTACCGTAGAAGTAGTCACTATCTTGTGTGGTGGTATTCAGCACAAGCATCCTCTTGGGTCGCACATTCAGTCGATACGATATGTTCGAGAGGTGGTTAAGGCTCAAATCAAAGGTGAGCAATCCGTGGTTCTGCTCCATGTCGTACACATCCGCATCGCTGACATGGAAGTGGTTATTACGCACATCTATCGTTGCCGACGGCACATAATACTCAACCTGTGTATAATCCACCGTAGTACTCAAATCGTACACCTTGATATCTCCACGCAATTCAGCTGCACGACGTTCGCCCGTGAAGGTAAGGTCTGCTACTGCTACACCTTGCGTACCCGATACTACACCCTTGAGCAATGGATTAAGCAGAGCCATATCGAGGCTGTCCATATCGACCTTCGCATAGTAACGCACCTGCGAGGGGGCATAGAATCCGCGGATGAGCGTATCGCGTTTAGCCCGTTCCGTAACGAAAAATCGCGCCCTATTGCGTTCGAAATCCCACTGTGTATCCAATTTCATTGCCTGCAACGGAATACCGTTTACGTTGATGCTGTCGAGTTGGATATCGGCATCTATCTCACTACCCTTCAGCGCAGATTTCACCGAGGCATAGCCATTCGTGCGTCCTTCGATATTATAGCCCACCTTCTCGGCCACCTGCAACAATGGCGAGAGGTCGAAATCATTGAGCGTCAGAGTCAGAGAATCCTTCCTACTACGCGAAGCCACGCCATCGACCACCAACGATTGGCGATCGTTCTGCACCTTAAAATCGTTGATTACAATCCGCGACGAATCGGCATTGATGCCTCCGGCTGTAAGTGTCCAACTGTCATTCCTACGACCGATTCTCGATGGAGCAAGAGCCATCTCTATACTACGTTGGTTGGTCACAGAATCCCTCTTCAGGCGCAGAGCCACATTCACATTGCCCGATGACTCTTTGACCGTATCGCGGAACATAGCCGAAAGATCTACCAAATTATCCTTCACACCACATCGTACAGCCAGGTTAGGGAAGTGGAATGTTCCCATATAGAAATCCTCCGAAGAGAGGCTCATCCGCAGAGAGTCGCGATTAGACACATTCAGTTTCAACATTGTAGCCAGCATCCGCTCTCGTTCGATGTAATCACTCTTGGCACGCATCAGGAAATGGTTGTTCAATGGATCAAGCAACACCTGCACCGTAGAGCCATCCGCCACCTGCAATCCTCCGATAATCGCATCGGCAAGAGGGTTGAAATTCTTGGTCGTAAGCGACAACAATGAGAAACTATGCTCACGCGCACTGCGCTCACGAGCTGTTATGGTAGCCATCGTGTCGGGTGTATGAACCTCATCCAATAGCGGCAGATACTGACCAAGCATCGCCTTTAGGTAGTTCCACACCTCCTTATAATTGCTTCGGCTCTCGAATACCGCATCCGCAAAATCGGATGTGAGCACAAACGAACTCGCATCCTCATTGCTCTCCATAGCAAATGACACATGCTCGGCATTCAACATCTTATCGTCGTAGCGATACTCCGCATTGGCAATATTTATCTCTCCATTGAGCTCGTCAGGAATCTTGCCCACTGCAACGACGCCAACATTTGCCGAGAGCACCGACAGCGAATCTCTGCGATTGATATGCATAGCCGATAAGTCCGCCTTGCGCAAATCGACAACCACATCGTATGTCGGTAATTCGCTACCAAGTCCCAATACCGCATGCAGATCTAAATCAAGGCTCTTATCGCGAGCGGCCACCTCGGCATCAATATTCCCATTGGCGACACGACCGTTGACTGCAAACGAGTCATAGATATAATCGAGCATCGTGAAACGCTCAACGACTGCATCAACATTCAAATCATACTCACCACTGCCCAACTCTCCGCCAACAGCTATCTGGGTTCCGGCCGTTCCGAATGTTTTGTTTCCAAGCACACGCCCCAAATCTATCGATGCCGTCGCAATTTTTGCCTCCAGCGACTTGGCAGGAGAATGCTCCTGTGGCGACATCGCAGCCTCAAATCCGACATCTCCGGCAGCCGTACCCACCACACCTTTTGTGCGGAACGATGACAGCAGACCGGCAAATTTACCATTCAGCGTAAGGTCGCCCGCACGATCCAACATCTCAACCACTGATGTCGGCAGCTGCAATCGAGCAATATTCGCTGCCAAGCGTTCAACCTCCTCGGCAGAAGATGCAAAGCGTTTGATATCAATACTGAAATCGGTCGTACGATAGTCAGGTAGTCCGACAGCCAACACATCGGCACGCAGGGTTGCTCCACCCTGAGTTCGTGCACTGCGCACATCGCCCGTAAAGTTGGCTACCGTACCATTCATGCGCATATCCACACCCAACAGAGTTGTATCCCAACGACGCAGAGCCGGCGCAAAGTAGCCGACATCATCACTCGACACTCGACTTTGACTCGCATCGGCATCAATTCTGACGTTATGGATAAAATCCCTATATTCGATCCACTCCCCTCCGGTCAGCGAGAATGAGTCGAGCGTAATATCCGACTTCGCTGTCAGA
>JAFQFG010000149.1 GCA_017398695.1 Alistipes sp.
ATGGGTGACCGCGGTCAGTTGGGTAATGTGATGGTCGACGGACCTCTGTCGCTCGATGTTGCGCTCTTCAAGGAGGTTGCCGAGCATAAGAAGGTTAAGGGCTCGTCTATTGCAGGAGATGTAGATTGTCTGCTCTTCCCCAACATCGAGTCGGGCAACGTCTTCTTCAAGTCGGTATCGCACATCGGCGGTGGCGAGTTGGCAGCAATCGTTAAGGGTGCAAAAGTTCCTTGCGTGCTCACCTCGCGTGGTGACTCGGCATTGAGCAAGAAATACTCGATTGCATTGGCTTGCTTGGCTGCGAAATAGTTTTTCAAACGATATTAAGGGGCTGTCAGGCATAGGATTGGCAGCCCCCATTTTATAAAACAAGAGCATGAGCTACAAAGTTTTAACTATTAACCCGGGCTCCACCTCAACCAAAATAGCGCTCTATGGAGAGCAGGGTGAGCTGTGGAACCAGACTTTGCGTCATCCGGCAGAGGAGATTGCGCATTTCGGCCGTATTGCCGAGCAGTTCGAGTGGAGATTATCTCTCATACTTGAAGCCATGGAGGCCCGTGGCGAGAGCCTATCCGAGCTCTCGGCTGTGGTGGGCAGAGGAGGTCTGACCAAGCCTGTGATGGGCGGCACATACGAGGTTACAACAGCACTCCTTGACGAACTGCGCACCACCCCTATGGAGCACGCCTCAAACCTTGGAGCCCCGTTGGCAGATGCCATTGCCCGCAAGGCCGGAGTGAAGGCATACATTGTCGATCCGCCAACCGTGGACGAGTTGCAACCCACGGCACGTGTCAGCGGAGTGAAGGCGTTGCCTCGCATATCGGTATTCCATGCGCTGAATCAGAAGGCTGTGGCTCGCAGATATGCTGCCGAGGTCGGCAAGCCCTACGAAGAGTTAAACCTTGTAGTTGCACACATGGGTGGAGGTGTCTCGGTCGGAGCTCACCGCAAGGGGTGTGTTATTGACGTGAATAACGCACTTGATGGCGAGGGCCCGATTGCGCCCGAACGTGCCGGTTCACTGCCGGCAGGCTCTTTGGTTGAGCTATGTTTCTCGGGCAAGTACACCAAGGCCGAGGTCAAGAAGATGCTCTGTGGCAAGGGTGGCGTGGTAGACCTTCTCGGAACAAACTCGATGATCGAGGTAAGAGAGCGTGCAGCCGCAGGTGACGAGGAGGCTTCACTTGTGTTGGAGGCAATGTGTTACTCCATTGCCAAGAATATCGGAGCTATGGCAGCTGCTCTTGACGGCAAGGTCGATGCTGTAATTCTCACGGGTGGATTGGCCTATAGTGAGGTCATCACCGATAAGATTGCGCATCGCATATCGTTTATCGCACCCATAGAGATTTACCCCGGCGAGGACGAGATGTTAGCCCTTGCCGAGAGTGGTTTGGCTGTGTTGCGCGGTGAGCGTGAAGCAAAGATTTACGAATAGGAACAGCATAAAACTAAATGCTATGAAGATATTGATTCTCAACGGCCCAAATCTCAATCTGCAAGGTCATCGCGATACTGACATCTACGGCACGCAGACCTTCGAGGAGTATTTGAAGGTACTGCGCAGTCGCTACCCGCAGGATGAGATAGACCTTATGCAGTCGAATGTAGAGGGGGAACTGATAAATGCTCTTCATGCGAGCGTTGGAGTCTATGATGGGGTTGTGATGAATGCCGGAGGCTATACTCACACCTCGGTAGCCATCCGCGATGCCATCGCAGCTATCTCGACTCCGGTTGTCGAGGTGCATATCTCTTCGATTTTGGCTCGCGAGGAGTTTCGCCACATCTCGATGTTGGCACCCGTATGCCGCGGATCGATTATGGGATTCGGACTCGATTCGTACCGATTGGGCATCGAGGCACTGAAAAAGTAAGAAATACGCATCTCAGACCGCCCGATGAGCGAAAAGAAGTTGAAAGAGAAGGTTGCCGGTGGCGTTGCGTGGAGCATTGCCGAGAAGGTAGGTTCGATGTTGTTGCAGATGGTTGTCAGCATCGTAGTTGCCCGCCTGCTTGTACCCGAGGATTTCGGAGTGATGGCAATCTTGACATTCTTCACCTCGCTTTCGCTGGTGATGGTCGATAGTGGTTTCTCTCAGACACTGATACGCAAGGAGAGCCCCTCGGCCGAGGATTATCACTCGGTTTTTGCCTTCAATGTGGTGGCTGCATTGGTGCTCTATGCTGCATTGGTCGCAGTTGCACCTGTGGTAGCTAGATATTACGAATTGCCCGTAATTGCCGATATTGCTCCGGTACTGTTTCTGCTGTTGCCGATAAATGCTCTCTGCGTTATCCAAAACACCATCTTCACACGCGAATTTCGCTTCCGTCTGCTCTCGCAGGCCAACTTTGCAGCCTCGTTTGTGGCAGGAGTGGTGGCGATAGCCATGGCATTGGCAGGTTGTGGTGTGTGGAGTCTTGTTGGTCAACGAGTTACAACCCTTGCAGTCAAGACCACAATCCTCTGGGCATGCAGCGATTGGCGACCCTCGCATCGCTTCACTATGCGACCCATACGCGAAATGGCACCATTTTCGTTCCGTTTGCTCTCGACCGACCTTATTGCCTCGATTTATAACAACATCTCACAGATGTTTATTGGCAAAATCTACTCTGCCGATACGCTCGGATTCTTCAATCAGGCTCAGAAGTTCAAGGATCTGCCGCTCACCTCGGCCATGCAGTCGGTGCAGAGCGTAACCTACCCTGCCCTCTCGAAGATTGGCGACCAGCGCGAAAAGTTCGCCGAGAGTTATCGTCAGGTTCTGATGGTTGTGGCCTTCATGCTCTTTCCTATAATGACAGGCATCGCGGCCGTAGCAGAGGATCTCTTTGCGCTGCTGTTGGGCGATAAGTGGATGCCTACGGTTCCGTATTTGCAGATTCTGTGCCTCACGGGACTATTCCAACCGTTAGCTATCATCGCCTATAACATCCTCAAGGTCAAGAGCAACGGAGCTATAATCCTGCGCTTGGAAGTTGCCAAGAAGGCACTTATGACACTTATCCTGGTAGTCACTATTCCTCATAGTGTCAAGGCTGTAGCGTGGGGATTGGTCGCGATGTCGTTCTGTGAGTTTGCCATAAACTTTGCAGCCTCGACACGCTACTCGGCACTCGGTATCGGACAAGTGATACGCACACTGCTGCCTACGGTAGTCATTACGACCATCATGGTTGTTGTCGTGCGAGGGGTAGGCAGTGTGATGGGCGAGTTCGGATTGGCCACACGATTGGCTGCCGAGATTGCCTCCGGAGTGATATCCTACGCACTTTTAGCATTAGCATTCAGACTTGAGGCCTTTAGCGAAATCCGCACTCTGGTCGGCAAACTGATTTCCAAATAAATACTATTCGGATGAGAACTATATTTTCAATCGTTGCAGCAGTGGTCATCTTCTGCTCAACCGCATCGGCTCAAGAGGGCTCGATGACAACCGACTCACTGCGCTATCGCGGCAACACCTACACCTACCACCTCTATCGTCCAAAAAATCTCCCCGAGAATGCACCTCTTGTGGTGATGTTCCACGGTTACGGCTCGCGCTCAAAGCCCGAAAGATATGGACTAAATGCAGTTGCCGATCGCCATGGCTTTGCAGTTTGCTATCCACGTGGCCCCCGAGATTTCAAGGGGAAGCCATGCTGGAATGTAGGCTACGATTTCCACCGCGAGCGCAATTGGAAGCGTGACGATGTAGGCTTTACCTGCCGCCTGGTACGCCATCTGCAACGCGAATATGGGCTTAGTCGCGAGAATATCTTTGCTACGGGCCACTCCAATGGTGGCGAGATGTGCTACCTGCTGGCCTATCTGCGCCCTGAGCTCTTTGCGGCCGTGGCTCCGGTGTCGGGGCTTACGATGGAGTGGATGTATCGTGAACTGATAGCAAAAAGAGCTGTACCACTGTTTGAAATACATGGCACAAACGACAAAACCTCTCTCTGGGAGGGCGATCCCCAAAACATAGGAGGTTGGGGGAAATATCTCTCCGTGCCGAGTGCCGTCGGCTACTGGCGTGCTGTCAATCGCTGCACCCACGAAATACGCGAGGAGTTACCTGTACGACGTAATAAGGTCATTGCTCATAAATATGTGGGTGGCACAGAGGGCAAAGAGGTCTGGCTCTACGAGATTGTCGATGGAGGTCACTCATGGGCAGACAAAGACCTCGATGTGGGAGAGCATATCTGGAATTTCTTTGCAAAGTATCTCACAACGAAATAGAGATAGCAAAAAGCAAATTAGCTATCCCCGCCTCGACGGTGGCAATACAGAAATTCTCCTATCAATAGTTGTTACATCACCCTTGTCCTTCCGACTTGGGAGAGCCTTGGTGCACTCCACTGCGAAGTAATTTGCGGACGTAGAGTTTACCTCCGCTGATGGCGAAGAGGTTATTGCCGGCAAAGGCTATCGACTCGACAGAGCCTCCCGGCAACGAGAGGATTGCACGCACACGTCCATTCTGGTCGCAAATCTGCACTCCGACCGCCGTAGCGACATAGAGATAGCCTTTGGCATCGAAAAGCATCTGTCCGGCATCGGTGTAGAGGTAGTAAAACTCCTGCCCATGCGACAACTTACCATCGGGGGTATTGATATACTGCCATACCCAATTACTACCCTCTCTACGCACTGCTGTATGCGCACCACCCGGATAGAGAGCCTTATATGGGTTCGGTAGTGCAATGCGGCCCTTGATCTTCGTCCGCTCGCCCGACACCGCCACCGCCTCGTTGCGTCTGCCTATACGGAGCATGACCTGCTCGTCATCATAGGGGTAAACCATCGCTCCATCTGCCACTTCATCGGCAATACAGTGCCAGCCCTCTCCGGGGATGATAATATCGTTCAGCGACTTGTTGCCACTCATGCCAACCTTGACTCCCGACTGCCAATCAGACCACAGCCAGCGCATCACCTCCTTCATTATGGCACGTCCGTTTCTGCCCGAATGACCTCCCTTATCCCACTGATGGCGCACATCATAGCCGGCAAATTGTAATGCCGAAAGCATCAGTGTGTTATACTCGAACCAACTGCCAAACAGCGGATTCCACGTATCTTTATCATTATCCTGCAAGAAGATTCTCAACGCTCTCGGCTCACCCTTGCGCACAAGTGCCGGAAATTGATCACCACCGCGGAAGGGCACAAATGTTCCGCACATGGCATAGACCCTCGAAAACATGTCGGGACGTTGCCATGCGGCATTGAAGGCGCATATACCACCACTACTACTACCCGTGATAGCTCGCATCG
Source organism: Alistipes sp. (assembly GCA_017398695.1). GTDB lineage: Bacteria > Bacteroidota > Bacteroidia > Bacteroidales > Rikenellaceae > Alistipes. The sequence goes on from JAFQFG010000149.1 coordinate 5,279, forward strand.
AAGGCTCCTTCGACAACTTTATAGCCCGGCCGTCAGCACAGCGCATGCGTTCCACCTCGGGCAACACCTCCTTTTCTAAAAAGAGGGCAAATCTACCATCCATGCGGTCGTACTCGTTACTGCGATTGTAGCGTACAACCTCGCCCTTGGCGTTATGAATTCGTCCGGGACGCACAACAACAGCTATGGTCACAGGCATCGTTCCCTCGACTATGAGCGAGTCGATACACTCGGCCAAGGCCTTTTCCTGGGAGTCTGTGCCGACAATCAGTGCTGCCGGAGCCGATGCATCATATTGACGGGGAACGTATATCATAACCTTGCGGTCGGTGCCCGGGTAGATCTTCGACCCACCCATCTCGAGCGTAAGCATCTCGCCATTATAGGCATAGGTTGCAAATGGCAAGAGCAGTGTCAACAGACATAATAATCTCTTCATAATCATAAGACAGAATGGTTGTGTAGACAAAGGTACAAAAAAAAAGATTGTCACGACAATAGTCATGACAATCTCCCTCAATATCACTACGGATTAACCTCCGCAAGAATATTACTTAATACGCTCGTAGTAGTCGCGAGTGCGAGTATCAACGCGAATCTTATCGCCAGTGTTGATAAACAAGGGAACCTTGATGGTTGCACCTGTGTTTACGGTAGCAGGCTTGAGCGAGTTGGTCGAAGCGGTATCACCCTTGATACCCGGCTCGGTATAAGTAACCTCCATATCTACAATCGGGGGCAACTCTGCCGAAAGAACAGTCTCCTTCTCGGTGTGGAACATAACCTCAACGATCTGACCATCAGCCATAAGATCGTAGTTGTTGATGAGCGACTTCTCGATGTTGATCTCCTCAAAAGTCTCGCAGTGCATGAAGTGAGCACCCAGATCATCCTCGTAGGTGAACTGGTAGGGACGACGCTCAACGCGCACCTGCTCAATCTTCTGACCTACAGACGAGAATGTGTTCTCGAGAACGCGACCATTCTCGAGGTTCTTGAGCTTTGAACGAACAAAAGCGGGGCCTTTGCCCGGCTTGCAGTGCTGGAAATCGACAACAAGGAAAGTCTTGCCATCCATCTCGATGCACATACCGATTTTGATATCAGCAGCAGTAATTGTCATAATCTTTTATAATATTTATAGTTAACGTGTTCCTTTTCGTGGCGCAAAGATATAAAACAATTCTCAATTCACAATTCTCAATTCACAATTAAGAGGTTTTTTCTATAAAAATTCGCTTTTCCTACTCCTTGCAACCTCTTTTCTATTTGCTCTTTTCTATTTACCCTGCCACTCATAGTGGGGTTGGTCGATGCCGAGCAGAGCAATCACCCTCTCGACAACAGTCAGGCATGCCTCCTCGATGGTCGAAGGGTGTGAATAGAACGATGGCGATGCCGGCACAACAATACCCCCGGCCTCGGTCAATGCAGTCATATTGCGCAGATGAATAAGCGAGTAGGGAGCCTCGCGAACCACCAAAATCAATCGCCTGCGCTCCTTGAGCATCACATCCGCGGCTCGTTCAATAAGGGTCTGCGAAAGTCCGTGCGCAATACGACCGAGCGTACCGACCGACGACGGCACCACAATCATGGCATCGTAAGCCGCAGAACCACTCGCCACCGGAGCGAAGAGGTCGTGGTTGTCGTAGAGTTTGATACGCTCATCCGAGGGAATATCCACCCCTTCGAAGGCCACAACCTCACGTGCCGTGTCGCTATAGACAAGAGCAATCTGCTCAACCTCGGGCGCTCGCAACAGTGCCTCGATGGTCAATCGGGCGTATATCGAGCCGCTGGCTCCGGTTATGGCAACAATCACTCTCATCGCGTACTACAACTCTATGATTTTCGATTTCCAACCCCTCTCCTTGATAAATTCGAGAGTCTTTTTCAGGGCATAGCTCATATTGCGAAATGCCTTGTCGCTATCGTGAAAGACAACTATCGAGCCCGGCTCGATGTGGTCGATAACATTATGCAAAACTCGTTGTGGCGAGAAGCGACGATTATAGTCATGCGACACGATGCTCCACATCACAATCTTATAACGCTTGGCCACAGCCCTCATCTGCGCAGGGGTCACTCGGGCATAGGGCGGACGGAAGAGTTCGCTCTTGAGAATATCGTCAGCACAGTCTATATCCTCGATGTAGCGTTCGAGCGACATACCCCACCCCTTCTGGTGAGAGTATGTATGGTTACCAATTTTGTGGCCCGCAGCGAGAATCTTCTGGTAGAGGTCGGGGTAGAGCTCCGCATTTTTACCCAAAACGAAGAACGTAGCCTTGGCATCATACTTCTCGAGGGTCGAGAGTATCCACTCCGTGACACCCGGAGTCGGCCCGTCGTCGAAGGTCAGGTAGACCCCATTCGGATCGTCTATCTTCCACGTCGAGTCGGGAATCATCTGCTTGAGCACTCTATCGACAATCTTCAGCATCGCTACAAAGTGTGTTTCACTGCCACAAATGTAGATATTTTATTTGGAAACGAGGCCGATTTGGCAAATATTTCGTATATTTGGCAAACGTAACTCTAAAAACATTTTATCTGATGAAGAAGGTTTTGACTATATTGTCGATCGTCGCTGCCACCATCGCAATGGTCGGCTGCGATGCATTCCATCGTCTGTCGGGTGATGGACGCACTTCGCAGGGTGCTCCTTATGAGGTGATTGTCGTCTGCAAAAACAACGTTTGGGAGAGCCCTGCCGGCGACACCCTACGCTATGCGTTGCAGCGCCCGGTACCGACAATCAACCAATATGAGCCACTCTTCGATGTTCTGCGCGTGGCTCCCGACAACTTCAAAAATCTGCTTGAGCGTCACCGCAATGTGTTGAAGTTGCTTGTCGATCCCACGGTCGAAAATCCGGGTATCGGTGTGCAGTATGACGTAACATCTCAACCTCAAGTAGTTATTTTGGCTCAAGCCCCGAGCGTAGAGGCTCTGACTACCCTATTGGCCGAAAATTCGGACAATCTGGTGCAGGTGCTGGAGTCGGCCGAGCGCGACCGCACAATCGACTTCGGCAAAAAGTTCGGTGCAAAAGAGTTGGAGAAGGTGATTTACGAGAAGTTTGGTGTGACCATGCACATTCCGAAGGGATATACCCTGCGCAATGCCACCGATGATTTCTTGTGGGCTTCATACGAGTTCCCGACAGCAAGCCAGGGTTTCTTCATCTACACCTACCCCTACGAGGGCCCGAAATCGCTATCGTTGAAGGCATTGACCGCCGCTCGCAATAAGTACGCCGCGAATATTCCCGGCCCTTCGGATGGTTCCTACATGACCACCCTTGGCGAGTATGAGCCGGACTACCGCATGATGCGCATCGGAGGTCGTCTGTGGGCAGAGATGCGCGGATTGTGGGATGTCGAAAACGACTTTATGGGAGGTCCATTCGTAAGCTTCTCGACCGTCGACACCGCTACCAATCGTGTCTTCACGCTCGACTGCTACGTCTACTCCCCGAAGCTCGGCAAGCGCAATTTCCTGCGTCCGCTCGAGCATCTGGTGCACCTTGTCGATTTTCCGACTCAGCAAGCAGAGTAGAGAGTCTTTGTACATAAAGTGACCCCAAAAGTTCTTTTCTAAACTTTTGGGGTCACGTCGTAATATCACAACAGCATTTGAGAAATCACCTTGTACGGACACTTTTTTTCGTTAGAAGAAGAATCCCGTAGATAGTGAGTAACGGATATTGCGTCCGACCTTCACCCGCTGCCGATAACCATCCACCTCGACACTGCTCCGGATTGATGATTTGGGATATCCCGAGATGCGTGCCTCGACAAAGAATTTGCGGATATTGACACCCACTCCACCCATAATGCCTACATCCGAATCGTTAAAACGCAGTTTTGCCAACAGTGGAGCGCTACTCTTCTCGCTATGCGCAATGCGGAAAAATGGGCCTCCGAAGAGCCTTATCGGCCCAATGGTAACGCCTGCCATCAGCGGAATCTCGATACGGTTGGCATGTACCTTTATCCTCTGTTCGAATGTCGGGGAGACATATCGCAACTGATAGCCCGCACGGCTATACTCAAACTCTGTCTGCAGATGCAGGTGTCGCGTGATATTCAGGCGAGCCATTAGAGCCGTCTCGAAGCCAACCTTCGTATTGCCACCTACGACATAGCCCCCATCAAATAACACCTTCGGAAGCGAAAAGTCGGTAGCATTGACACCCACACGAACACCGACCTGAAGTCTCTGGGCATGGGAGGTAGCAACCATCGCCAAGAGGAGAGTCAACGTGATAAACAATCTTTTCATAACACAACATTTTAAGTATGACGACGGCTACAACAGGGGCGAGAGCAGTCGGGCAAGTGACTCCACACAACGTCGTGCAACAGAGGGTCTGTATCGGTCGGCGGTTGTGGCACGGCACTCGCGCTTATCCAGTTCGAACTGTTCGCCGAGCTCTGCGATAACTCGCGGATCGTACGCAAGGCAGGTCACCTCTAAGTTCTCACACAGGCTACGGTAATCGCAGTTTGCACTCCCCACCGAGGCCACCTTATCATCCACAATCAGCACCTTTGAGTGCAGAAATCCATTCTCGTAGCGATATACCTCGACTCCGCACTGCTCGATACTACGGAGGTAGCTCTCCGAAACCATTGCCGTCAGAGGCAAGTCGCCACGCTCGGGAACCATCAACTCCACCTTGACCCCACGCCCCACAGCGACACGCAGTGCATCAAACAGACCTTGCGGTGGAATAAAATAGGGCGTCGACATCCGAATAGCACTCTCGGCCTCGGCAATGGCTGCAGTGAAGGTGTCGAGTATCGTCTGCCGAGCCTCGCACTCATCGCTCCAGGCAATCTGCATCGGAGAGCATTCAAACACGTGATGTTTTGCACTCTGGGGGCTCAGCGGCTCCGCATCACCACCACACTCCGACCAATCCTTCATAAAGAGTCGTTGCAATCTCTCGACCGCATCGCCCTCAATGCGCAGATGCTCGTCACGCCATCGCCCCAGACTGTTTCCGTCAATGTAGCGTTTCGCAATATTTATGCCACCCATAAATGCTACTTTCGAGTCCACAATCGCTATTTTCCGATGATTTCGACGAGCTACGCCATTACAAATCCAAGGAAATCGCATAGGCTTGAATGGGCGTATATCGACACCCGAGCAGCGAAGGCGTACTATAGTCCGGTGGTTGAGTCGCCACGAGCCGATAGCATCATATATTACACACACCGCAACCCCGCCACGAGCCTTGCGCTCGAGAATATCACACACCGTACCTCCCAGGCGGTCATCAACAAAGATGTAGTAATCCAACAATATGGAGCTACGGGCGCGTTGCAGTGCTCCGATAATGGCGGCATAGGTGGCATTGGCATTGTGTAGCACCTCGACAGAGTTGTGCAGAGTCACCGGCTCGCCACACGAATTGTGAACAAGCCGTGCAAGACCTGGACGACATCCCTGCGTAAGCTCCGCGCGTCGGGGTCGGCGACGACGACCATCCAAGATGTAGAGCAGTATGCCTATTATCGGCACAAAGAGAATTACTGCAATGCGGCACACTACCCGATAGGTATTATCCTCACGCATCAGTGCATCTATCACAAAGAGCACTGTCACGACCACATATAGCAAGATGACGAGCAACATAGCATTGCAAGTGGGCACGATTTGTGCCAAAAATAATTTGCAAATTCAAAAATAAGCCCTACCTTTGCCTACGGATAACAGAGTGGGATTCCGATTCTCGACGAGTCGGGGTTCTTAATTTTTTTATGTCGCCAAAAACGACATAACAGTTAGAAGTAGAGAAACAAAAAATATAAAATTATGGCAAACGAAATTATCTACCTCACAGCAGAGGGCTACAAGAAATTGAAAGACGAGCTCGACCACATGCGTTCGGTTGAGCGTCCTGCAGCGGCAGCGGCCATTGCCGAGGCTCGCGACAAGGGCGACCTGTCGGAGAATGCAGAGTATGATGCAGCACGCGAGGCTCAGGGATTGCTCGAGATGCGAATAGCACAGCTTGAACAGACACTGACAAATTCTCGCGTAATCGACGAGACCAAGATCGACAAAAGCAAGGTTCAGATTTTGAGCAAGGTGACCCTGCTCAACCACAACAACGGCAAGGAGGTTACCTACACCATCGTATCGGAGAATGAGGCTAACTTGCGCGAAGGCAAGCTCGCCATCGGCACTCCCATCGCCAAGGCCCTGCTCGGCAAGAAGAAGGGTGAGGTTGTTGATGTTACCGTTCCGGCAGGCGTAATCAAGTTCGAGATTAAGGATATTTCGATCTAAGCGTTTGTTATAGCTACCATACCAAGACGAGGGGCTGTCCAACTTTGTTGAACAGCCCCTCATGCTATCTGTATAAGGAGTATGGCGGTTAAATTGTACCGCCTACACTCCACCAGAAAGCTCGCAAACCGAGCTTGGGATTCTCCTCGTCAATCTTACGAACAGCCGCGAGCAGAGCATCGGCCTTATCATCCTCGGTAATCGAAATTATAGCCGAGTTGAGTGTGGGCCATACCGCATCGCCCAAGTGAGGCTCACCGGTAGCCATTCCGCAACCTTTAACCTCCTCCCACGAAGTGTAGCCACGAACACCGAGTCGCGCCATCTCGTGTTGAACCTCATCATAAAGTGCTTGATTGCACGCCAAAAATATAGCTTTCATAATCTGTCAGTTACGCATTAAGTTTAGCAAGTTTCTTTGCAGCCCTGCGCTCCTGACGGAGTGCAAGGATGCAATAGAGTACGGGGATAAGCAACAGGGTAATCAGTGTCGAGAACGAAAGTCCCCAAGCCACCGTCATACCGAGCGAGTTCCACATCTCGGAACCGACTCCGTTGCCCACAGCCATAGGCACCATACCCATGACCGTCGTAAGTGTGGTCATCAAGATAGGACGCATACGCGAGCGGCCTGCAGCCACAGCTGCATCGAGAACAGACATGCCACGACCCTGCAACAGTCGGGTGTAGTCCACAAGGATAATACCGTTGTTCACAACAATACCGACCAACATCAGCACACCGAGCAGACCCATAATGCCGAGCGGTGTATCCGAAATCCACAAGCCGAGCAACACACCCACAATTGCAAAGGGCAGCGAGAACATGATGATAAAGGGATAGCTCAGCGACTCGAACTGCGATGCCATAATCACAAAGACAAGGATAACCATCAGTGCCAACAACATAAACATATCGCGGAAGGTATCCTGCTGATCCTCATACGAACCACCGAAGTCCCATGTAATACCTGCCGGCATATCCATCTTATTCAGACCGAGAGTCGTAGCCGAGATAAGGTCCGAAGTAGCGTATCCGTGAGCAACCGAGCCTGAAATCTTAACGTAACGAGTACGGTCCTTACGCTCAATTGACGGGGGTGATACAGTCTCGATAACCTCGCCCAGGTCGCGCACCTTGATTGCACCACCGGTTGTGGGGCTATAGATGGTCACATTCTCCAGAGCCTCCTTCGACTCGCGGAACTCCTTAGCATAGCGCACCAAGATATCATACTCCTCACCATCCTCACGATAATACGATGCCACAGCACCATTCACTCGGTTACGCAAGTAGGTTGCAGCCGTAGCGACATTCAAGCCGTTCATGGCCAACTTCTCGCGGTCGAAAACGACCTGGAACTCCGGAGTATACTCCTCACGCGAGATAACAACCTCCGAGCAGCTCTCGAAGCCGAGCATCATATCTTTAATCTCGGCAGCTATGCGGTCTGTATCCTCGAGCGAGTAGCCATAGAGCTCAATATCAACCGATGACTGACCTCCGGCACCACCCTTCTGACCCGACTCGATAACCTCGAATGTTCGAATCTCGGGATACTTCTCCAAATCCTTACGCATGCCGTCACAAATCTCGGTCAGCGAACGCTCACGCTCGGTCTTCTTCAACAGACGCATATTCATCGAGATATAGTGCGTACCATTCTCCTGAATAGATGCAAACGCATTATCCGAGTCGGCAACACCCTCAGTCATACCGATAGTCTTGATTTCGGGATACTTCTCGCGGAACTCCTTGTCGATGCGCAGAGCCACATCACGTGTAATCTCCTGACGAGTACCTACCGGCAGCTTGATCTTCACCGAGATACGGGCATTATCCTGCGAGGGCATAAACTCGGTCTTTACGCGCGGGCCGATACCGACAACCACTCCGACAAAGAGTACCAATGAGCCCAACACGAAGGTCTTACGATGATTTACACACCAATTAAGTACACGACCATAGAAGTTCTCAAGGCCTCCCATTCCTTTATCAACCCAGTGCTGAATCTTCGACTTCTTGGGATTCTGCTTCATGATAAGCGAGCAGAGTACCGGTGTAAAGGTCAAAGCGGCAGCCATCGAGACGGTAAGTGTAATGGTCACCATCCAACCCATAGGCTTGAAGAGGATACCTGCCATACCGTCAATCATTGTCAACGGCAAGAATACAGCCAACGTCGTAAGGGTCGAGGCAATAACCGACATACCCATCTCCTTGGTAGCGAAGATTGCAGCCTGCTTTACGCGCGAGCCTCGGTCGACATGCTGGGTGATATTCTCGAGGATAACGATTGCATTATCGACCACCATACCGATAGAAATCGAGATCGACGACATGGTGATGATGTTCAGCGTCGAGCCTGTCATCAAGAGGTAGATAAGCGACGAGAGCATCGAAATCGGAATCGTCAGCACGATGATAAACATTGCACGCCAGCGTCCGAGCATCAGCATCACCACAAACATCACGATAATGAAGGTCGTGAGGATTGTATCGATAAGCGACTGCGCTGTATCCATAATGTTATCCGAGTTGTCGATAAACGGCTCGATACGCACATCCGAGGGGAGTGTCGGGAGAATCTTCTCCAACTCCTTCATTACCTTACGCGAGATATCTACCGTATTTGCACCATTCTGTTTCTGGATAATAAGCATACCGGTACGCTCTCCGTTGTTGAAGCCCTCCTGTGTACGCTCCTCCTGCGTATCGGTGATAGTAGCCACATCACGCAAGTAGATATTTGCACCTCCACGGCTGCCGATTACGATGTCCTCCATCTCCTTAGCACCTGTGAACTCCTGGTCCACGCGCAACGAGTAGGTATTAGAGCCCACGTCGAGCGTACCTCCCGGAACCGAACGGTTCTCGGCGGCAATAATCTGTGCGATATTCTCGATAGTCATTCCATAGGCCTCGAGCTTGTAAGGATCGCAGTAGATCTGGATCTGGCGAGCCGGAAGACCCGACACCGACACTGTACCCACACCTTTCACGCGAGCCAACGGAGTCGACACCTGCTCATCTATAATCTTGGCAAGTCCGCTCCAGCTCTCATTGGCCTTGATCGACATCATCATAATCGGCATCTCATCGGGCGAGAATTTCATGATGATAGGCAGATTTACCTCATCGGGAAGATTCTGCACAACCATATCGAGCTTGTCGCGCACATCTGCCGTAGCGACATCAGGATCAATACCATACTCAAACTGCAATGCCACCATCGAGATATTCTCCTTCGACTTCGAAGTGATATGCTTCAGATCCTCAACCGAGTTAAGGCTATTCTCGAGTGGCTTGGTAACATTCTCCTCAATATCCTCTGCGCTGGCACCAGGATATGCCGTAACCACGATGATGTAGTTCGAATCGATATGCGGGAACAGATCGACCGGCAACTTGACCAGCGAGAAAATACCGAATATTGCGACTGCGACGAAGACCAAAATCGTCGTAATCGGGTTATTAACGGCTGTTTTATAGATATTCATCTTTGTTCGTTGTTAAGTTTCGACTATTTGTTAAGCTCGACTTTCTCTCCGTTGGTAACGCCCAACTGACCAAGGACCACAACCTGATCACCAGCCTCAACGCCCGAGATAACCTCATACTCGTAGTCCATGTGCTGACCAAGCTCTACCTTGCTGTAACGCACGGTGCTGTCGGCAGGGTTATAGATAAATACATAACGATCACCCGAGCCCATAAGCTTGTTTACGGCACGGTCAGAGATAATCACGCGATTAACCGTAGCATAAGGAAGTGTAACGCGAGCAAACATTCCCGGACGTATACGCTCATCATTGTTGGGAATTGACACCTCAACCTGGAATGTACGGGTCGTATTGTTGATTGTCGGGTAGATACGTGCGATACGACCTGCAAACTTCTCGTCGCCATAAGCATCCAGAGTTACGTAGACCTTCATGCCGCGCTTAATCTTCGAGAAGAGCGACTCCGACACGTTGATCATAATCTTCACAGGACGAATCTGCTCTACGACCAGCACGGGATAGCCCGATGCCATATCACCTACATCGAAATTACGAGCCGACACAACGCCCGACACGGGCGATACGAGGGTTGTATTCTCAACCAGGTTATTGTATGCCGATTTTGCCACCTCGTACGAGAGTTTGCGACCATCAAACTCCGACTTCGAAGCTCCACCGAACTCATAAAGCTCCTTAGCACGCTCATACTCTTTCTTCGAGTTCTCGAGCTGAGCCGAAGCCTGCACAAGCGACGAGTTATCGAGTGTTACAAGCGTCTGACCCGCCTTGACGTGATCGCCCACATCGACCAAAATCTTAGTAATTCGCAAAGGCTGCTGCGATGCGATATTATTCACAACCTGAGCCTCAACCGTTCCGGTGAAAGATACCGATTGCGTAACATTGCGGCGTGCAGCAGTGGCTACCGTCACCTTCGATAGCTCCTTGGTCTGCTCTACCGCCTGTGTCTTCTCATTTCCTGAGCAGGCAACACCTGCTACTGCACATACAATAAGTAGTGACTTCAAAACTCTTTTCATAATCTTACTGTCTTATATTTTTTCTGATTTTTTACGAAATTAGTACTCCAAATTACCGAGAATCTTGTCCAATGCAATCTTCGAGGTGAGGAAGTTATATATTGCCGAGTTGCGGCTCAACTCTGCCTGCGTAAGAGCCAGCTGCGAGTTGTCGATCTCGACCAACGTACCTCGACCAACCTCATAACGCTTCACCGAGATGTCGTATCCGCGCTTGGCCTGCGTAACAGTTGCATCTGCCGAGTTGAACTGCTTGACGCTGGTCTGCATCGAGTTGAGCGATTGAATCATCGCGACACGCAACTGACGCTCGATATTTTCGCGCTGCAGCTGCAGGTTCGAGAGGTTCAGGCGTGCCTGACGTGTTGCTGCACGCTTGGCATTACCCGCAAAGATCGGGATGTTGAGCTGAACGCCTGCGTAAGAGTAGGGGTTCCACGCCTTGCGATCACCGAACTTACCATCGTTGCCGAGGGCAGTGTAGAGATATGCTGCATTGATCGAAACCGTAGGTACATTAGCCAGCTTGGTGATCTTCAATGCCTTATCGAGCATCTTCTCCTGCAGATCAAACTGCTTCATGGTTGTGTTATCCGTCAAATCGAGTTGCGAGAGGTTGTATGCCTCATCCATTGCCGATTTGAAATCGCTCAGCGAGCCCTCAACGTCGATATCCATCTGCAAATCCATACCCAGCAGTGCTTTGAGCTGCCACAGGGTGAGCACCACGCTGTTCTCGGCCTCAAAAACATTGGGCTCGGCATTCTGTACCGAGACATTCGACGAGATATAGTCAAACTCCGACACGGAGCCTACCTCATAGCGTTTCTTGACATTCTTATTATTCTCAACTGCGTTGTCATACACGCGCTTATAGACACCCAACGACTCCTTGGCCAGCAACACCGTATAGTAAGCCTTGGTAACCTGCTCAACCATATCCTGACGCGACGAGCGAGCCTTCTCGACAGCCAACTCCACATCGAGAGCCGACACCTTCAGACTTGCCCACAACTGAGCATTCACCACGGGCATAGCCGCTGTCAATCCGCCATTGAACGAGTTATCCGAGCCGACCTTGATAGTCTGAGTCTGACCACCGAAGTCCATGCTCATCGTCTGCTTCTCGATTACGCGCTGGTAGGTTGCCGATGCGTCAATCTTCGGATAGAGCGACGAGTAGGTACCCTGCTTGGCGTAGCGTTTGATCTCAATCTCCTGATCTGCAATTTTGATGGTCGGATTCTCGCTCAAGGCAATCTCGAGAGCCTGCTCAAGTGTCAGCTTGGTCTGCGCCAGACCAGCCAAAGCTCCGAACATCAACAGTCCCATTGTCAAAAATAATCTTTTCATATCCTTGTATATATAAATGTTTATTTCCTATATCTCAATTCCATTCTCTGCGACAAACTTGTCGATTATCTCCAGGCCTTTCGGCGTTGCCACTCCTCGGAAGAAGCATATCACAATGTGACTAAATGCCTTCTGTGGCGACACGCCATCAGGATAAGGGAAGTCACGACGCGCAACAACACCCATAGCGGTATAATACAACACCGTTATTGCCAAATCCATATTGAAGTGGCTATCAATATAACCTTCGTCCACACACTTATGTATAGCACTGCGGAAGTTAGTTCGCCCCACCTCCCCGCAATCCTTATGGATGCGCTGGAACACACCGGGGTAAAACTTCTGCAGATTACTCATAATACGATTATTGACATCAGAATATTGCATCATCTTGATAAATCCGTGCAAAATATTCTCCATGATGGTTGCAGCACTCTTGGCTTGGGAGTTGACATCGGCACGCTGTTTCTCCAAAAAGCTGGACATACAGAGGTAGAGCAGCTCCTCCTTATCACCGAACATCTCGTAGAGCGTTCGTTTGGATACACCGAGAGTCTGAGCAATATCATCCATACGCACAGATTTGATTCCATGCATTACGAACATTTCGCTCGTTCGCTCAATGATATGATCACGTTGTGTCATCTTTTCGTCTTTAGGGTCAAGGTTTGTGATTGAATACTTACAATTATTCGGCTGCAAAGATACGGCAGAAAACTCTAAAAACAAAAAAAGTTTTCGATTTTTGATGGTTTTTTGGTCATAAAAATAGCCAATAGGAGCAATTGTAGAGTCATTTCACACTTTTCCATGCTTGTCGGTTTTAACTTTCCCTCACAGCAAGCGTTTTATTAAACGAGCCTTCCCCGATGTAAACAAGCAAAAACGAGATATAAAAACGGTTGTAACCATGAAGAGATTTTTCTACACATTTGTCGTAATATCACTGATTATTTGCGGCAGAACCTATGCCCAAAGTGGGCGTATCATTTGTGACGAGACTTGCAAGAGCGAGGCCTCGGGCAACACCTCGGGCGCATCAACCACCTCGGCAGCAAACTACGCAGTCGTATCGCCCGTAGGACGAGGCACGGTCGAGATGATCCAGCAGGCCCCACGCCTTACGACACTCGATGGTAAAACTATAGCCGTAGTCGGTGGCAGTTTCATGACATCGGTCACTCACCCCGAGATCAAAAAGCTGATTCTCAAACACTACCCCACTGCAAAGGTTCTACTACTCGATGAGATTGGCACAGCCGGTGTCTACCCTGCTCCGGGCGTTGTACGACGCTCAAAAGATGAGTTCCAGGAGCGTCTGCGCCGCCACAAGGTCGATGCTGTTATTGCCGGCAACTGCGGATGCGGACTCTGCACGCCCAAGGAGTGCGGCTCGTGCATCGCAGCTGAGTACATCGGCATACCTGCCGTAGCCATTGCGGCCCCGACATTCGTCGACCAGGTATTCTACACCTCGCTCAACAACGGCATTCCGGCTCCGCGAGTGGCCGAATATCCCGGAGCATTCGCTGCTCACACCCACGAGGAGCTGCTCCGCAATACACGCGAAGTAGTGTGGCCTCAGATTGTCAAGGCCCTGACCGAGCCCATAACCGACAGCGAGATTGCCGGCAACACCAAGCGCGACAAAGGCGACATCCGCGATGATGTCTTCTACGGCACTCTCGATGAGATCCAGACCCGCTTTCGCGAGGAGCGTTGGTCGGATGGTCTGCCCATCGTACCGCCCACATTTGAGCGCGTGAGCGAGTTTATGCGCTACACCGACCTCAAGTGGGACGAGACGGTTGCCATACTCCCCGTAGCGCATCGCAACACCACTGCATGGCACGTTGCGGTGAATGGAGTGATGGCGGGTTGCAAGCCCGAGTATATGCCCATTCTGGTTGCGCTCACCAAGGCCATAGGTGCCGGTGAGTTCCGTCGCACGATAGCCAGCACCCACGCTTGGGTACCCTACTGCTGGCTCAATGGTCCCGTAGCCCGCCAGCTCGGCATCTCATCGGGCGAGGGCGAGATTTCGGCCGAAGCGAATGTGGCGATTGGCCGTTTCATGAATCTCGCACTGCAGAACCTTGCAGGCTACTATGTCGGTGAGAATCGTATGGGCACATTCGGCTATCCGATGCCGTGGTGTTTGGCCGAGGATGAGGCCGCCTGCGTTGCCATCGGGTGGAAACCCTATCACGTTCGCGAGGGCTTTGCGCTGAACGACAACACTATAACCGTCGCCTCCACACTGCTCTGGGGCAACAACATGGCTCCATCGACCACCGATCCCAAGAAGATTATGGAGCTATTGGCATGGGACATCACAGAGCGTTGTCAATTTGCGCTTGGCAGTGGTCGTCCCGAGACTTTCCGCACGGTGATGATGACACCGCCCATTGCCCGCAATCTCGCATCGGAATACAAGACCCCCGAGCGACTCGAGGAGGCTCTTATCCGCACAGCCCGTCGTCCGCTCGATGAGCGTGTCTTTACCAACTACTACGCCAACCCGGGCAGTTCGCCCGAGGGTCGCCACTCCATCCAGCGCTGGAAGAGCCACCTCTCGCGCACCGAGGGTGCCGAGCTGACCGCAAAGCCCGTATGGCATGCTGCATCCGACGAGCAGATGATGACCCTGCCCACGATGAAGAAGGGAATGACAGCCTTCTTGGTCACGGGCGATGCGAGCCGCAACAAGATTCAGACCATGCCCGGAGGCGGCTACAAGAGCATCGCGATCGAGCTTCCGGCCAAGTGGAACGAGCTGACAGCGGAGCTCGGTTACTCTCCGCTCAAAGAGTTTTACATCAAGTAACACCTAAAGTTGTCAATAAAGGCATAAATTGCGCTTCGACGATAACTTCTCGAAATTTATTACTA
Organism: Alistipes sp.; assembly: GCA_017398695.1. Lineage (GTDB taxonomy): Bacteria > Bacteroidota > Bacteroidia > Bacteroidales > Rikenellaceae > Alistipes. Next base: position 20,376 of record JAFQFG010000149.1, read on the forward strand.
CATTTGCCACGAACAAATGCTCGGCAGAGCGGTAAATGTGTATAAGAGCTATGGAGTCTATCGGATTTATTCAATGGTGCCTTGACAACCTCAACTACTGGACCATCACACTGCTGATGGCTATCGAGAGTTCATTCATACCCTTCCCGTCGGAGGTTGTCGTGCCACCCGCAGCATACAAGGCAGCCTCCACGGGAGATCTCAACATCTGGTTGGTAATCCTCTGTGCCACGGCAGGTGCGCTTATAGGAGCTCTTGTAAACTACTTTCTCGCTCTGTGGCTCGGCAAACCGATAGTCTACAAATTTGCCAACAGCCGTTTCGGCCACATGTGTCTTATCGACCAGCAGAAGGTCGAGAAGGCCGAGCAGTTCTTCTTGAAGTATGGAGTATCGGCCACCCTCGTTGGTCGTTTGGTGCCGGCCGTACGTCAGTTGATATCTATCCCTGCCGGCTTGGCGAAGATGAATCTGCCGAAATTTATGCTCTTCACCTCTCTCGGTGCCGGCTTGTGGAATGCGGTCTTGGCAGCCATGGGTTACTACCTCGAGTCGGTAGTTCCCGAGGAGCAGCTCATCTCGACCGTTACCAAGTACAGCCACGAAATCGGCTACGGCATCATGGCTGTCGTAGCGCTGGCTCTCGCCTATATTATATATAAAGGTGTAAAAAAGGAGTAATCCCGCGGGGTTGGGCGCAGCAGAGTGCCACTACTCCATAATGTAGACATCTTCGTTGCGGCGCTGCATGTGGTAGTGCTCGCGAGCATACTGTTCGAGATACTCGTTATACTGCAACTGCTCGAGCAGGGTGCTATCTTTCGCAATACGCTCCTCATACATAGCCTTCTCGCGCTTGAGCAGGCGTATGCGGTGGTGAACCTTGACCACCGTAATCAGATTACGCCCGATAACAACGAGCGTAAAGAGGATTATCACCGTGGTCAACGTAATCCAAAAACGATCTCCCAATCGGACTTTCATACCGCGCCGGACTCTGCTTTAGTTAAGGTATGTGCATAAATTTGTGGGTCTGCACCGAGATATTCCACCTCGGGTTGGCCTTGGCGTACTCCACCATTGCCGGCAGAATCTGCTCGTAGACGCTCCACTCGGGCTGCAGATAGAGCATACACCCCTCCGAGACCTTTGCTGCGCACTGCTCTGCCCACTCGAAATCGGCCTCACTGCCGATGATGACCTTCAGCTCATCAGCACGGCCATACGCCTCCGGCAGCGGATGTTGCTTTGTCTTTGGCGAGAGACATACCCAATCGAACTCGCCACTGAAGGGGTGCGAGCCCGAGGTCTCGAGGAATATCTTGAGGCCACGCTCGTGAAGTTGCTCCGTGAGAGGCCCCAACGGGTAGAGCAGAGGCTCACCGCCCGTGATTACGATCGACTGAGCCGCACATGCCACCGCACGCTCGACGATGGTCGCGATCTCCACCGGCGGGTACAAACGAGGATTCCAAGTATACTTGGCATCACACCAACTGCAACCCACATCACATCCCCCAAGCCTGATGAAGTATGCAGGTTTGCCGGCGTGGAATCCCTCGCCCTGAATTGTATAGAAATCCTCGACTAACGGCAGCAAAGCGCCACCGCAGAGCAGTTCATTACTCATTCGTTACTACGTATATATCCTTCAAGTTGCGGCCAATCTGGTCGTAATCCAAACCGTAGCCCACGATAAACTCGTTGCCAATCTCCATAGCGCAATACTTTATCGGCTGCTCATAGCGATACTTCTCGGGCTTGAAGAAGAGGGTACACACCTCGACACTGCGCGGATTGAGGCCCTGGAGATACTTGACCATGTGGTCGATGCTGGTGCCGGTCTCGACGATATCCTCAACGACGATAATATCGCGTCCCGATATGTCAAAATCGATGCCGAGATGTTGTTTGACGCATCCCGTCGACTCGGTTCCTTCGTATGAAGAGATCTTCACAAAGGCTACCTCATTATCGAAGGTCACCTTGCGCACCAGGTCGGCAAGATACATAAACGCACCGCTCAGCACGGTGACAAAGATGGGAGGGCGCTCGCACGAAGCGTAATCCTCATTGAGTCGGTTTGCGACTTTAGCCACCGCCTCGTCAATCTTCTCGGCGGGAATCATCACCTCGAAGGTGCGGTCGTGGAGTTTGATTTTTTCGCTCATAACACTGCTTGGGTTTTAGAACAATTTTGCTTATTAGGAACAAAATTAATGCTTTTTCGGGATGCACAAAAATTTTTTCGCGTTTTTTACTTTGCTCTGCGCCCTTTCTCTTTTCTCATTTCTCTAAGATCAAAGTTCTAAGCCTAAATACTAAAAAGCGGAGACGGCGCGCACATAGCTGTAGTTGCCCTTATTGACGCTGCCGGTGAAGTCAAGGCTCTTAAGGACACCCCACGCGCAGAACATCCCTTCATACTTATGGTTGCTCTCCGTAGATGACCAATACCAATGAGTTGTACCAATATCCGTAATTTTAGTTCCGCCCTTGGTTGCTAAAGTTTGGTTTACAGCATTGCGAACGGTGTTATCAAGCGTAAATAGTTTTAGCTCTACAATTGCCGGCAGATACCAGCCCTCGCCCAAATCGGCACACCACTTAAAGGCTGGATATTTACTCTTCCAATCGGGAATTTGTCGAACTTTTGCCATATTATTAGCGCCATTCTCTTCATCATCCGCTCCAATTAACCTTCTCTGCTCGATTTTATCCGATGTCCACTGAAGTTTTGTTTTCGACTCCGTAAGGCTGACAATCTTGCCATGCTCGCCCGATGCATCGACCCAGAAAACAACGCCCTCTTTGCCGTTTTCGTTATAGTAGTCACCAACCTTATAAAGGCCGTAGGTCGAGCCTGAAACAACTGCCGGAGCTGCGGTAGTTGTCGATTGAGTCGTTGCTGGTTGCGATTTGTTGCCAAAAGCGGACACGGCGCGCACATAGCGGTTGCTGCGCTTATCGTTGAGGCTGGGGCTGCCATTGCGCATATAGACACCCCACGCGCAGAACTCTTCTCCATACTTTACGTTGCTCTCCGTAGATGACCAATACCAATGAAGTGTATCAATATCCGGAATTTTAGTTCCGCCTTTAGTCGCTAAAGTTTGGTTTATAGCATTGCGAACGGTTTCATCGAGTGTAAATAGCTTTAGTTCCTTAATTGCCGGCAGATACCATCCCTCGCCCAAATCGGCACACCACTTAAAGGCGGGGTATTTACTCTGCCAATCGTAGATTTGTCGAACTTTTGCCATATTATTGGCGCCATTCTCTTTATCATCCGCTCCAATTAACCTTCTCTGCTCCGATTCAACCGAAGCCCACTGAAGTCTGGTTTTCGACTCCGTCAGGCTGACAATCTTGCCATGCTCGCCCGATGCATCGACCCAGAAAACAACGCCCTCTTTGCCGTTCTCGTTATAGTAGTCGCCCACCTTATAAGGACCTTGAGTGGGTTGACCCTTTGTGGTTGTAGTCCTCACAGCCGGAACACTCGCCTTTGTCAGCGTAGCCGCGACCGTTGCCGTCTGACCCTCGGCAATGGTTACCTCCTTGCGCCAGGTGCCATAGCCACTCTTCGAGACCTCGATGGTATGCCTGCCGACAAGGAGCTTGGTTGCAAGAGGGGCATCGCCCATAACCTTGCCATCGACCTTAACGCTCGCCAACGCAGGAACCGAAGTGATATTGAGCGACCCCTCGATAGGCGTAGGAGTTGCGAGCTTATAGCTCTGAGTAGCCTGTGCCGAGGTGATAACCTGCGAGAGGCGTGTAGTGCGGTGGCCCTCCTTGCGAGCCTCGAAGATGTAGGTGCCCGAAGTGAGTTGACCGCTCCACGAGCCCGTGCCCTGCTTTTGGTTGTTAATCCAGATCTCGGCACTCGGGTCAGTCGTGAGCATCAC